>CAZKEX010000595.1:0-1507 GCA_964551895.1 uncultured Caldilineaceae bacterium | reverse complement strand
CGGCGTTGGCCAACTTGAAGACGCAGATCGAGGGCATGCCCCGGCGATAAACCCGCTACGAGCAGTTATTGAAGTTGCTGAAGGCTATTGAAAATCCACAATCCACAATCGGAAATCCAAAATCGCCATGAACCTATCCGATCTCTTCGCTATCCCAACCCAACGCACACCCACGAAGAGTGCCCTGTCGTATACGCCCCCTGGTGGTGCGGCGACAACACTTTCCTATGCCGATCTTTGGCTGCGGGCCGAGAAGGTGGCGGCTTTTTTGCAGAAAAAGGGCATCGGCAAGGGAGATCGGGTGGCCTTTTATTTGGGCAACCGGCCTGAGTTTGCGATCGTCTATTTGGCCCTGCTGCGTCTGGGCGCGGTGATGGTGCCCATCAATCTGCGCTATCGGCGGGGGGAGATTGCGCCGCTGTTGGCCGATTCGACCCCCAAATTGATGGTAACAGAGGCGGCGCAGTTGCCGATTTTGCAGGGGTTGAACCTGGACAGCCTGCCCTTCGAGACCACCCTGGTGGTGGAAAAGCTGGCCGAGTGGGAGGCGGACCCGGCGACGGTGGCGGAGACGGTCTGGCCCACGGTGGACGGGGATGATGGGGCCATGATCATCTACACGTCCGGGACCACGGGGCGTAGCAAGGGGGCGGTGATCAGCCACAACAATGTGCTGGCCACGGTGACCGGGCTGCTGGCGGCGTGGGCCTGGCAGGCGGAGGATGTGCTGCTGCTGGCGCTGCCCCTCTTCCATGTGCATGGGCTGGTGGTGGGGCTGCACTGCGCCCTGGCCGCGGGGGCCACGACGATTCTGCGCCCCAAGTTCGCCGGGGAGGAGACCCTGGCCGAGTTGGCCGGGGCAGAGGCGCTGCGGCCCACCCTCTTTTTCGCCGTGCCCACGGTCTATGTGCGCCTGGTGCAGATGCTGGCGGACGCCGAGACGCCCGCTGACCTCTCTCACATGCGCCTCTTCTGTTCCGGCAGCGCGCCCTTGGCCGCGGAGACCCATCAGGCCTTCCACAGGTTGACGGGTCACACCATTTTAGAGCGCTACGGCATGACCGAGACCGGGATGAACTTCTCCAACCCCTACGCCGGGCCGCGCCGGCCGGGGACCGTGGGCACGCCTTTGCCCGGCGTCTCTATGCGCATTGTGGACCGGGACAACCGGGACCTGCCGGCGGGGGAGGAGGGGGAACTGCTCTTGCGGGGGGGCAATGTCTTTGACGGCTATTGGCAGGCCCCGGAGAAGACGGCGAGCAGCTTTAGCGTGGACCCGTCCGGGCGGCGCTGGTTCCACACCGGGGATCTGGCCCGGCTGGACCCGGTGACCGGCTACTTGACCCTGCTGGGCCGCCGCCACGAGCTGATCATCTCCGGTGGGTTCAATATCTATCCCAGGGAGATCGAGGAGATGCTGGCCGCGTACCCGGGCATTTTGGAGGCGGCGGTGGTGGGGCGTCCCCATGGGGAGTGGGGGGAAGTGCCCGTGGCCTACGTGGTCTGC
>CAZKEX010000594.1:0-1517 GCA_964551895.1 uncultured Caldilineaceae bacterium | reverse complement strand
ACATACGAAGAGATCGCCGAGTTTTGGGATACCCATAGCGGGGCGGACTACGCTGACCAGATGGTCGAGGTCGAAATGACCATCGATCCTGCCGCACGCCACAGCTACGTGTCCATCGAGACGGATCTGATGCAGGCGTTGCGGCGGATTGCCGAACAACGGCGCGTCAGCCCGGAGACGTTGATCAACGTGTGGTTGCAGCGGCAAGTTGATGGATTGCGTCAAAAGAATCCGCTGCCCATTTTGCGAGAATCTGGACCAAAGTAGGCCCCAACGGATCGATAACGCGCAGACACCGAGTTTCTCAAAGAAACTCGGTGTCTTGGTCCTTCTCGTCAATTCACACCTTCCCGCACTTACCCCTCCTTGCTCAACCCCGCCAACTCCGCCACATCAAACACGTACCGTTCCCGACAGAAATGGCAATCCACCACGGCCTCGCCTTCGGCGATCAGGATGTCCAGGTCTTCTTTGGGCAGGATGCTGATGGCCTGCAAAGATCGCTCTCGGCTGCACCCGCAGCGGAAGGTGAGGGGGTGGGGATCGAGCAGGTCGTAGGGGATGGGGCCGAAGACTCGGGCCAGGATCTGCTCCGGACTTTCGCCGTCGGCCAGGAGGGTGGCGACGGGGGGCATGTCTTCGATCTGGACGATCATCCGGCGCAGGGCGTCCTCGTCGTAGCCGGGCATGACCTGGATCATGAGGCCGCCAGCCACCATCAGCCGGCCACGGTCGTCCACGGGCGCGCCGACCTCCACCATGGAGGGGATCTGTTCGGACTTGTCCAGATAGGCGACCAGCTCTTGGTCTAGTTCGCCGCTTTCCAGGGGCACGACGCCCTCCACCAGATCCTTGAGGCCCACATCTTTGACCACCCGGAGCAGGCCGTTGCGGCCCAGGGCTTCGGCCACATCTTCCGGGCCGATGGGCAGGGGCCAGGGCACGCTCGGCTCCCCCACATAGCCGCGCAGATGGCCGTGGGCGTTGCCTTCGGTGACCATTTGGCGCAGGGGACCGTCTCCCTTGACTTTGATGGCCACACGGTGGCCGACTTTGATCTGGCCGCCCAGCAGGGCCGCGCTGGTCAGCCCATAGCCCAGGGCCGCGGTGGCCACGGGGGAGGCGTCGTGGCGCTCGGCCAGGGTGAGGGTGACTTGGGTGGTGGTACAGGCCAGGGCGCGGATGCCGGCCTCGTTGGCAAAAGCACGAACAATATAGTCTTGCATGGGATGCGTTCCTCCGGCAATTGACAGGATAGCCAGTGCTGCGTAGCGCGTCATTTTACCATAGATGGCGAACAGATCTGTAAGCCCCCAACCCCAACCCCACGCCACCGGAAATCTCCCCAAACCCCACCAAGTCCTCTCGCTGCCCATCCCGACATCCTTTAGAATAGATCCATCAATGACTCTGCTGCAAAAAGCCATTTAACCGCCGAGAACACAAAGATTTCGCAGAGAATGCAGAGGAAAAAATCTTGCTTTTCTTTGCGTTCTTGGCGTCTTTGCGGTGAATTC
>CAZKEX010000593.1:0-1527 GCA_964551895.1 uncultured Caldilineaceae bacterium | reverse complement strand
AGATCCATCTCGGCCTGGAGTTCGCCCATCCAGCGCTGGATGTTGGCCCGATTGGCGGCCAGGCTGCTGCTCATCTGTGACGGGCTGACGCTCATCTCCGTGCTTTGGGCGAACTGGCGACCGGCCAGCTTTTTGCCGTCCCGCCAGCTTTCGCCCCGGCCCATCATGCGCATGAGCATCATGGACATCAGCCTGGGCAGTTGTTCCACCCCGGCCACCACCCCATCATGCTCCACAGGATCGATGAAGAGGGGCTGGGCCTTGATGCGGGTGATCAAATTGACACACAGTTCCACGGCGTTTTCCGAGGCGGTGAGGCTGGGGGCGAGGCAAAAGATGGCCTCTTCAAAAAGGTCCGCCCGGTTGCCGGGGATGTCGCCCAAGCCGGTGAGGATGGGGTCGGCGGTGATAACCTGGACCGAGGCGGGCAGAAGTTCGGCGGCCAGAGCCAGGGTGGGCTGCATGGCGTTGGTCAGGCAGAGCAACGTGCAGTTGGGTTTCAGTTCGTCCTTGATCTGGGCGAAAAGTTCGGCCAATTCGCCAAAGGGTACGGCCAGGATCACCATGTTGGCGTCGGCGTAGGCCTTGTGGAGGTTCCATTCGGTCTTGTCCACGGCCCCGGTCTTGCGGGCCACGGCCGCGGTTTCGCTATCCTTGTCGTGGCCCACCAGCTCGAAGCTCAACGCCTCCAATCGAAGCGCCAGCCCCAAGCTGGCCCCCGTGCGTCCCAGGCCGATGATGGTCAGTTTTGGTTTTGCCATGTGAGGTTCCTTTGCGTGTTACGTGTTACGTGTTGCGTATCGAGTGTCGTGTGTCGTGTATTTTTGTTAACTGACACGCCACCCCCTCCCAGCCTCCCCCAGATTGGGGGAGGAGCCGGATCGCCGAAGACGAAAGTCCGGTAACTCTGAGCGATTCCCTCCCCAATCTGGGGAGGGTTAGGGTGGGGTTTGCACTTTGCCTTTTGCCTTAATTTCTTTGATCCGCCCGGCGCAAGGCGGAGAGGAGGCTGATTGCATGTTTATCCTGGGCGAAGCGGGAGCCGGTTTGCCCGATGCTTTCCGGGGTCTCTTGATGGTGGGCGATCAGCCAGCAGGTCAATTCGTCGCACCCGGCCTGGGCGGCCATCTGCGCGCCGATGGCTGGATGGTCAAGGTGGACGTGGAGCAGATAGCGCCAGCCGCTTTCGGGGATCGGGTCGGCCTGTCCGCTCATGATGCGGGGGGCCACGGCCTCCGCCAGGACCAGAGGGCCCCGCAGCCAGAGGTGGATGCCCCATCCCGCCTGTTGCGCGGCGATCTTGCCCACATCATGCAGCAACCCCGCCGCGGCCAGGGAGGGGTGGAGCGACGAGCCATCTCGGCTGGCCTGTTTACGCAGGGCATATAGCACATTGAGGCTATGGCGTTGGGCGTCCAGGGGCATCTCCACAAAAAGCGCCACGGCAGCCTTGGGCAGGGTCTCCGCCACGGCCAGCATCTCGTCCGGGGTGACATGGGCCACCAGCCCGCGCACAAACTGGCTTAT
>CAZKEX010000592.1:0-1546 GCA_964551895.1 uncultured Caldilineaceae bacterium | reverse complement strand
TTCTCCCTGTTAGCCGCGGGTTTCAACCCTGCTGGCCTGGCCTATTGTCTGCTGCCTGCTATTGCCTACCTGCCTATTGAAAATTCCCTCACTAGAAAATTTCGTTTCTAGTGAAGAAACGATCGGTTTCTAGCCTAGAAAACTTTTTTTCTAGGCTAGAAACTTGGCGCTCTTGTTTCGATGTTGAGTCATTGATTTGTGGAGGTTTAACATGGCCATCGTGCAGCATCTGATTGTGGACGAATATGGCAGCTTCATTGCCAAGAAGAGCGAACGGCTCCAGGTCACCTGCAAAGGGGAGAAACGCCAGGTTGCGCCCCTGATGCACTTGGAAACCGTGCTGGTGACCGGCGGCGGGGTGAGCCTGAGCAGTGATGCCGTGGCGGCCTGTGCGGCCCAAGGGGTGCCTATTCACTTTTTGGACAGGCGAGGCGCCCCCGTGGGCAGCTTCTACAGCGCTGGCTTGGCCGCCACGGTGCAGACCCGCCGCGCCCAGTTGACCGCTCGAACCGACGGCAATGGACTTGCGTTTGGACTGGCCGTGGTGCATGGCAAGCTGCGCAACCAGATCAATCTGCTCAAGTACATGGCCAAGTATCGCAAGGATCGCCAGCCGGAGATCTACGAGGCGGTGCGGCTGTTGGCCGATGGCATGGTGGACAATGTGGCGGAATTGGACCGGTTGATTGCCCAGGCGGCGGATGGCGCAACCATCGACGACTGTCGGGGCCAACTGCTCTCTATTGAGGGGCGGGCGGCCCAGAAATATTGGGCCGGCGTGGGCAAGCTGCTCAACCCGGAGGTGGTGTGGCCGGGACGGGAGCGACAGGGGGCGTCGGATCCCTTCAACAGCGCCCTGAACTATGGCTATGGCATCCTCTACAACCAGGTGGAGCGTTCCCTGATTCTGGCCGGTCTTGACCCCTATGCCGGTTTCATCCATGTGGACCGGCCCGGCACCCCCAGCCTTGTGTTGGATATGGTGGAGGAGTTCCGTCAGACTGTGGTGGACCGCACGGTGATGGCCATCTTCAACCGGGGCACCGCGGTGACGCTGGATGAGCGGGGGCGGCTGGTGGAGGAGAGCCGCAAGGGATTGGCCGAGAAGGTGCTGGCCCGGCTTGATGCGGCGGAGGCCTATGACGGCAAGCGATTTGGCCTGAGCGCCATCATCCAGGGCCAGGCCCGGCGGGCCGCGGCCTTCTTCCGCGGGGAGAAGGATGCCTACGTGCCCCACGTCTCGTCTTGGTGAGCCGGGTTGAAACCCGCGGCTAACAGGGAGAAGTCGTCTCGTCGTTTTTTGCCCACGCCATTGGCCTGAGAGCAGGAGAAGCAACCCCATGAAATGTCTCTTGATCTACGACATCCCCAGCGACCGTATTCGGGGCAAGGTGGCAGATTTCTGCCTGGACTATGGCCTGGACCGTATTCAATATAGCGCGTTTACGGGGGATCTGAGCAGCAACCATCAGGAGGAGCTGATGATGAAGATCGAAAAGCGGGTGGGCAAGGCCGCGGCCCGGATCGATCTGATCCCGATCTGCAA
>CAZKEX010000591.1:0-1556 GCA_964551895.1 uncultured Caldilineaceae bacterium | reverse complement strand
GCCCGGCGGGCCAGGTGGCCAGGGCCAGCCCCAGGGCCTCGGTCATGGGGATGCCGGCCGGGTCCAGACAGCGATGATGCAGCACATCGAAGACCAAGCGGATGCCCGTGCGCCGGTGTACCCAGAGGGTGTCCTGCAAACTGTAGGTGCGGTCATCGTTCTCCAAAGCCAGGCGCGCCCGCACGTGGGCGGGCAGCGTCTCCACCCCGGCCACGAAGCGCGCCCGGCCGGCGGATGGGTCCCCACGCCCGCCGCCCACATGGACCACCAGCACCGCCTCCGGCCCCGCCCCCATGCGGTCCAGCAGATCCGCGGCCGCGGTCAACTCCTGGCGGGAGCGCTCGACCCAGGCCGGGTTGGGGCTGTTGAGCTGAATGTGGAAGGCCGGGTGCATGGAGAGGCGCAGCCCCATCTGCCGGGCCATGTCGCCGGTGGCGGCCAGTTCGGTCTCGCATTCGTCCAGTTGACGGTGAAAGTCGGGCAGATCCGGGTGGGTGAGGTAGGGGGCAAGCTGGTTGGAGAGGCGATAAAAGCGGATAGCTCGGCTGTCGAGATAGACAAAGAGATCCCGCACATAGGCCAGGCTGACGCTGAGATGGGGGCTGTTCTGCCAACGTCGGCTGTCGTGGGAACGCAGACCGGGCGCGCCCAGCAGCTTCACCGGCACACCCAGGCGATGGCGGGGCGGGGAAACGGGTTGCGTGGCGGCGGGAATCGGGATCATGGTGGGTGGAATAGAGTGTGAAAGAGAAAAGGCCGATGTCTTCCTCTCTATTTTACCCGGAAATTTTGTGCTGTCTCTACGCTATTCCGCGCACTTTTTCTGTTTGCACCTTCTCGGCGCAGAGCGCCAAAAAGCGTTCCCACGCGGAGCGTGGGAACGAGAGTTTCCTGTTTATTTCACCCCTTCACCCTTTTCGGCGGCCACACCACCACGTCGATCTGGCGGGCGAAGTGGAGCAGGGGGGACGCGTCGGCCAGGGGGACGCCCAGGGATTGGGCCACGGTGTTGGTGTCTATGCGGGCGTGGGCGGGTTGCAGAGGCCAGGGGACGTGGTGGATCTCGCTGCGCCACAGATCCCACGGCCCGGTCTGGGCCTGCGGACGGCTGTGAAAAGGCGATGTGGCGTAGAGGCAGTAGCGCTCGGTCAGCCAGTGGTCCAGGGTGCCGGGCTGGGCGGTGTAGACCGGGCCGTTGGGACCATAGACCCCGGCAAATTTGCCCACAGGCACACCGGCATGGGTGCGTGTGCTGCGGTAGACCACGTCCTCGCCCTGGAGGACCGCGCTCATCTTGGCCCGAAAATAGGGCAGGTGGAAGGCCGCCCGTGCGATGGCCACGGCCACGGGGTTGGCGGCATCCAGGCTGAAAAAGTAGACGCCGGGGCGATGGGGCGGGGCGGGATGGCGCACATAGGTGCGCACATTCAGTTCGGGGAAGGCCGAGAGCCAGGGCACGGCGGGCAGCCCCCTTGGCCGCACGCCCCTCATGCGGAAGGGGACCACGCCGATCCAGCCCATGCCGTCGAAGGTGTCCAATTCCAGGATCGACGGCA
>CAZKEX010000590.1:0-1560 GCA_964551895.1 uncultured Caldilineaceae bacterium | reverse complement strand
ATCCCAGTTCTGCAGCACGGCAGTTTTAAGGACACACACCCATGAGTGATGAGCACGCCAGCATGGCCACCCGGTTGGACCTGCTCTTTGACTATATCACCCACCCGGATGGGAAGCACTTCACCTACGACGACATCACGCGTCTGGGGGGTGTGGACCGGGCGGCTGTCTCCCGATTGCGCACGGGCAAGAAGCTAGAACCCTCCTTCCAGACCATGGTGGGGCTGGCCAAAGCCTTTGGCGTACCCTTGAGCTACTTTGCCACCCCCATGACCGAGAACGAGGTACACCGCTTTCTGGCCGCCTACGCCGCGGACCAGGACAAGAGCTTGCTGACCCAGATGGAGAAGCGGGAACAGACCAAGGCGGAGCGGGAAGCCGAGGCGATTGCCATGCGCGCCGCCCGCCTGGATGAGGATGGCCGCCAGGCGGTGGCCGCCATGATCGACTATGTACTCAAAGCCCAGGGCATCACGGTTTCCTGGGATGAGGAGCCATAGACAGTTGTCGTTCAGCAATCGGATACAATTCGACCAGGGTCGGTCTGTCAATCTATCGACTCTGGTCTTCTTTTTTGCCAAAAATGAAGACAGTTTTCTCTGATAATCATCCACCAGCTCACCCCCTGTGGGGCCATATGCGCCAGGCCCAGGCGGACCCGCTGGGCTTCCATCTAGGTCTGGTGGACTATGGTCCTGTGGTCACCTATCGGGCTGGGTTGTGGCCGGTGATCTTCCTGGCGCACCCAGAAGCCGTGGGCCATGTGCTCCAGACCAACCATCGCAACTACAGCAAGGAGACCTTTGCCTATGCCCTGGTACGACGCAGTGTGGGGGAAGGCTTGCTCACCCTGGATGGGGATGCGTGGCTGGCCCGGCGGCGGCTGATGCAGCCCGCCTTCCACCGACGCAGCATCGAGGGGTTGGCCCCGCCCATGGTGGCTGCGGCGGAGACGGCCCTGGCCCGCTGGAGATCTGGAGACCCTGTGGACATCGTCAGCGAGATGCGGCGTCTGACCCTGGATGTGGTGGGCCGTGCCCTCTTCGGTGTGAGCACGGCAAACCAGGCCGAGCCGGTGGGCGCGGCCTTGACCACGGTCTTGGAACAGAGCCTGGGCCAACTGCGCTCTCGGTGGGTGTGGCTGTGGGGCCTACTGGACCGGGTCACTCCCGGCAGCCGCTCCTTCCACACTGCCCGACGGGAGTTGGACCGGGTGGTGGCGGCCATCATCGCCCGCAAGCGTGCCCAACCCCGGGCCCAGGGCGATCTCCTGGACCTGCTCCTGGCCGCAAGGGACGAGGAGAGCGGCAAGGCGCTCACGGACGCGGAGTTGCGGGCCGAGGTGTTGACCCTGCTGGTGGCAGGCCATGAGACCACGGCTCTGGCCCTGACCTGGAGCTTCATCCTCCTGGCCCAACATCCTGACATCGAGGCGCGCTTGCGGGCCGAACTGACCCAGATGCTGGCCGGGCGCACGCCCACCATGGCCGACTTGGCCCACCTGCCCTATCTGGACCAGGTGCTCTCTGAAGTGCTGCGCCTCTACCCACCCATCTGGGG
>CAZKEX010000589.1:0-1560 GCA_964551895.1 uncultured Caldilineaceae bacterium | reverse complement strand
CTGTGCGATAGGTGGTAGTGCCATCGCCGAGTTGGCTGGCATTGTTCATGCCCCAGCACTTGACGCCGCCCCCCGTGGTCAGCCTACAGGTGTGGCTGGATCCGCCGTCTACGAAGGCGAAGGTGTCGGTGATGGTTTCGACTATGGCGGGGATCGGATGGCTGTTGTTGGCCCCGTCGCCCAACTGGCCGAATGGGTTGCCGCCCCAACATTGCACGTGGCCTGTGTCGAGTACGGCGCAGGTGTGGATGCCCCCGGAAGCAATGCTCGTGACGACCGAGGACAGCCCCGATGTCTCGCCAAGAACCGGGTCCTCCGTAAAGGTGCCATCGCCAAATTCGCCCTCATAGCCATCGCCCCAGCATTTGACGCCACCGGCGCTGGTCAGGGCGCAGTTGTGGTCGTATCCAGCGGCCAAAGCGCTTGCATCGCTCTCCAATCCCGCCACAGCCACCGGGGACAGGGAGTCGTCAAAGCTGCCATCGCCCAATTGTCCATAGAAGTTGCCTCCCCAGCAGACCACGCCCCCGGCCACGGCGCACGTGTGATAGCCGCCTGCCGAGATGGCCGTGACCGGGTTGGCCAGCCCCGCCACATCCACCGGGGTCGGCTGGTTGTCCAGGGCGCCGTCGCCCAGTTGTCCCGAATCGTTGCTGCCCCAACATTTGACCCCGCCTCCGGCCATCAGCGCACAGGCGTGAAAGGAGCCCACGTCAACGGCGCTGACACCGCTGGCCAGGCCACTTACGGCGGCAGGAGCGGATCGGCCATCCGTGGTGCCGTCCCCCACCTGGCCGGCATCGTTGGCCCCCCAACACTTCACCCCGCCGCCGCTGACCAGGGCGCAGGCGGTGCTGCCCCCGGCTGCAATGGCGGTGACGCCAGAGAGTCCGCCCACTGCCACGGGGATGGGGCTGTCCGTGGTTGTGCCGTCCCCAAGCTGGCCGCTCTCGTTGGCCCCCCAGCATTTGACGCCACCGCTGCTGGTCAGGGCGCACGAGAAGGCGTCCCCGGCGGCGATGGCCGTGACACTGAAGAGACCGCTCACATCAACGGGCAGAAATGACCCCGTTGTCGAGTTGTTGCCCAGTTGACCGGACCAGTTGGCTCCCCAGCACTTCACCCTGCCGTTGCTGGTCAGGCCACAGGTGTGGGAATCCCCCGCCGCCGTGGCGACGATATGCTGAAGCGCGGGCAGGCTGCTGGGGGCCAGGGGGCCGACGGATGGCGAGGCGACGGTGAGCGGGTTGGCCGCCGCGCCCCGTCCCTCAACCTGGCTCGGCGTCTGTCTGGACTGAAGCGTTCGACCACCAGGGGGGATGGCTTCGGCCTGGCTGACCTGTAAACTGGCGATCAACATGATCAGCAGCATCAGGGGGATCAAAAAAATCAAGCTTGTTCGGGAAAAGTGTCTTGCCTTGGGATGGGACATGGGTTCCTCCTTGGGGAACGGTTTAACGAATGGAGATCGGGCTGCAAATGCTTCCCCACTATACTGCTTTTTGAAAGCCGTGCTCTACCCACTTTATATCCACCTTCTGCCGTTTCCTTCCAAACCCT
>CAZKEX010000588.1:0-1570 GCA_964551895.1 uncultured Caldilineaceae bacterium | reverse complement strand
TCGTTCCGGCCAGCCCCAGTCATGCATCGTCGGGCTGAAGAATTCCAGCTTTTTGCTGGGCGTGGTGAAGCCCGTCCGGCGCACCCCATCCACCTCCACGCCCCCTTCGGCCACTTCCTTCTCATAGGGCACGTAGTGATCTTTCACAATCTCAAAGACGCCGTACTTTTTCATAAAGGCCAGGGGCGTCAACCCCTCTTTCTTCGCGGCCGCGGGCAGGCCGGGCACACTGTTCTCAAAAATCCAGCCGTGGTATTCGTCCTGGCTGATCAGCTCGCCAGGGCGATAGGGACTCTCGAACCACTGGCGGATGCCCAGGCTGCCGTCCGGGTCCATACGGCCAGACAGTTCCACCCACCACTCATTCTCCTCCCAGACTTCGCCGGGGTTGGCCTCGTAGGTGAATTTCACCGGCTGGCCCGCCCGCTCCATGGCCACCCGGCGCACGGGCTGGCGGAAGGCCAGCCACTGGCCGGCGTGGGTCTCCTGGCTCATGAGATCGTGGCGCTCGCCCGCGTGGCCCATAGGCAGGACGTAATCGGCAAACCAGGCCGACTCGTTCCAGGTGGGGGTCAGGGCCACATGACATTTAATCGTCTCTTCATTTTGCAGGTGCTTCAGCCACAGGAAACCGTCCGGGTTGATCCACATGGGATTGTAGACGCGGGTGAAGTAGACGTCCATATTGCCCCGCCCCTCTTCCAAAAAGTGGGGCAGGAGAAAGCTCATCTCGTAGTGGGCGATGGGCCATTCGTGGGGCAGGTGGAGTTCGTTCCAGGCGTTGAAGGCTGGCGGCGATTTGAAGGGTTTGGGCGTGAATTTATTCCAACTGTTGCCCGATGTGCCGCCGGGCGTGCCCACACTGCCGGTCAGCACATTCAGGAAGAAGAGCGCCCGCGCCACCTGCCAGCCGCCCAGATTGCCGATGCTGGCACTGCGCCAGGTGTGGGTGGCCAGTCTGCCGTCACAGTTCGCCACATGCGCGGCAGCCTCGCGGATGCGCTCCACCGGCACTTGGCTCTCCTCCGCGGCCCGCTCGAAAGTGAATTCAGCGTAGAGGGATTTGAGGAGGCGGTCGAACAGATCGATTGAGAGATTGGGAGATTGGGAGATTAGAGATTGTACGTCCAAATCTCCCAATCTCTCAATCTCTAATCTCCCATCCCGTACCGCTTCCAGCGTCTCCTCCCAGTTCACCCAACGGCGCACAAACTCCTTGTCGTACCGATCGTTCTGGATCAAATGGTTGGCGATGGCGAGGAGGACGGTCGTCTCGCTGCCGGGCCAGGTGGGCAACCAGACATCGCTCATAGATGCGGTGTTGCTCAGGCGGGGATCGAAGGTGATGAGTTTGGCCCCGGCCATTTTGCCTTCGATAATACGCTGGGCGTGGGGATTGAAGTAGTGGCCCGTCTCCAGATGGCTGGAAATGAGCAGGATTGTGCGGGCGTTGGCGTGATCCGGGCTGGGCCGGTCGAAGCCGCCCCACAAGGAATAGCCCACCCGGGCACCAGCCGAGCAGATGTTTGTGTGACTGTTGTGACCGTCTACGCCCCAGGCGGTGATGGCC
>CAZKEX010000587.1:0-1574 GCA_964551895.1 uncultured Caldilineaceae bacterium | reverse complement strand
ATCGATCAACAGCAGCACTTTCTGACCCTGTTGAGCCACTGGCTGGGCCGGGAAGCCGTCCTGGGCGAGCTGTCCCAGATCATCGATCCCCGTCGGGCCACCACCCTGGATCTGGGCCTGTTGATCGATGAATTTGATGAAGCGGGCTTTGACCCGGATCTCCTGGGCGAAGACCGGGACTTTGCCGACGTGGTCAACACCCTGGTGCGCACCTTCTACGATGCTGCCGCCGCCCAACCCGCCCTGCAAGGCCAGATGGAGATCGGTCTGCTGCGGGGGATTGCCGAGGCGGTCACCCAACAGGTCGCCGAACTCCGTAAGCAGACCGGCCACATGCAGGAGATCGCTGAAGGGATTGTGAAACTTGCGCCCCCTCTGGACCTGAACGATCTGGAGCGCGCCTATCTGCGGGGCGTCTACGGCGATTGTACCCACGTCCCCCTGGCTGGGGACGCACCCGTTGACGCGGTCGGTCTTCAACCCCGCTTACAACGCATCTATGTGGATCTGGATACCAAGACCGATCCCACAATCGACCAAGTTTTTGAGCGGCTGAAGCTGCCCCCAAGCAAACGCCCGGCTCTCCTGGCGCGCTGGCAAAAGTTGACCCGGCCCGAACGCATGGCCCCCGGCGAAAAGCTGACCGTCCCGGCCCTGGCCGCCTGGCTGGCCCAGGTGAATCGCCAGGACAAGGACGCCGCCGCCAAAGCCGCCAAGGATCTGGGCGTGGATCTGGAGCCATTCACCCAGGCCATCGCCCCCCTCTCCGCTCTGGACGCCATCACCCAGAGCCGTCAATCGGTCCTTCTGGGCGATCCGGGCAGCGGCAAGAGTACCCTGACCCGGCGCCTGGCCGCTACCTTGGCCGTATCCAGCCAGGAACGACCCGACTCGGAGGACCTGCTCTTTGCCGCCCACATCCAGACCCACTTTGGCCGCTGGCTGCTGCCTGTGCGGGTGGTGTTGAGCAGTTGGGCCCAGCATCTGGCCCCAGACGCCCCCGGCTGCGCCGAGGATCTGGTGGCCGAATGTGTGCGCATCCTGGCCAAAATTGCCAAGTTGGACGGCTCCCGCCAGAAAGAGCATTTCCTGGCCCGGTTGGCCGCCAAAATGCCCACAGCCCTGCTCCTGCTGGATGGCCTGGACGAAGTGGCGGACCCGGCCAAACGCCGGGTGCTTTTGGCCGCGGTGCGCGCCTTTTGCACCGCCTATCCTCAAGTTCCCCTGGTCGTCACCTGCCGTATCCGACCTTATACCGAGGGAAAAGACTACACCCTGCCCCTGCCCGTCTTTACCCTGGCCCCCCTGACCCGGCCCGCCATCACCACCTTTGTGGAACGCTGGCACGCCGAACTGACCTGGGCTGGCTTCTATACCCCGGAGGCCGCGACCACGGCCCAAAATCGTCTGCGTACCGCCCTGGACGACCCCCGGCGCAAAGAGCTGCGGGAGATGGCCGAGACTCCCCTGCTCCTCACCATGATGGCCCGGGTCAACTATGGCAAAGGGTTGCCCGAAGGCCGGGCCGAGCTCTATGAGGAGTATGTGACCCAACTGCTCTATGAATGGGAGCG
>CAZKEX010000586.1:0-1579 GCA_964551895.1 uncultured Caldilineaceae bacterium | reverse complement strand
CGAATAAATCCAAACCCTATCTGATCTCTTGCACTTCCAGCCAGATCCGGTACAATAGACCTGCCCCAGCCAGTTTCAATTTGCCCCAAGGACCTCATCGCCATGACCCCACTTTCCACCGATACCCTAAAGGACCAGATCCACGAGGCCCTTTCCCTGTGGCACAGGGGGAGTCTGGCCGGGTCGCCTCTGGCGGATCTGTTTATCTATCGGTCGGCCCAGACCGAGGATACCAACGCCCGGCGCATCACCAACCAGCTCCTCTTGGACGCTATCGCCCAGTTGGAGCGGGGGGATGCCCAGGCCGCCGTCATCCTGCGCCTGCGCTTTGCCGATGAACAGTCCGCCCAGATCGTGGCCAACCGGCTCAATGTCTCCGAAGGCCATGTCTTCAAGAAACAGCGGGAGGCCATCGAGCAGTTGGCGGATATCCTGATGAACACCGAGTTGGCCGCCCGGTCCGCGCGCCAGGAGCGTCTGGTGGGGCGGGTGGAACTGCCCACCTATTCCACTCTCTTTGGCGTGGACAGCGCGGTGGATGGTCTGGCCCAGATTTTGGTGCAGCCGGGACCGCCCTGGTTTGTCTCGGTGGAGGGCATCGGCGGCATCGGCAAGACCAGCCTGCTCACGGCCCTGGTGCGGCGGCTGATCCAGGAGGGGGTTGTGGGCTGGGAGCGCTTTGTGGATCTGGCCTGGGTCACTGCCCGACGGCAGCTTTTCAACGCCGGGGGGGGCTTGGGCCAGGTGGAGCGGCCAGCCCTGACCCAGGAGCAGTTGATCTATGAACTGGCCGCCCAGCTCTTGCCCGAGGGCGAGAGGACCGGCCTGCCCTTGGACCAGTTGACCCTGCTCCTGGGCCGTCGTCTCAAAGCCGCCCCCCACCTGATCGTGGTGGACAACCTGGAGAGCCGGGCAGACATGGACGCCGTGCTGGCCGCCATCCGCCCGTGGGCCAACCCCACCAAGTTTTTGCTGGGCAGCCGCCGCAGCCTCTTCGATGCCTCCGAACTCTACCATCATCGTCTGCCCGAACTGGGCAAGGCCGACGCCCTGGCCCTGGTGCGTCACGAGGCCCGTCTGCGCAACCTGCCCGCCCTGGCCCAGGCGGACGATGCCCAACTCCACACCATCTATGGCATCGTGGGCGGCAATCCCCTGGCCCTGCGTCTGGTGGTCGGCCAGACATTGGTCCACGGCTTGGCCGATGTGATGGCAGATTTGAAAGGGGCCAAAGGGCAGGCGTCTGAAAATCTCTACACCTATATCTACCGTCGGGCCTGGGACAAGTTGGCCGAACCAGAACGTCAGACGCTCCTGCTCATGCCCCTGATCAACGAAAACGGCTGTGATCTGGCCTATCTGGCCGGGCTGGCCGAACAGGAGGCGGCCTATCTGCGCCCCATCCTCAACCGCCTGGTCAGCCTCAACCTGGTGGACAGCCTGGGCGGCCTGGAGGCGCGCCGCTACACCATCCACAGCCTGACCCGCTCGTTTTTGCACGAGCAAGTCTTGCAGTGGATGGGGTGATCCCCGGACCCGCTGGACCCACCACATGGATAGGACGCGAAGAGCGGCGGCG
>CAZKEX010000585.1:0-1619 GCA_964551895.1 uncultured Caldilineaceae bacterium | reverse complement strand
CGGCCAGCACGAAGTTGTCCCCCACATTGACGCTGGGCACAAGTCCTAGTCCGCCCACCAAGGCCGCGCCGCCGTCGCTGAGGATGTCGCCGTACAGATTGGGGGCCACCACCACATCATATCGCTCCGGCTCCCGGATCATGCGGTAGAGCATGGAGTCCACCAACTGCTCTTCCACGGCCACATCCGGGTATTCCGCCGCCACCCCCAGCGCCGCCTCCCGAAACAACTCATCGGTTACACTCAACACATTCGCCTTATGCACGATCGTCACGAGTGAGTTGCGAGTTGCGAGTTGCGAGTTGCGTGAAGCCCTTGCTCTGGCTTGTTCAAAGGCCATGCGGGCGATCCGTTCGCTCGCCCCCCGGGTGATCACCCGCTCCGCAATCGCCGTGTTGCCGTCCTCCGACAGCCGCTCCCGTTTGACATAAAGGCATTCCGTGTTCTCCCGCACAATCAGCATGTCGATGCCGGGGCGACTCCCCGCCACGGGCGCGGAGACAATCGGGCGCAGATTGGCGTAGAGATCCAAGGCGTTGCGCATGGCCACGATGGGGCTGCTGTAGCCGGGCGCCCTGTGGCTGGGCGAGCTGACCGCGCCAAAGATCGCTCCGTCGCACGTGCGCAAGGCCGCCAATGTCTCGGTTGGCAGGGCGGCGCCCGTTTGTTGAAAGGTGGCCCACCCAGCGTCAAGGTCCACAAAGTCAAAAGACAGGCCCGTCGCCGTCAACACCCGGCGGGCGGCGGGGACCACCTCTTGGCCAATCCCATCTCCAGGGATCAGGGCAATGCGATAGACTTTCCGGTCGGGTTGAACGGTTGAACTCACAGCAGACTCCCCAAAATTTGAAGGCCGAACCCGGCGATGATTCCCCCGGCCACCCGGTTGACCCAGACCATGTGCTGGTCGGTGAATCGTTCCCGCAACAGCCCCACGCCGCCGCTCAACAACAGCCACCACAGGGCCGACCCGGTGAAGACGCCTCCCACCAGCGCCACCGCCGATCCCGTGCTTCCCGTTTCCGCCAACCCCAACCCGGCGAAGATGGTCAAAAAGGCCAAGATGGTGGCCGGATTGCTCAGGGTGAGCAGAAAGGTGGAGCCATACGCGCCGGCCAAGCCAAGCCCCGTCTTGGCCTTGGCCCCATCCTGGCCGGGCCGGGTGCGCCAGGATTGCACACCCAAATAGACCAGAAAGCCACCGCCGATCAGCCGCAGCCAAAGCTGATGCTCCAACATCAGCCCGGAGATGGCGGTCAACCCCAGCCCGGCGATCAGCCCATACACCCCGTCCGCCGTGGCCGCCCCCAACCCGGACGCCAGCCCGATCCGCCGCCCGTCGGCCAAGGTGCGCCGAATGCACAGCACCCCAATCGGCCCCACGGGCGCGGCGATGGCGAAACCGACGGCCAGGGCGCGCAGGAAGTCGATCATGGTTGGTGGGGGAGGGGCAATGAGTAAGGCGTAATGAGTGAGCGTTGTGGCGGAGTCCATTGGTTTTTCCCACAACGCATGGATATCCTCAAACACGTTTTACTCATTACTCATCACTCCTTTTACATAGTCCACCAACCCGCCCGCCCGCACAATCCCCATCACGCTGGGGCTGAAGGGCGGGA
>CAZKEX010000584.1:0-1632 GCA_964551895.1 uncultured Caldilineaceae bacterium | reverse complement strand
CGCCCGGTCACGGACCGGGCTAGCGCAGGGGAAACTGTAGATCCAGACTATTCCGAGTTTAGCCAATCGCCCAATCTCCCAATCTCTCAATCTCTCAATCTCTCAATCCAAAATCCAAAATCCAAAATCCAAAATCCCATGACACTCCTCACCCTCCTCCTCATCTCCTACGCCCTGGGCTGCCTCACCCCAGGCTATTACCTTGTGCGCTGGCGCACGGGCCAGGATCTGCGCACCCTGGGCAGCGGTGGCGTGGGGGCCACCAATGTGGGGCGTCAACTGGGCACACGGGGCTTTCTGATCACCGGCGTGGGGGACGCGGCCAAGGCCGCCCTGGCCGTGGGTCTCGCCCGCTGGCTTCACCCGGCAGATTGGGGGTGGATGCTGGCGTTGATGGCCGTGGTGGCCGGCCACATCTGGCCCATCCAGCTTGGCTTTCGGGGCGGCAAAGGCATCGCCTGTGGCATCGGTGGCCTGCTGATCTTTGACCCCCTGCTCTTCGTCGCCCTCCTGGGTCTCTTCGTGATCCTCTATCTGATCGTCCTGGCCGTGCCAGCCCTGCGTCGATTGCCCCGCAACTATTACCTCCCCGGGGTCACCGTCATCCTGGCCGCGCCCGCCTCCGCCTGGATCCTGGGCCACTCCCGGCCAGCGGTTGCCCTCATCATCTTATTGGTGGTCCTCCTCCTTTGGGCCAACCTTTCCAACATGCAAAAGCTATGGCGGGGACGGGTGAGGGGGTGAGGGGGAGCTTCAATCTCCCAATCTCCCAACCCCCAACCCCCAACCCTCCCCAATTGTGAAAAAACGAACATTCGGTTTTTTGTACTAAACCGGATTAGGTGGTATACTAGGGCTACGTCCGAGCGCGGCACCCGAGAGTGTCGGACGATCCAGGTTCCACCAATAGTGGTGGGCGGAAAGTTCCCGCAGTAGAGGAGTTCTTGTGAATATGCGTCGAGTTGTAATCCCTATGGATGGCAGCGATTTCAGTCGTGGCGTCCTGCCTTTTGTGCAGAGTTTTCTGGACCCAGCACAGACGGAAGTGGTGTTGCTGAAGATCGTGACCCGGGAGCCGAATGGTGTTTCAAATCGAGTGGAGCCTTTGCGATCGCCCAACGCGTTTGCATCCCCATCTAATATAGGCGACGATGATCGCCAGCTTGCCCACCGCTTTATCTATGCCAGCCAGGAGTGGGACAGCGCCGTGGCAGACGCCAAGGCCGCGCTGATGCCGATGGTCAAGCAGCTACGCAACGCCGGTTTCGAGGCCAAGAGCGAGGTGAAGTTTGGCCATGATGTGGCCGGTTCCATCGCCAGCTTTGTCTCCACCGATTCCGCGGACATGGTGGCCATGTCCACCCACAGGCGTAGCGGGTTTTCCCGCATGATGCGGGGCAGTGTGGCCGAAGAGGTCATGCGCCGGGTGAAGGTGCCCGTGATCATGATGCAGCCGGACTTGGTGGCGTAGCCCAGACGCCAACTCTCCGCCGAAGCGCACATAAAAAATGAATAAAAAGAGAGAAGCACAGGCCATCTTCGGTCTGTGCTTCTCTTCTTTTGATCGAACTGCGAATGGGCTGCGAATGGGCCGAGAATGGAACGCAGATGACGCGGATTGGACGGATTTGC
>CAZKEX010000583.1:0-1651 GCA_964551895.1 uncultured Caldilineaceae bacterium | reverse complement strand
ATGAGACGACTGTGCGGGTGGCCATCAGCCAGTTGGAGCGGGCCGGGCTGTTGGGTCGTACCTTTGACGTGCCCCAGGAGCTGGAGATCACCCTGCCCGCCAAGGCCAAGCCCGCGCCGGCCGATGACACGGATCTGCGCCGGGTTCTCAAAGCCCTGGCGTTGAAGCCGGGAAAGACCGCGGTCTTTCAGAGCAAAGATATCGCCAACTATATGGGCTGGGATCTCTTCGAGACCGAGGGGGCCTTATTGGGATGGCAGTCCGAGGGCCACTTCACGGTCAAGGGCAGCAAGCGGGCCATGTTGATCGAGATGCCCCACCAGCCCCTGGACGTGCGGGAACGGCTGGAGCGGCTCTTGACCAACACCGTGGCCCTCTCCCAGCGGCGCATCGACGACATTGTGGGCTATGCCACCGCGGAGACCTGCCGCCACGGCAACATCTCCGCCCACTTTGGCAGCGTCCCCCGCAGCGCCTGCACGGTCTGCGACAACTGCACCGGCATCCGCCCGGAGCTGCCCATGCCCGAAGAGCCGGCCCATCCCCCGCCGGACGACGCCGACATCGAGCCCATGATCATCGACTGCTTGATCAGCCTGCCCAAGCCCGTGGGCCGCAGCGGGCTGGCGCGCATCTTGGCGGGCAGTCTGCGCGCCCCGGTCCAGGCCAACGAGTGTCGGCATCATGGCCGTCTCTACACCCTGGGCGAAAGCGCCATCATGGAGTACACGGACAGCCTGATCGAGGACAGCCGTCTGCGCCAATACGAGCGGGGCGGCTATCCGGTCCTCTCCCCCACCATGCGCGGCCGGGCCGAGGCGGACACCTGGCTGCAAGAGCGCCCGGAACTGGCCGCCCCCACGGCCGGTCCGCCGGAGCCTGTGGAAGCCGAGGAGATCCCGGAGGAGGAGGCCGAAACCTACACCGGTCTGCAAAAGGCCCTGTGGCTGTGGCGTCGCCGCTCTGCGGACGAACAAGGCCAGCCCGCCTATGTGATCATGAGCAACAAGACCATGCTCGCCATCGCCGAAGCCCGGCCCCAGACCTTGGAAGCGCTGGGCGATATCCCCGGCATGGGCGAAAACCGGCTTGAGTACTACGGCGGCATCATCCTGGACCTGATCCAGCTCAACCCGGCCCAGGAGGGGGACGAGGCTCTGTTCGAGGCCCAACACACCGCCGGGCCGCGCCAGACCGAACAGGCGACGACCCCGGCTGCCCCGGCCATGTCGCCCATCACCGAGAAGCGCATCTTCCTCAAGCTGCAAGAACTGCGCCAAAAGATCGCCGTGACCGACCGCTCCAAGCCCTATCTGATCGCCAACAACGGCCTGCTCAAAGCCATCGCCGCCGCCGGTCCGGGCAGCGCCCAGGCATTGGAATCCATCCTCGGCTTCCGCAGCAGCGGCCTGCGAGACTACACGGAGCAGATTTTGGAGATGGTGGCGGAGATACGGCAGAAAGAAATGTCCAATTGACAATGCACAATGCACAATGATCGTCACTCACGGCCTGCTCTTTGCGTCCCACTCATTGTGCATTGGAAATTGTGCATTGTGCATTCCCCCGTCAGCTTATTGACCGTCTGAATGTCGGGTTGGGGTCATCACATACGCTAGGCGTGGGGTATAATGAGGGCGTTGTGGTCGGG
>CAZKEX010000582.1:0-1662 GCA_964551895.1 uncultured Caldilineaceae bacterium | reverse complement strand
CTGTGTAAACTGCCATTGCTTGCTGCAGAAAGGGCAGCGCGTCCCGGTCGTTTGTCTGTTGGGCCGCGCTATCCAACGCCTCCTCAAAAACGTGGACATCGATCCTGTGGACCTGGGCGCGGTCGACGCGTAGAAGATCAGCATTACGCACGATCAAGGCTGTGGCGCCGACAGAACGCCCGATATCCCACAGGGCATAGCTCAGACGCCGCCGAGCCGTGGACTCGTCCAGATCAGGCCAGAAGAGATCGCACAGTCGGGTGCGGCTATGATCGACATCGGCATGAAAGAGCAGATAGGCCAACAGCGAACGCCCGGCCTGTGATGGGATCAGGACGGGTCGATGGTCGTATTCGACGGCAAAGGGGCCAAAGAGGTGAACCGAAAGCATGGGCAGTGTAGGAATATCTGGGCATAGGGGGGCAATAGTTTAGCCACAAAGAACACAAAGAACACAAAGAAAAACAGAGCTTTTCCTCTGGGAATTCTCTGCAAACCCTCTGCGAACCCTCTGCGGCTCTCTGCGTTCTCGGCGGTTAAATGCTTTTTGCAGTGCAGCACAGCATTTCACCGGCAGACGAACAAAAGTCATCCACCCTCACCATTCGCCCAGCATGGCGAACTTGCCGCCGTCAACGGTCATGATGTGGCCGGTGACGTAGCCGGAGGCGTCCGATGCCAGGAAAACCGCCGCGCCGGCGATGTCCGCGTCCTGGCCGACACGACCGATGGGGATGGTGCGCAGCTTGTCCGCCAGTTGCTCGGGGACATCCAAGATGTGGGCGCTGATGGGGGTATAGAACCAGGTGGGCGCAATGGCGTTGACGCGGATCTTGTGCTTGGCCCACTCCACAGCCAGGGCCCGGGTGAGCATGGTCAATCCACCCTTGGCCGCACAGTAGGCAGCCTGATCGGCGTAGCCCAACAGACCCGAGATCGAGGTGATGTTGATGATGGAGCCGCCGCCCTGGGCCCGCATCACCCGCCCCGCGGCCTGACAGCAGAAAAAAGCGCCGTCCAGATCGATGCCCACCACCCGTCGCCACTCAGCGGGCGACATCTCCAGGGCGGGCACACCCTGGGAGACGCCGGCGCTGTTGATCAGGATGTCGAGACGCCCCCACTCCTCCACCACCCGGGCCACCATCTGCTCTACCTGGTCCGGGTCGGCCACATCTGTGGGGACGACGAGGATCTCGGCGTCGTTGGCGCGCAGGTCGGCGGCGGCCTCTTCGCAGCGGGCCTGACTGCGCCCGGCGATGGCCACCCGGGCGCCGTAGCGGGCCAATCCGGCCGCCATAGCTTTGCCAATGCCGCTACTGCCGCCGGTTATCAGGGCAACCTTGCCGGTAAGATCAAATAGGTCCCTGTCTATCTGTGGTGTTTGGTGCGCTGTCATGGGTCTGGCTCCTTTGGGTTGGGTGGGTGGATGGGTGGTTGGTTGGTTGGTTGGTTGGTTGGTTGGGTGGGTGGGTGGGTGGGTGGGTGAATCGTAACACGTATGGTATCAACTGTCCCAAAAAACTTTCTGTCTTCGTGGATATGGTGGGCCATCACCCGAAGTCCTTACAGTGAATGCAAGTATCTTGGGCACATGTCGTTGGCTGGGCAAGCAGCGTCTTCATCATCTGGGCATGGTCCCTATAGTAGACGAGGGCGTAG
>CAZKEX010000581.1:0-1666 GCA_964551895.1 uncultured Caldilineaceae bacterium | reverse complement strand
CACCAAATTGCCACGCTGGGATCGCTCCTCATAGTTTTTGGCCTGTTTGGAATAGGCAGCATCCGGTTTGCTCCCCATGTGGTTGATCCAGGCATCCAGTTGATTGATGTACCCGCCAATCGATTTTTTCGCCTCAGAAATGCAGGGTGGCGTGCCATTAACTTGGCGTTCAATCTGGATGCCCAAGCGCTGACTACTCTTCTGCAGCTCGCTGAATTTGGCGATCCAACCCTCCCAGGCTTCCAAGTTTTGCTGCTTCTCCTTTGCCGACCGTCGCACCCCATCCAGATCTTTGATGGCGCTACGAGCAACCGGGTCATGCAGATCGATCACACAGGCCGGAACCTTCAGCCGTGAATCCTTCAGGCTGCGCTGCCCCTGGCGCAAGGATTCATCAATCTTGTCACACCAGTCCACCACCCCAGAGAAGCGATCATCCGCCCAACTCCGTTCCAATTCAGCAATGTGCTGGTTCAGTTCCATCAAGACATCCCGCAGGATGGCAACTTTTTCTTGCCACTCGGAAAACTCCCTGGGCATGTCTATCATACGCGCAGATTTTTCGGCCTCACCAAAAACGCTGTCGAGCAGTTTTGTTTGCCAGGTCTGGGTCATGGCCTTTTCGTACTGGTCCTGCAAGCTTTCCATAAGCGTGGCATAGGTCTGTAGCCCATCGATTCGCTTGCGAACCGTACTCATATTTCGACGCAGATCGGTGGTTATGTTGGCATCGGCATCTTTCAGCAGATCGAAGGCCCCAACCAGAGTGGCCATCTGAGATTCCAGTTCTTTGAGCTTGCCCAATTCCACAGACGGGGCCATGATGCCATCCTGGTTCAGCTTGCGGGACTCATCATTCAATCGCCTGCCAATCCGCTCGATAAAGGTCGCCAGGGTGTCGATGCCAGCTTTGGCTCGGGGTTCACCGGGCCGCAGTTTGAGGACGATGGCATACAGGCGTACCCGTTTCAGAATATCCGACTCGTCGGTACTCGCTTCGCGTTGCGTAATCTTGACGTACACTCGATCGGCCATGGTCCCGGCCAGACGGTCCAAGCTTTCCTGAAGCACCGGCTCTGGGTTGTTCAACCGCCGGGCGTCTTCAACACCGTTGGCGCCCATCTCCCAGGCGTCGGGATCGTCCTTTTGGAAGAATTCGACCGCGTTGGCCAGTTGCTTCCAAGAGCGGGCCAGATCTGCCATGCCCGGTCCGGGTATATAGCGGATGGCTTCGCTGGATGCCCGGGCGGCGTCAAAATCTCCATCCTGGAGCGCATAGCGCACCAAGTTTCCCCGAATGGCCACGTCGTGGGTCAACTCATATTCATTTTCATCAATGGCGGCTGTCAATACTTTGACAGCCTCTTTGCCCCCGCTCTGGGCCGCCTTGATCGCCGCCTCTCGCAGGGCCCGCCGCCGCACGGCGGCCACCAGCCGCTCCCCCTCTGTCTTGGCCGGCGGGACGGCGAATTTCAGCAACTCCCGCAGGTGATCCACCTGCATCTTGATATAGACCGGGTTATCGCTCTCCCCCAGTCGTTCGGCTTCGTAGCTATGGGCGTTGTAGGCAACCTGCCGATATCGGGGATCGTCGTCCTCAATGGCCCCTTCCATATACAGCGGGTGCATGAGCTCAAAAGCCTTGGTCCAGCGCGCCTCATCGCTG
>CAZKEX010000580.1:0-1672 GCA_964551895.1 uncultured Caldilineaceae bacterium | reverse complement strand
CTGCGGCGGTCACATGGGCAGAACCCTGGACGACGACACCATCTACACCGGCGGCCCCTGCCCCCTTTGCGGCGTCGAAGAACAGATCGTCTCGGTCGACGAGCTAGCCCTGGGCGAGACCATCCTCGTCCGCCCGGGCGAACGCATCCCCATGGACGGCGTGGTGTTGGCCGGGATCTCCGGGGTCAACCAGGCCCCCATCACCGGGGAGAGCGTGCCCGTGGACAAGCAGCCGGGCGACGAAATTTTCGCCGGCAGCATCAACGGCCAGGGCGCGCTGGAGGTGGAGGTCACCCACCGGGCCGCGGACAACACCATCGCCCGGCTGATCCGGCTGGTGGAGGATGCCCAGGCCCAGAAGGCCCCGGCCCAGCGCTTTGTGGACCGCTTCGCCGAGGTCTACACCCCGGCGGTGACTGTGCTGGCCGCCCTGGTCGCCATCCTCCCCCCGCTGATCTGGGGCGCGCCCTTTTGGAACACCATCGACGGCGGCCAGGGCTGGCTCTATCGGGCCTTGACCCTGCTGGTGGTGGCCTGTCCCTGCGCCCTGGTCATCAGCACGCCGGTCAGCATCATCAGCGCCATCAGCAACGCCGCCCGCCACGGGGTGCTGATCAAAGGCGGGGCCTATTTGGAGGCCATGAGCCGCGTGCGGGCCATCGCCTTCGACAAGACCGGCACCCTGACCGCCGGCCGTCCCGCCGTGGTGACTGTGCGGGCCGTGGATTGCGCCGACCCCCTCAACGGCCTGTGTGCCCCTTGCCACGACCTGCTCTCCCTGGCCGCGGCCGTGGAGGGACGCAGCGAGCATCCCCTGGCAAGGGCCGTGGTGGCCGCTTCCCAAGCCCGGGGAGAAAACGGCTATCCCCCCGCCCAGGCGGTGACCGCATTGATGGGGGCAGGCGTCAGCGGGACCGTGGGCGGCCAGGCCGTCTTCATCGGCAGCCATGCCCATTTTGACGCCCACATCGCCCACACCCTGGAAGAGTGCGCCCAGATCGACGCCGCGGCCAATCTGGGCCAGACCCCCCTGTTGGTCAGCGCGGCGGACGAATACCGGGGCTACATCACCGTGGCCGACACTGTGCGGGAGAGCAGCCGAGACGTGCTGGCCAAGCTGAAGGCGGCGGGGATCGAGTCCACGGTCATGCTGACCGGGGACAACCCGGCCACCGCCCAGGCCATCGCCGATCAGGTCGGGGTGACGGATGTGCGGGCGGGACTGTTGCCGGCGGACAAGGTGGACGCCGTGCGGGACCTGATGGCGCAATTTGGCGACGTGGCCTTTGTGGGGGACGGCATCAACGACGCCCCGGCCCTGGCCGCGGCCAGCGTGGGCATCGCCATGGGCGCCTCCAGCGGCGGCACGGCCCAGGCCATGGAGACCGCGGACATCGCCCTCATGGGCGACGACCTGAGCCAACTCCCCTTCCTGGTCAACCTGAGCCGGGCGGCCATGCGCACCATCCGGGCCAACGTCGTCTTCGCCATCGGCATCAAAGTCGCCTTCCTGGTCCTGGTCATGGTTGGCCTCGGCTCCATGTGGCTCGCCGTCCTGGCCGACGTGGGCGCGAGTTTGTTGGTGACGTTGAATGGGATGCGGCTTTTGAAACGCAATGAGTGAGGAGTAATGCAATGAGTGAGGAGTAATGAGTAATTTTGTGGTCGAGGG
>CAZKEX010000579.1:0-1692 GCA_964551895.1 uncultured Caldilineaceae bacterium | reverse complement strand
TCACCTTGTCACCTTGTCACCACCGCTGGGCCAAGTGGATCTGCTGGCGCAGTTCGGCCCGGGCCGCGGTGAGGTTTTCTTTGGCGGCGAAGAAGGCGGCCTCGGTGAAGCCCATTTCCCCGGCCATGAGTTTGGCCTCCAACACGTTGACCACCCGCAGCACTTTGCCTTCGAGCAGGGCCACCGTGGTGCCGTAGAGACGCACAGGGACCAGAAACAGGGTGATGGCCGCGAGGGTGACGGCGCTGACGATGGCGAAGAGGAAGAAACGGCCCAGGAAATCCTGAAAAACCAAGGCCAGGATGACGCTGATCAGGGTGACGACGGCGAAGAGCATGTTGCGGGTGAGGGGTCGGGCCGGGGTCAGGCCGGGGAGGGCGGTGCGTAGGGATTCATAGGCCAGAAGCCGGGGCAGCCATTCGTTGAAGCGCCGACAGAGGGCCACATCCACCTGATCCTGTTCGTGACGGGCCAGCTCTTGGGCCAGATCTCGGCATTCAACCGCCAGATCGTAGAACACTTTGCGGGTCAATTCAGCCATGATCGCCTCTCTATATCCCCTTATCCAGCCACAGGGCCAGGGTGAGCAGCAGTCCCACAGTGGCCGTGGTGGCGATGGTCGAGCGCAGCAGGGTGACGCTCTCGCGGTGGGTGGAGAGGTTGCGCTGGATGCTGGCGTATGGCCCCAGGGCAAGGGGCAGGCCTGCCAGCCCCAGCAGCGCCCACACGGGCAGTTGGTTTGTCCCCACCAAGACCAGCACCCCCACAAAGCCCACGCCGATCAACACGGCCCCAATGTCCAACACCAACTGAGGCTGCAAGGTCACAACCGGGGTGCGTTTGCGCAGCCGCCAGTCTTGCCGCCAACTGATCAGTTGATAGTAGAGGCCGACCAGGGCAACCAACAGCGCCACGGGTAGCCCCGCCCACAACACCAAAGCGGTCAGGGTGGCGGATTGGGCGTAAAAACTGGTCAGCACAGGCAGATAGCCAAAGGCCACCAGGGGGCCAAGCTCGCCCAAGGCCCCGCTGCGATAGCCAAATTGGATGGGGGGGATGGCATAGGCCAGGGCGATCCCCGCGCTCAGGCCGCCAAAGAAGAGGATGGGCCAACCGGCCAAATAGGTCAACACCCCTGTGGCCAGCCCGCCAAAGATCAGCAACAACCACCCCGCGCTCAGCACATCTCCCCAGTCGGTCAAATAGATCAGCGTCGGTTCCGGCCGGATCAGCAGATCGGGCAAGATCTGCTGGCCCCGTTGCTGGGTACGTCTGTGGTCGAAGTAGGCCCCAAAGGCGTGGGTGCCCAGATAGAGGGACCCCGCCCCCACCAAACTGAGCAGCAACACCCACACATCCAGCCGATCCAACTGCCACCAGGCCAAAGCCGCCCCCCAGATCACCGGGGTGAGCAGGGCATGCACCGACCCCAACCGCACCAAATAGGGCAGCCGGTCCAGGGCCGGGACGGTTTCCAGCGGCTCCGCGGGGACCGGGGCCGCGTCTGCGGTCGGGGTCTCCGGTACGGGCAGAGCGGGCATTAACATGGGTTTGGGGTTGATCTCAGTGGTTTGCATCATGATAGGGCATTTTATCACCCTCCCCGGTCAGCGTCAACGGGAAAATGAGGTTGAGAAAAAACTTAACCGCAGAGGGCGGAGAGGAGGCGCGGAGGGCGCGGAGAAAAGCTAT
>CAZKEX010000578.1:0-1726 GCA_964551895.1 uncultured Caldilineaceae bacterium | reverse complement strand
TTTGTGTTCTCTGCGCCTTTGCGGTGAATTTTTAGTTTTTGCAGCGGAGTCATTGGTTGATTGGTACTTGGGTTGGTGCCGGGTTCCCTGTATTGACGATGATCGGCGGGGAGATGTTCCCGTCGGACGTAGGATTGTGTCGATCTATGCTATACTCAACCCACTGTTTTTCATCCATTCACCTGGAAAGACGAGACGATCAAACCATGACCTACGCCATTTTGTGGGATTTAGACGGCACCATTGCCGACACAACAGCGCTGCACTTCCGCTCCTGGCAGGAGATCCTGGGCGCCGAGGGCATTGACCACACCTACGAAGAGTTTATAGACGGCTTTGGCCGCAGCAACGCCGAGATCCTGCCCATCATCTTCGGGGCGGAGCTGAGTCGGCAGAAAATTGCCCGCATCTCCGACGCCAAGGAGGCCGCCTTCCGTCGGCTGGCTCGGGGACAGACGACCACCCTGCCCGGTGTGGGGGAGTGGCTGGCCCGTTTTCACGCCGCCAGGGTACCCCAAACCATCAGCTCGTCTGCCCCCATGGCCAACATCATGGTGATGGTGGACGCCTTGGGCATGGCCGACTATTTCTGGGCCCTGGTCTCCGGCTTCCCTCTGCCCAAGGGCAAACCGGACCCGGACATCTTTCTGCGCTCCGCGGCCGCGGTGAAGGTGGCCCCTTCTGCCTGTGTGGTCTTCGAGGACAGCATCCACGGCGTGGAGGCGGCCCGGCGGGCGGGGATGGCCTGTGTGGCCCTGGGCGAGCGCATGGTGGACGCCTTGCCCTCTATCGTGGCCGACGGTCTCAATACCCCCATTCTGGCCGTAGATTCCTTGGTCAACTTGTCTTGGGACCAGTTCGTATCGCTGACGCAACCTGGGTAGAACGTCGAGCTGATAAGATCGGCTTTGGAGGCTAGACCAACTATGCAACAACAAAACGTGATGGACCCAACCTATAGACTGATTGATACACCCATTGTGACCCGCAGCGGCACCGTCTTGGTGACGAGGCTGTTGCGCCCGGATGACGATGATCTACTGTTGGATCTCTTCGCCCATCTCTCCCCAGAGACCCGGTGGCGGCGTTTTCATTCCCATATCGATAACATGGACGATTCCCGATTGCACCAGGCGGCCAAAGATCTGGCTGCCGTGGACAATCTCACCTTGGGCGGCGCGGTCCTGGCCATCCTTGTCCACCCGGAAAGGGCAGAACAGGAAGAGCTGATCGGGGTGGCCCGGCTGGCCCGTGACCCGGCCACCCCAACGTCACCGGACGCTGAGGCCGCCGTGGTGGTGCGGGATGATTTCCAGAAACAGGGCATCGGCACGGCCCTGCTGGCCCGGCTGACCGAGTTGGCCCGCAGCATGGGGATCAATACCCTCACGGCCACGGTCCAGTCGGACAACGCACGCATGTTGGACGTGTTGCGCTGGCTCAACCTGCCCAGAACAGACCACGCCAGCCACGGCGAGACGGATATCCGGGTGGACATCCGGGATCTGGAGCTGCGGGTTCAGCAATCAGGGGTTACCCTATAAAAAATCCTTGGCGCGGATAAGTAGGGGCACGAGGTGTGGCGGGAACCACAACCATTCCACGGCGAGATCTGCATCCGCCACACCTCGTGCCCCTACCGTGATTAACCAGGACCTATCTGCGGTTATAAAAAAAGTGGGTGGATTGACCGATTACCGGTCAATCCACCCACTTTTAAATTCGC
>CAZKEX010000577.1:0-1742 GCA_964551895.1 uncultured Caldilineaceae bacterium | reverse complement strand
CAAACAGAGACGCTTCCAGCCCTTGGGCCAAATCCGATGGCTTCCGCATGGGGAAGGAATAGGCCACGGATTTGACGGATCAAACGGATTTTTACGGATCTTTTTTGATCCGTTTTTATCCGTTCGATCCGTTCAATCTGTGTTCTATTTTTAAGGAGATTGCATGAGCAGTCGATTTTATTTTGAGCATGAGGGCCAGGTCCACGGCGTGCAGGTGGCGCGGGCCGGGGCGGCATGGCAGGTAACTATCGGCCCGCAAACCTATACCGTGGCGGCTTTGTCCACGGAACAGGGGCGGCTGGCCTTGGAGATCGACGGTCAACGCCATTTGGCCTATGTGGCCGCTGGCCAGGGAAAGCTGCGGACGGATCGGTTTGTGGCCGTGGATGGCGCGACATGGACGTTGTCGGTCACCGAGCCGGGGGGGCGTCGACAACGGGGCAGGCGAGAGACGGGCGGCAGGGGCAGCCTGACCGCGGGCATGCCCGGCCAGGTCCTCGATGTGCTGGTGCGGGTTGGGGATGGGGTGGAGCAGGGGCAAACCTTGGCGCTGCTGGAGGCCATGAAGATGGAGCTGCGCATCACCGCGCCCGCCGCGGGCACAGTCACCGCGGTCCACTGCCGGGCGGGGGAGACGGTGGAGCGGGGGCAGGTATTGGTGGAGGTGGACACACTCTAGGTATAGCCTGTATAATGAGAAAAGTAGGTGAAGCTGGTCTACGACCAAAACACCATCAAATCGAAAGATGATCCGATAATGGAGGAGAGATATGGTCAACAATCTAACTACCACTTGGGAGACTTTGCAGGATGTCTACAGAGATGACTCCGATGAGCTCCAACAGATCTTCAATAAATTGCTGTCGGGAAAGCTTTCGGAGTACCGGCAGAAACAGTCGCGCTTCCAACAAGACTTGGCCCAATTCGAGTCAAAATATCAAATGAAATCTGATGATTTTTACATTCGGTTTGAGCAGGGCGAGTTGGGTGACGATATGGATTTCTTTGAGTGGGCCGGCGTGTGGGAACTCCACCAAAAGCTATCCGACAAGATTGCACGGCTGCGTGGATAAGGAAAGAGGACAATGGAGCCAAACGATTACTTGCTCACCGTCAAGACAACGATCGTGACGAATTTCGTGATTTCAGGGTGGGAGATCGTGCGAGAAGATGCCCAAGACAGCGACGGGATCTATCGCTATCGCCTGACCCTGATCGATGGCAGCTTTCTCGAAGCATTCGAGCGCTTTGAAGCGACAGACCAAGGGCTGGACATCCGCAAATACAGCTTCCACTGGCAGGAGGCAGACGGACAGCTACGCAGGCGCTGGGATAATGCAAACCATCATCCAGAACTACCTGGTTATCCGCACCACGTACATCTCATGTCCAAGGATGGAACGACCAGCATAGTATCCAGTCATCAACCCTCATTCGTGGATATTCTGGAGATAGTCGCAGAGGACATCACCACCAGCCGAAAAACCCGACAGTAATCGAAGGAGGCCGACTGCCACGTTCCACAAAACTACGCGTTGTGCATCACCCCCGCCCGTTCCAACACCCGCTGCGCCGCCCGCACCATAGGCATGTCCACCATTTTGCCGTCCAGCTCGAAGACGCCCACGTCGCCGCTTTGGTGTTCGTTGAAGGTGTCGATCAAGCGCTTCGCCGCGGCCACCTCGGCCTCGGTGGGCGAGAAGGCCCGGTTGATCACCTCCACCTGCCGGGGGTGGATGGCC
>CAZKEX010000576.1:0-1744 GCA_964551895.1 uncultured Caldilineaceae bacterium | reverse complement strand
CCGTCAAATCCGCGTCATCCGCGTTCTATTTTTCATTTTCTGAACGCGATCAATGCGCCTATCCCGCACCATCCCGCCCCTCCTATACGCCCTGCCTCTGATCTTCTTGGGCCTCTTTTTCTTCTACCCCCTGGCCCGCATCCTGGGGGTGAGCTTTGGCGCGGACGGGCGGCTGACCCTGGCCGCCATTGGCGAGACCGTGGCGCAGCCCTTCTTCTGGCGGGTACTCTGGTTCACCACCTGGCAGGCCGCCGCCTCCACCGGGTTGACCTTGATCCTGGGCCTGCCCCTGGCCTATGTCTTCGCCCGCTACGCCTTCCCCGGCAAGGCCCTGCTGCGGGCGTTGACCACCATCCCCTTTGTCATGCCCACGGTGGTGGTGGCCGTGGCCTTCACGGCGTTGATCGGCGAGAACGGGCTGCTCAACAACTGGCTGCAACTCGGCCTGGGGTTGGACGGCCCGCCCATCCGCCTCATGGACACGGTCTGGATCATCCTGATCGCCCACGCCTTTTACAACGTCAGCGTGGTCTTGCGCACGGTGGGCAGCTTCTGGGCCAACCTCAACCCCCGGCTGGAGGAGGCCGCCGCTGTCCTGGGCGCAGGCCCCCGCCGTCTCTTTTGGGAGATCACCCTGCCTTTGCTCATGCCCAGCATCATCGCCGCCGGGCTGTTGGTCTTTCTTTTCTGTTTTACCAGTTTTGGGGTCGTGCTGATCTTGGGCGGCCTGGGCTTTGCCACCTTGGAAGTGGAGATCTATCGCCAGGCCGTCAGCTATTTCAACCTGCCCGTGGCCGGTTTCCTGGCCCTGGTGCAGATGGCCCTCACCTTCGCCGTGATGGCGGTCTACACCCGCATGCAGTCCCGGGCCAGCCTGCCCGTGGAGATGCGGCCCCAGTCCATCACCGCCCGCCGGGCGTCCACCGTGGGGCAGCGGCTCTTTGTGGGGTTGAGTTTGGCGGCCATGCTGGTCATCCTCCTCTCGCCCCTGCTGGCCCTGGCCTGGCGCAGTGTCACCCTGGGCGGCGACGGCCTGACCTTCGCCTATTTCCGAGCCTTGGCCGAGAACCCGCGCCAAAGCGCTTTCTTTGTGCCGCCCCTACAAGCTGTGCGGAACTCGTTGCTCTATGCCGGGGCCACGGTGGTGTTGAGCCTCTTCTTGGGTGTGATCTCGGCCTATCTGCTGGCCCGTCGCCGCAGCCGGATCTCGGCCATTTTGGACCCCATCTTCTTGCTGCCCCTGGGCACCTCCGCGGTGACCTTGGGCTTTGGCTACATCATCGCCATGGGCAGCCTGCGCACCTCGTTGATCCTGGTACCCATCGCCCACACCTTGATCGCCACCCCCTTTGTCGTGCGCACCCTCCTCCCCGCCCTGCGCGGCCTGGATCCAACTCTGCGGGAGGCGGGGGCGATGCTGGGGGCCAACCCCATCCGGGTGTGGTGGGAGGTGGATGTGCCCCTGCTGTGGCGAGCCATGCTGGTGGGCGCGGTCTTTGCCTTCACCATCAGCCTGGGCGAATTTGGCGCATCCCTCCTCATCACCCGGCCCGACATGCCCACCATGCCCGTGGTCATCTACCGGGCGCTCAGCCGACCCGGTCTGGTCAACTACGGCCAAGCCCTGGCCATGAGTACCCTCCTCATGGTCGTCTCCGCCGCCGGCATCCTCCTCATCGAGCGCTTCCGGGTAGACGACGCGGAGTTTTAGAAATGCACAATGGCCAATGCACAATGGCCAATG
>CAZKEX010000575.1:0-1759 GCA_964551895.1 uncultured Caldilineaceae bacterium | reverse complement strand
CGCCGGCGCGGACTCGCCCATTTCCACCGGCTCGCCCGTGGCCACCATCGGCGACGCCATCACCTATCAGGGCTATCTCACCGACCCCAATGGCGCGCCCCTCAGTGGCACATTCACAATGCGCTTCCAGATTTTCAACGACCAGTCGGCTGGCGCGCTGCTCTGGGACGGAGGCGATCTGAGCGTGGAAGCCCAAAAGGGTCTGTTTGCTGTCCGTCTGGCCATCACCACCGACATCTTCAACGGCGAAGAACTGTGGGTGGAGCAGACAGTTGAGGGGGAAGTGCTGGCGCCCCGCCAGGAGATTGTGCCGGCCCCTATGGCCCACACCCTGCGTCCGGGGGCCATTATCAAAGGCACGGCCAATGCCATTCCCAACAACTATCTGCTCGATGTCCAGATGAACAACGACACATTTGCCTTCAACCGGGGCGCGATTTTCGGCCAATCCACCACCGGCAATGCAGTGATGGGTCTTGCCAAAAGTGGCCGTGCCATCTATGGACAAACCGAAGACGGCTTCGCTATCTACGGCTTCGATGGCGGCAGCAGCCCCAACCAGGGCTACGCGGGCTTTTTCTATAGCACAAACGGCATCGGCGTCTACGGCTACAGCAACGGGGATCGCAGCCATCCGAACATTCTGGCCCCGGGTGTCTACGGTCATAGCAATCGCGGGGTGGGTGTCTACGGGCGGGGCGATACATCCGACAGTTCCAGCTTTTACAACGAGGGCGGCTATTTTGAGGGAGGCAAGGGCCTGTACGCCCGGGGCACAGACTCAGCCGGTCAACAGGGCTACGGCGCACGCATTTTCAGCGACAACTACCGGGGAATGTATGTGGCAGGCCAAAGCAATCACTATGACGCCTACTTTGGGGGCAACGGTGGGATTAGCGCCAAATCGTACACGGACCGGGCCGCGGCCACCCAATCGCTGGTCATCAATCTGGGCAGCATAGACATCCAGCCCGGTGATTTGGTGGCAATCGTCGGCGTGACCGAATCAGCAGAAGGGGAAGGGCCTATGCTGGCCGTGGCCAAAGTGGACGCGACCAACCGCAACGGGGTAATCGGCGTGGCCAAAGAGGCTATTTCCGCCCAGAAGATCGTCTTTGAAGAGGGCGGGGAAGCGGTTGACTTTGCGCCGGTCTCTGGTTCCATTCCACCCAACAGCTATCTGGTGATCATCACCGCGGGGCTGGCTCCAACCGTCAATGTGGCCAGTCTGGCCCTGGCCACAGATTGGCAAATTGGTGACAAACTGGCTCTCTCGACCAGTGGTGAACTGGTCCGTTCCAGCCGGGACAGGGACGGCACAGGCGATGGCACTGCTGACGGAATTGTGCTGGGCCGGGTGGCCGGTCCTATGGACGCAACCCAGGGCACTCTGCCCCTTTTTATCAATATTGATTAGGAGCCAAAGATGAAGCACACACTTTTTCTGCTCACCCTTGCGTTGCTGTTGCTGCCTCTGGGGATGGTGGCCGCGCAGTCGGTGGCCCGTTTCTCCGCCCCGCGTTTTGCAATCACCAGCGGCGGGGCCGCGGGGTCTGCCAGTTTCGCGGTGCGCTCGGCCATCGGTCAGCCCATCACAGATGTCGCCGACAGCGCCAGCTACCGAGTATCCGGCGGCTTCCTCTTTGGCGGCGAAAGCCAGATATGGCTGCCAATGCTGGACAAATAGATGGGAAAACAATCCGCCGGTGTTCCTCGAACACCGGCGGATTGTTCTATGCGCTGGTACAGTGTGAAGCTA
>CAZKEX010000574.1:0-1774 GCA_964551895.1 uncultured Caldilineaceae bacterium | reverse complement strand
GTTTTTCTCAACCGAACTATTCCACAACCTGATCCCCAAAAAACTCAGTTTCTCCCCAGTTTATTGAGAAGATACTCCGATTCCGCCAAATTTAGAATTGCTGTGCCATGCCAATGCCTCTCGCCCCATCCCAAGCCCAGCCCAATCCTCCCCGACCCTTGGCGGGGCTTGAGCGCGTGCTGCTTTTGGCCGGGCTGTTGGGGGCCTTTGCCCTGCGGGTGCAAGGGCTGACCCGTTTCGGCCTGTGGCGGGACGAGGTGGACGCCATCTACTTTGCCGTGCGTCCCCTGGCCGAGACCTTGGCCATGTTTGTCAATCCGGCCCAGAATGGTCCCCTCTATTTTGTTGGTCTGCGCCCCTGGCTTGGCCTGGTGGGGACCGGTGAGTTTGTCCTGCGCTTTCCCTCTGTGTGGGGCGGGGTGCTGGCCGTGGCGTTGCTGTGGAGTGTGGGGCGGTTGCTCTTGCCCCCTGCCCGTGGACCGTGGGGCAGCGCGCCCCTGTGGGCGGCGCTCTTTTTGGCCGTCAACCCCTATCAACTCTGGTATGGGCAAGAGGGCAAAATGTATGCCCTGATCGTGGCCCTCTCCCTGCTCTCCGCCCGGCTGTGGTTGGTGGGGATGGCTCGGGGCGGCTGGCGGACGTGGCTGGGCTATGTGGCGGTGACCAGCCTGGGCTTTTACACCCACCTCTTCATGATCCTGCACATTCCCCTGCACTTTGTCTGGTTCCTGATCGCCCGCAGCCCCAATCAACACCCCAGCCCAGGCCGCCGGGGCTATCCCTTTGCCCTGGCCGGGCTGACCCTGCCCTATCTGCCCATGCTGGTCTGGCAATGGGATTTTGTGGTGCGGGCCGACTACACCACAGGCTTCAACTTCATCCCCCTGGGCCAGATGGCGCGCACGCTGATCTTTGTCCACAATCGGGGCTTCCTCACCGCGCACTGGGCATGGATGATCCCCGGTCTGCTCCTGGCCGTGGCCGGCCTGCTGTTGAGCGGGTCGCGACTGGAAAGATCCCCCCAAACCGGGTTGAGCGGCCTCGGCACCCTGGCGCTGATCACCACATGGCTGGTGCTGCCCGTGTTGACCATCTACGCCATCAGCCTGATCAAACCGGTCTTTGTGGATCGTTATGTCATCTGGATCGCGCCAGCTCTCTTTTTGTTGATGGCCTTGGGGATGCAAGGTCTTTCGGCCCCGTTCGGCAGAGCTCACGTCGAAGCCCGGCCCCCAATTCTGGGGGAGGCGATGGACAGTTCCCCCCAAGGTTGGGGGGTTAGGGGGGCGAAGGGGTTGGGGCTGATCTTGGGGCTGATAGTCGGGGTGATCTGGCTGGGGATGGGGATACAGCAGAGCCGCACCCCCCTCAAGGCGGATCTGCGGGGGGCGGTGGCTTTTGTGGAGAGTCACCGCCAGCCGGGGGATCTGCTGATTCTGCAGGTGCCCCACATGGTCTACAGCTATGCCTATTACACCAGCGACTTTGGCCCCAACCCGTTCCAAAACCAGGAAGAACGGCTGGCTCCCTGGGCCGAAGGGCTGTGGACCAACAACGGCTTCGGTCTGGATGTGGCCCACCTGGAGGTGGATCGATCCATGCAGGCCATGACCGTCAACCATGACCGCATCTGGCTCCTGAGCAGCGAGGCGGAGCTATGGGATCAACGCGGCCTCATGTCCGCCTGGCTCGACACCCACCGCACCCCCATCAGTTCCACCCCATTTAACCGGGCCGAGGTGCGGTTGTACGGGGAGTGAGAGACAGGGAGACA
>CAZKEX010000573.1:0-1778 GCA_964551895.1 uncultured Caldilineaceae bacterium | reverse complement strand
AATGTCCACAATCGGCCCGCCCGCCCCAACCCAACCTGCCTGGCGCTATATTCTGGGCATCCGCTGGAAAGTGTGGCGTCACAATCTCATCGAATTCTGGCGAGAGCTGCGCAAACACCCTGTGGCCCTGATGGGCGGCGTGGTGATGATCGCCTATGTGCTGGCCGCGATCTTTGCCCCCCAACTCACCAGCCACAACCCGGAACTGGGCAGTCTGCGCGCCCGACTGTTGCCCCCGGCCTGGGCGGCCGGCGGCGACTGGACCTACCCCCTGGGCACGGATGGCCAGGGCCGGGACATCTACACACGCATCCTCTTTGGGGCCCGAATCTCCCTGTTGGTGGGGTTGCTCTCTGTGGGGATCTCTGTGACCGTCGGGATGGTCTTGGGGATGGTGGCCGGGTACTATCGGGGCTGGGTGGACTCGGCGCTCTCCCGCTTTGCGGATCTGCTCATGGCCTTCCCCTTTCTGATCTTCGCCATCGGGGTGATGGCCTTTATGGGGCCGGGCTTCACCAACCTGATCCTGGCCCTGACCTTCAAGGGCTGGGTGGAATTTTTCCGCCTGGCCCGGGGCGAGACCATCGGCGAGAAGACCCGGGAATATGTGGAGGCGGCCCAGGTCACGGGCCAAAGACATTGGCAGATCATCCTGCGGGAGATCCTGCCCAACATCATCCAGTCCATCTTTGTGCTGACCACCCTGCGCATGGGGTTCATGATTGTGACCGAGGCCAGCCTCAGCTTTCTGGGCTTGGGCATCCAGCCCCCCACCCCGGCCTGGGGCAGCATGGTGGCCGATGGCCGCAACTATCTCCTCAACGCCTGGTGGGTCGCCACCATGCCCGGCTTGGCCATCGTCGGCCTGGTGTTGGCCATCAACCTCTTCGGCGAAGGGCTGCGGGATATATTGGATCCCCGGCTGAAGATCGAGTAGCGATATATTTTCACCGCAAAGTCGCAAAGGGCGCTAAGAAAAGCAAAGCTTCCATCCTTTTACCCTTTGCGCCCTTTGCGACTTTGCGGTGAGAATCCTTTCCCTGTCCCAACGGAGCCACACACATGAAAAACGGAGCGAAACCCGTTCTGGAGCTGCGCAACTTGACCACCCTCTTCCCCACCCGCCGAGGAGCCGTGCGGGCGGTGGATAAGATCAACCTCGCCCTCTATCCCGGCCAGATCATGGGGCTGGTGGGGGAATCTGGCTGTGGCAAGAGTACGGTGCTGCTCTCCATTTTGGGGCTGATCGCCAAGCCTGGGCGCATTGATGAGGGCGAGGTGCTGTTGGAGGGCAAGGATCTGAGCAAGCTGCCGGTGGGCGACCTGCGCAAGATCCGGGGCAAAGAGATCTCCATGGTCTTCCAGGACCCCCTGAGCAGCCTCAACCCGGCCTTTGTGGTGGGCGAACAGATCCGGGAATCCCTGCGTCTGCACAACATGATGCCTGGCCCCCACTTCTGGCCCCTGGACCGTATGCGGCGTCAGAAGGAGCGGGCCCGGGTGTTGGAGGTGATGGGCGAAGTCGGCATCCCCGCCCCGGAGGCCCGCTACCGGGCCTATCCCCACCAGTTCAGCGGCGGCATGCAGCAGCGGGCGTTGATCGCCATCGGCCTGGCCTGCACGCCCAAGGTACTCTTGGCCGACGAGCCGACCACGGCCCTGGACGTGACCATCCAGGCCCAGATCGTGGATCTGATGAAGCGTATCAACCAGGAAAAGGGGACGGCCATCATTTTGGTCACCCACGATCTGGGGCTGGCCGCGGAGTTCTGCGACCA
>CAZKEX010000572.1:0-1780 GCA_964551895.1 uncultured Caldilineaceae bacterium | reverse complement strand
CCCACGGTGACGCCCACCCCCATCCCCGGCGCGACGGCAACCGACACGCCGACCCTCACCCCCACGGTGACGCCCACGCCCATCCCCGGCGCGACGGCAACGAAGACCCCCACTGCAACACCGACCAGCGGGCCGCCTGTATATATGATCTATTTGCCCATGACCTTGCGCTAAAGCTACCAATACTTAGAGGGAGATCGCCGAGAACGTGTAAGCCCCTGGGATCAGCCAGTCTAAATGGCCAATCCCAGGGGCTGCTTTTGATCTCTGGACGTGGAACAGGTGAAAGTGGGGTCGGTTATGGGGTGCGCTGGCCCACCACCAGGCGGATGCTGTCAAAGGCCCCGAAATCTCGCCGGGCCACCACGGTCAGCCCGGCCTGGCGCATGAGGGCGGCCTCGTCCCGCATCCGATCGCCGACCAAGCTCCATACTTTGGCCAAGGCCACGGCTGCCAGGTTGCCGCTGGCGGGGATGCCGGCGTCCACCAGGGCCAAGGTGCCGCCGGGCCGCAGCACTCGGGCCATCTCAGACATGGCCGCCCCACCGTCGGGGATGGCGCTGAAGGCGAAGGTGGTGACGATGACGTCGATGCAACCATCGGCCAGGGGGATGTGGGTGGCGTCGCCGTTGATCAGGTTGACCGGCATCCGCTTGGCCCGCAGTCGGGCCTGGGTTTCGGCCAACATGCCCGACGCCAGGTCCAGCCCGATGACCGCTTCTCCCCGCAGGGCCAACTGCTCCAACAGCGCCCCCGGCCCCGGCCCGATCTCCAGGATCACCGAGTCCAACGTCACCCAGGGCAGAACCGCCTGGGCATAGTGTCGCCACATGGGTAGAAGGGCTTGGCCCTGGGCATAGAAAGGGGCGATAGTATTATAAAACTTGACGATGTCCATGGAAAAACCTCCTCGTTGTGCCAGATCGGGCAAGTATTTCTGCACCCGTCCCAAGCAAAACCCCTCAACAGGTCAAACCGTGTTGAGGGGTCTATGGCGTGTCATGATCGGACGAAATCATGAAGTCGATCTCAAGGGGATGCTTTTCCCCTCAACCCGCCTTCAAGTATCCGGCCACGGCTTCTTCCCGGGCCGTTTGCGCCTGGCCGAGGCGACCCAGAGTAACGTCTCGCCAGGCCGTGTCTGCCCCGATGCCGGCGGCCAAATCCTCCAAAACCGCGCCTGTGGCGGACGGAGCCACCCCGCCCAAGCCCTTGCGGGCGGCCACAAAGGCCACCGGGTTCAAGGCGGCGGCGAACTGGTCGGCGTCGAAATCGATCGGATTGCCCAGGACGGTCTGCACCGCAGCCTGGAGCATGGGGAAGTCCAACTCCGTGCTGCCCTTGCCGGCGGCCACCGCGGACTTGACCAACGTCGAAACGATCTTGTGGGCCGTGCGGAAGGGCAGACCGGCTTCCCGCACCAGGGCGTCGGCCAGTTCCGTGGCCGTGGTGAAGCCTTCCCCGGCCCGGCGGCGCAGATGGTCCACGTTCAGAATCAGGGTCTCGAAGACCGAGGTGTAGAGCTGCACGCAGTCCCGCATGGTGTGGAGGGCGGCGTAGATGGGAGGCAGGATCTCGTCTTCGATGTCCTGGGTGTCGCCGTAGGGGATGCTGTGGCACTGGGTGACCACGGTCTGGGCATAGCCCGTGGCCCGGCTGAGGCGAGCCCGCAGATGTTCCAGCACCACCGGGTTGCGCTTCTGGGGCATGATGGAGCTGATCTGGATAAAGCTGTCGTGGATGTGGAGCGCGCCGGACTCCTGGGTGGCCAGGAAGAGCA
>CAZKEX010000571.1:0-1813 GCA_964551895.1 uncultured Caldilineaceae bacterium | reverse complement strand
GTGTGGGCTATTCCGTGGGCGCGGACGAGATGGTCGTGCGCCTTTCGCCCAGCCTGGATGGCACGGCCAACGTCGGGGCTGTCGAAGAGGCCCTGCGCCAACTCCCCGGTGTGCTGGACGCTACGGTCGACGCCGAGGCGGACACGGCCAAGGTGCGCTACCTGATCGGCCTGGTGGATTTTGCCGCCCTCAAGCGGGCCATCGGTTCTGCCGGTTTCGAGGCTGCTCGGTCCGTAGCGCAAAGCGACGACGACGTGGACGAAGAGAGCGCCGCCCACGCCAGGGAGTACCAGAGTCTGGTGCGCAAGTTCTGGTTCGCCGCCGCCATCGGCATCCCCGTGATGTTGGTGGCCTACCCGGAATTGCCCTGGCTCTATCTGCCCAATCTCTTTATCAAAGACGTGTCGGAAAGCCTGGTTTGGTGGCTCTTCGTCCTATCCGGTGTCATCACCATCCCGGTGATGGCCTATTCCGGGCGACAATTCTTTACCGGTGCCTGGGCGGCCTTCAAGCACCACAGCGCCGACATGAACACCCTGATCACCGTGGGCACCAGTGCGGCCTGGATCTATTCGACTGTGGCCATCTTCTTCCCCAGCCTCTTTCCCAAGGGGACGGCTACGCCCTTCTATGATGTCACCGCGGTGGTGACGGCGTTGGTCGTTTTGGGACAGGCCCTGGAAGTGCGGGCCAAGGGACAGACCAGCCAGGCCATCCGCAAGCTGATGGACTTACAGGCCAAGACAGCCCGAGTCGTGCGCAACGGCCAGGAAGTGGAAATTCCCGTGGAAGAGGTGCTGGTGAATGACGTGGTGGTTGTGCGCCCTGGGGACAAAATTCCCGTGGATGGCGAGATCGTCGAAGGCCGCTCCGCGGTGGACGAATCCATGGTTACCGGCGAGAGCCTGCCCGTGGACAAAGTTATCGGCGACTCGGTCGTTGGTGCCACGGTCAACACCACGGGCAGTTTTAAGTTCAAGGCCACACGGGTGGGCAAGGATACAGCCCTGGCCCAGATCGTCAAAATGGTACAGGACGCAATGGGCAGCAAGGCCCCCATCGCCCGGCTGGTGGATGTGATTTCCGGCTACTTCGGCCCCGCGGTGATGATTATCGCCATCCTCACCTTCCTGGCCTGGTTCAACTTTGGTCCCGCCCCGGTTCTGGCCTACGCCGTGGTCACCGCAGTGACCGTGCTGATCATCGCCTGCCCGTGCGCCATCGGTATGGCCGTGCCTCTGAGCATGGTGGCCGGGGTGGGCAAGGCCGCCGAACATGGCGTGCTGATCCGCAACGGCGAGGCCCTGCAAGTGGCCTCCCAACTCAAGGTGATCGTGCTGGACAAGACCGGCACCATCACCAAGGGCAAGCCGGAGCTGACCGACACCCTGGCCGCCAACGGTTTCGACGAGACCATCCTGTTGCGTCTGGCCGCCGGCGCTGACCGACTCAGCGAACATCCTCTGGCCCAGGCCATTGTGGACGGCGCCCGAGCCAAGGGACTTGACCCGGTGGAGCCGAGCGAGTTCGAGGCCATCCCCGGCCACGGCGTGGAAACCACCGTCGAGGGTCGCCAGGTGTTGGTGGGCAACGTCAAGCTGATGGAACGTTTCAACGTTGTGACATCCGCCCTGGATGCCCAGGTGGAGCGGTTGCAGAGCGAAGGCAAGACGGCCATGTATGTGGCCGTGGACGGGGTAGCCGCCGGTGTGGTGGCCGTGGCCGACACCATCAAGACCGATTCGGTGGAAGCCATCCGGGTGATGCAGGAGATGGGGCTGGAAGTGGTGATGCTGACCGGGGACAACGAGCG
>CAZKEX010000570.1:0-1829 GCA_964551895.1 uncultured Caldilineaceae bacterium | reverse complement strand
GCGAACTCCTCTTACTCATGGTTCATTAGGAGCATCCGTGGTCAACCCGCTTCGGTTTCGATACGACCGGAAACTGCCCCGGTCTACTCAACCTGCGCTAACCTGTGGATCACGGATGATCCCAATGAACCTTACTCGTTACTCCTTGGTCCTACGCAGTCGTGGCGATGGTGTTGACGGTCGAGCGGCGCTGGCGACGGCTGGCGACGATGGCCCATGCAGCCAAGACGAGGAAGAGGGCCACGGAAATCAGGCCGATCACGTCGCCGATTTGGGCGTAGAGGGTGGTGGTGCCGGCGATGGGGACGGCGACGAGCATGGCGTTGCCGTCCGGGTCATGGGCGTGGGCGGTGGCCAGGGTGCGGCCATAGGCGTCGGTGACCATGGAGAGGCCCTCGTCGGCCTGGCGCACCACGGCCATGCCGTTTTCCACGGCCCGGAAGGTGGCCATGTGGGCGTGCATGGGGTCGATGCCTTCCCACTCCTTGGCCGGGGAGAGCAGAATGTCCACGCCCATCTGCCCGGCCTGGCGGATGGTGTTGGGGAAGTCCGTGTCCCAACAGATCACCGCCGAGAGGGTGCCGTAGGGGGTCTCCACCGTGCGCAGGATGCCGTCACCGGCCAGGGTGCCCTCGACCATGTTGCCGCCAAACTTGGTGTGTTCCAGCACGATCTGCCCGGTGGGGTCGGCCATGTAGAGCTTGTTCTCGGCCTTGCGCTCCGTGTCGGGGAAGAGGTGCATGGCCGGCATGGCCAGATAGATGCCCTGCTCTTTGGCCACAGCTTGGCCCTGGGCGATGAGGGCCTTGACATCCTCGTCCACGCCCATGCCGGCCAGTTCGGGCCACAGGACGATTTTGGCGCCAGCCTGGGCGGCGGTCACCGTACGGGCCAGATAGGCCGCGTGGGTGGCCGTGGTGCGGGCGCGGAAGGCGGCGGGGTCGCTCTCCAGCAGACTGTTCAGCTCGTGCATGTCGATCTCTTCCAGGGTGAAGCTGGCTATGGACACCGTTTGTTCGGGGGTTGGGGCGGTCATCATGCGCGCGCTGCCGAAGACCAGGACAGCCGCCAATACCGCAGCCAGGGCCAGCACGCCCCCCCGCACCCGATCCCACGAAAAGCCTTCATTCCAAGCCCAGTTCACCACGGCAGCGACCCACCCCATCAAAAAGGTGAGACCCAACATGCCGGTCACAGAGGTGATCTGCATGAAGACGGGCAGTCCAGCCTGGGAGTAGCCTGTGGCCCCGAAGTTGCCGATGGGGTTGCCGCTGACGGTGAGAAATTCCATGGCCGTGGCCGCGGCCGGGAAGACCAGGGTGGCGATGAAGGGGACACGTCCGTTCTTGGCCAAGCGGGGGGCTATCAGGCGATCCGCCAGAAAGGGCAGGCTGCCAAGCAGGGCGGTGACGGCCATGAAGCCGTAGTGGGCCAGTCCCCAAATAGGGGTGGCGCCCAGCCAGGCGATGGAGAGGGTGATCCACGTAGCCAGGTAGAAGTGGCCGAAGCCGCGCCGTACCCGCTGGCTGCCATTGCTGTTGTGATAGAGAAAGTGCAGGCCGATGATGGGGCTGACCCAGGCGGCCAGGGCAAAGGTATATTTGCCCGAGGTGAAGAGGTTGAGCAGGGCGTAGAGGACGAGCCAGAGATAGGGTTGAAAGGTGGTGAGCTTGATGCGCTTGGACATGGGTCGCTCCTTTGGACACAGGGTTCAATTGACATCGACGATGTGTCCACTATAGCGGAGAAGGGGTCATGTGATCATGTGCCGGAGGTCATGGGATGGGTCATGTTGTTTCTAAGAAAGCAATGCAAATGGCAATTGATAA
>CAZKEX010000569.1:0-1887 GCA_964551895.1 uncultured Caldilineaceae bacterium | reverse complement strand
GGAGGTGGATGGTGTGTGGAGTTCAGTATATGCGGGAATGGGGATGGGGGCAAGGCAGAAACGTTCTATGCACGTGGGCATTCCGGGAAAGGGCCGGGCGATCTTGGGTTGAGCGAATGGTGTTGGCCCATTCCCGGAATGGTGGGGGAGTGCGGGGATCCGCCCCTCAATCCCGGAATGGGCCAACGGATCTGCGCAAACCCAGCGAGAACCGGCCCATTCCGGGATTGTCCTCTCTATTTCCAAGAATGCGATTCCTACCGCACCGTCATGGGCAAATAGACCTTGGCGAGCGTCTCGGTGACCGGGCCAAAGCCCACGCCGGTGATCTCCACGGAGGCCCCGGCGGGCAGCTCCAGGGGGTCGGCATCGCCGCTGGCCAGGATGATAGTGACCCCATTACCGAAGGCGGTGACGCGGGTGGCAGGGGTGGCCGGGGTGTGGGCGACAGTGACCGGGCCGAGTCCCGTGGACGTGACGCTGGCCAGGGTGGTGGTGAGGGCCAGGGTGAGGTCGGGCAGACGGGGGGCGGCGGTGATGCTGCCATCCTGCACGGTGAGGGCGAAGCGGGAGGGGGTGGCCGCGGCGGCCCGGTTGCGGGCGGCGGCCAAGGTGGCACAGAGATCCGGGTAGGCGTCCAAAAGCTGGGGGATGAGGGTGGCCGGGGTGCTGCCCGGCGGCGCGGGGTGGGTGAGCAGGAGCATGGCGATGTCCTGCTCGCAGTCGCCGCTCAGTTCCAAACTGCCGCCGTCGCTGAGGATGAGCGTATCCAGGGGGTTGAGGATCTGACTCGTGCCGGGGGCGAGGGGGGACCCGTTCACCTGCACGCCGGTCGTCACCGCCTGCACCTGGATGGCCGGCTGGGGCGCGGTGTTGCCCAGGATCTTGAGCCCTTCGCCCCCGGCGCTGGCAAAGACCAGCCGGTTGAAGACCTCCACACCGGAGACGCCAAAGGCCGAGTCGTCGTACTTGCCCACCCGGATCGCCTGGGCCGGGTTGCCCACAAACCAGACCTCCACCCCAGCGCTGCCCCTGGCCATGTAGAGAAAGCTGCCCTCCACAGCCATATCCCGCACGTTGTCGCCGGCCAGGGTGATGGTTCGGACCAGCTTGGGGTTGGACGGGGATCGGGCGTCGATCACATGCAGCAGATAGCCCGTAGCCAGAAACGCATAGCCGTTGGCCACGGCCACCTCCTGGGCGCCGTTTTCCACGGCCACCGTGCCCACTTTGGCCGGGCTGGTTGGGCTGCCCACACTGACGATCTCCAATCCCGTGTCCGTAGCCAGATAGGCGTTGTTGCCAGCGAGGACCATGTCCCGCACCACATCCGTGGGGGCGAAACCGGCGGCTTTATAGAGGCCATCCTCTTTGTCAAACATGTCCACCACGATCAGCCCGGTGGTGGCCCCAAGGTAGACATAGTCCGGGCTGAAAAACTTGTCGATCCCCGTGAGGCCGGTGATGGGGTAGCCCTCCACCAGGGGCGGGAAGTACCGGCCCAGGGAATCCAGGGTCTTGGAGACCTCATTGCGCACAGTGACTTCCAAGTAGTCGCCGCCCAGCCCAATGGGACGGCCCACCACCGCGTAGACCAGGCCGCCGTCCGCGGTGATGTCCTCGGGGAAGCCGTTGGGGGTGTCCCGGTGCAGAAAGGTGGTGGGCGATCCAGGGCTGGACGTCTTCAACACCGACACGCCGCCATCATGACCGACGATGGCGTAGGCGGGCTGAAGATAGAGTTCGTTGCCGATATAGCCCTGGGCAAACTCGCCCACGTACTGCATATTTGTGACCTCAATGCCCGCCTGGGCCGTCGGTGCGGCCCGGCTCTGCCACGGAAAGATCAGCAACGCCAAGGTCAACAAGACCAGAATCGGAACAGCT
>CAZKEX010000568.1:0-1889 GCA_964551895.1 uncultured Caldilineaceae bacterium | reverse complement strand
GGGTTTGATCTCCCTTTGACCCGCCGCACCACCTTTTGGAGTGCCCCATGTCCCATCCGTCCAACCAAGAGCTGATCGACCGCTGGAAGAGCGAGCCCGCCCCCCTCCTGCCCATCCTCCACGCCTTCCATGATCGGGACGGCTATCTGTCCGACGACGCCATCGGTGCTGTCGCCCTGGCCTTGCGCATCCCCGTGGCGGATCTCTTTGGGACCGTCACCTTCTATCACCACTTCAGCCGGGAAGCGCCGGGGCAGGCTGCGCCGAGGATCTGCACCGGACCGGTCTGCCGTCTGCGCGGCGGCGCGGAGATGGTGGCCGCCCTGGCCGAACAGGGAGCCACCTCCATGCCCTGCGCCGGACGCTGCGATGAGCCGATCCCCGTGCTGCGGGGCCACACCGTCCTCGTGGGCACGGACCCGGATCATCTGGCCCAGCGTCGCTCCGCCCTGCCCGCGCCCAACCCCGGCGGCATGGAGGAGGTCGTCTTCCGCCACATCCGCGCCCTGGACCGCAACACCCTGGCCGGGTATCGGCGCAGCGGCGGCTATGTCGGGCTGGAAAAAGCTTTGGCCATGCCCCCTGCGGCGGTGATCCAGACCGTGCGGGACAGCAATCTGGCCGGGCGAGGCGGGGCCGGGTTTCCCACCGGGCTCAAATGGAAGGCCGTGCGGGACGCGCCGGGAACGCCCAAATACGTGGTCTGCAACGCGGACGAGGGAGAGCCGGGCTGCTTCAAAGACCGGGCCATCCTTGACCACGATCCCCACGCCGTGATCGAGGGCATGGTGATCGCCGGGGTTGCCACCGGGGCCAGCATCGGCTTTCTCTATCTGCGTTACGAATACCCGGAGACAGCCTTCGTGTTGGAACGGGCCTTGGACGAGGCGGAAAAAGCCGGCCTTCTTGGTCAAAACATCCTCGGCACGGGGGCTGATTTTCACATTTATCTGCGCCGGGGGGCCGGGGCCTACATCTGCGGCGAAGAGACTTCCTTGCTCAACAGCTTGGAGGGCAAACACCCCTTCCCCCGCAACCGCCCGCCCTACCCCGTCACCCACGGCTTCGAAGATAAGCCCACCGCGGTCAACAACGTGGAGACCCTGGCCTCGGTCCCTCACATTTTGCGCAAGGGGGCGGAGTGGTACAATGGTCTGGGCGCCAACGGCCAGGTGGGGACCAAGATCATCAGCCTCTCCGGGGACATCCGGCGGCCCGGCAACTACGAAGTTCCCCTGGGCTTGCCTTTGAAAACTTTGCTCTATGACTGGGCCGGCGGCCCCTTGGACGGCCACACCATCCAGGCCGTGACCATGGCCGGTCTCTCCGGCGGCTTCCTGGCCGGTCCGGCCCTGGACGAAGTCACCTTGGACGAGGCGAGCCTGCGCAAGGCCGGGACCATGCTGGCCGCTGGCGGCATCATGGTCTTTGACGACAGCCGGGAGATGGTGGCCGTGGCCCACAATGCCATGAGCTTCTTCCAGCACGAGAGCTGCGGCAAGTGCTTCCCCTGTCGTATCGGCACCCAGCGCCTCACCGAGCGGTTGAACGGGGGTGGGGCCATCCTCACTTTGGAAGAATGGCACGCCGAAGTCGCCGACCTCAGCGACGTCATGCGCAGCATGTCCGCCTGTGGGCTGGGCATGGCCGCGCCGAATGTGAGTGATAGTTTGGTCAAGTTTTTCCCGGAGCAGGTGGAACGATATTTAACAAGTAATGAGTAACGAGTGGTCGCACTGCCACCCGACTCATTACTCATTACTCATTGGTTTATACGGAGCCACAATTCATGACCACCCATCCCTTCCAAGACGGCGCGCCCACCCTCACCCTGGACGGCGTGGAGATTCCCTTCACCGAGGGCGAGACGATCTACGAGATCGCCCGCC
>CAZKEX010000567.1:0-1895 GCA_964551895.1 uncultured Caldilineaceae bacterium | reverse complement strand
TTCGCTCGCCACGCTCAATCCAAAATCCAAAATCCTCAATCCAAAATCCAAAATCCAAAATCCTAAACGCCGTGCCCATTGGCCGGAATGCCCACGGCGGAGGAACCGTCTGTGTCATGTTCGGCGGCGATCAGTTTGTTCAATGCCTGCATGTAGGCCTTGGCCGTGGCCACGATGATATCCGTGTCCACCCCCCGCCCGCTGAAGAGACGACGCCGGGCCCGGCCCTGGGCGGTCTGGCTGAAGCCCCGGCTGTCCGGCACCTCGATGCGGATGGTGACATCCCCGTTGGCGTCCGTGCCCTCGGTGACGGCCTGGACCAGGAACTCGACCAGCTCGTTCTCCACCCCCACCAGCCGGTTGATGCCCTGGTAGATAGCGTCCACCGGCCCTGTGCCCAGCCCGGCGTCTGTGTGAACTTCACCGGTGACGTTGTTGCGCAACTTCACCACGGCCGTGGGGATCAGCCCGCTGCCACACTGCACTTGGACGCTCAACAGCTCCCACGTCTCCACAGGCTGGTAGAGTTCGTCCCCCACCAAGGCCTCCAGATCCGCGTCCGTGACCGTCTTCTTTTTGTCCGCCAGATCTTTGAAGCGAACAAAGACCTCTTTCAGCTCGTCCTTGTCCAGATGATACCCCATTTCGCCCAGTTTGGCCTGCAGGGCGTGGCGGCCACTGTGCTTGCCCAGTACCAGGCTGCTCTGGTTCAGGCCGATGGTCGAGGCGTCCATGATCTCGTAGGTGCGTTTGTGCTTCAACATGCCGTGCTGGTGGATGCCGGCCTCGTGGGCAAAGGCGTTGCCGCCCACAATGGCCTTGTTGGGCTGGATCACCATGCCCGTGTAGCGGCTGACCATGTCGCTGGTGCGGTGGATCTCCTGGGTGACGATGTTGGTCTCCAGGCCATAGATGGCCTGCCGGGTGAAGAGGGCCATCACCGATTCCTCCAAGCTGGTGTTGCCCGCCCGCTCGCCGATCCCGTTGAGCGTAACCTCGATCTGGCGGGCCCCGTTCACCACGCCGGAGAGGGTGTTGGCCGTGGCCAAGCCCAGATCGTTGTGGCAGTGGACGCTGAAGATCACATCCTTGCCCCCTGGCGTGTTCTCCCGCAGCCGCTTGATCAAGCCCCCAAATTCATCCGGGGTGGTGTAGCCCACGGTGTCCGGGATGTTCAAGGTGGTGGCCCCGGCCTGGATGGCCACAGAGAGTACCTGCTCCAAAAAGGCCGGGTCGCTGCGCCCGGCATCCTCCGGGCTGAACTCCACATCCTGACACAGGCTGCGGGCATATTGGACCATGTCCCCCACGGTCTCCAGCACCTCGTCCCGGCTCATGCCCAGCTTGAACTCCATGTGGATGTCGCTGGTGGCGATAAAGGTGTGGATGCGGGGACGCACGGCCGCCTTGACCGCCTCCCACGACTTGTCGATGTCCGCCTTGTTGGAGCGGGCCAGCCCGGCGATGATGGGCGGCGCGGTCGGCTTGCCATCCTTGCCCACCCGGACCTCCCGGCCCACGGTCTCTGCGATGCGCTTGACCGCGGCCAGATCCCCCACGCTGGCGGCGGGAAAACCGGCCTCCATAATGTCCACGCCCAGGCGGGCCAACTGGCGGGCAATTTCCAGCTTCTCCTGCTCGTTGAGGGTGGCCCCGGGGCTCTGCTCCCCGTCCCGCAGGGTGGTGTCAAAGACGACCACAGTGTTGCCGTGGGCGATGGTTCGGGCGTGTTCGGCAATATCGGGGATGGCAAATTGGGTCACATCCACCGTGCGGATGTCTACGGCGGGTTCATCGGTCTGAATTGTCATGGGTTTTCTCCTGGAAAGGTGATGGGTTGGACGGGATGGTTGATTTGTTGATTGGTTGATTTGTTGATTGGATCGTTGGTTGAC
>CAZKEX010000566.1:0-1916 GCA_964551895.1 uncultured Caldilineaceae bacterium | reverse complement strand
CGATCTCGGTCAGGCGCGGGGCCAGGGTTTGTTCGGCGATCAACATGGCCGCTTCTGGGGGAATCGGCGTGCCTGTCGGAATGGGGGCGCTTGGTGAGTTTGCCTGTGTTGCTGTCCTGTTGTTCTCTTGGCTCAGGGCCGTATTGACTTGGTATGCGTATCGGTCAACAAGAAACCAGACCCCGCCCAAGACCAGCAGTACGGAGAGCAGACCGGTCAGTAGTGCAGGCAGCCAGGGCGTACCGGACCTTTCGCCCTGGTCCACGGGCATAGGCCAATCGGGAACGGCGCTGGACGCAGCCGCACGCTCCGCCATACCCTTCAGGCTATCCAGCCGCCGGTCCATGCCATCAAGCCGGGCCAGCAGGGGGTTCTGTGGGTTGACCGGGTCCTGTTCAAAGCCATCGTTGGCCCAGGCGGCGTCGACCGCCTGGCCCAAGACGGACAAAACCGGGAGGACGATACCCGGCTCCTGGGCCTGGGCCAAATGGGTGCGGGCCAAGGCCAGCTTGTTGAAGCGGGCCGAGCGCAGGTGGGGGTCGGTCGGGTCCAAGGCCAGATAGCTGTCGTAGATCGCCTGGGCCTCGGCCAAGGGGCGTTGGACCCGCTCAATGGCGACCTCCCGCTGGCGGGCTTCTGCCCCGGTGGCTTCGATCTCCGCCATCAGCTCGTTCATGCCCAGGGTCTGGGCGTCACCATACAGATCGGCCAAGGCTTCCACCAGTTGACTGGCCGCCGCCGGGGTCTCTATCTCGGCCAGGCGGGTCTGGCAGGCAGACAGACGGGCGATCACCCGTTGCCGCTCTGCCCCCCGCACTGCGGCCTCTTCTTCCATAGACAGGTGGTCTGCCAACTCCTCAGACAGATCGGACGCAGACGCGATCTCCGCCAGGATCTCGGCCCAGGCCAGATCCGGCAGATCTTGCACCGCGGCGGGCAGGGCATCCACCTGCCCATGCACTTGCCACTGGACCAGGGCATCCACGGCCTGACCACAGCGCACGGCAGCCTTGTAGTCGCCAGCCTGGGTATGGGCCTGCATACGGGCTGCCAATTCTTGGCGCAGGATGTCGATGGAATCATCGGTATACATGGTCCGCTCCTAGTTTTGGGATGGAGCGAGTTCAGCGACGGTCGCCATCTGGGCTTCTGTAAGCCCCACGATAAAGCGCGAAGGCACCCAACCTCGACGCAAAGGGGCCTGAACTGTTTCCACCAGATACCAGAACTCTTGCTTTTCGTCACCCTGTTGTAGTGGATCATCGTAGAAACTAAAGCTTCTCCCCAGTAATCTCACTTCCAAGGAGCGGTTGAGCTTATTGATGCTGTCAAAAATTCCATCCATATTCGGGGCTAACCGACGCTGAAGGTCTACACTAGCATTGCCAATCGTCGCCGTGATGGGTGGCGTCGCCGTCCGATCCAGAATCGTAAAGCCGCTTCTCGTGGGCAGAGGTTGCCACTGACCGTTGACCTGGGCATCCAGCCCAATAACGTACTCCCCAGACGGTAGTTGGTCGTTCTCAATGATCCCCAAAAACCCCTTGCCCTCGTCCGTCAGGTCGGGGAAGCTATCGAACAGAGCGGTCGTACCGGTAAAGCTGCGGGTGTAGGTGTAGACAGCCTCGTCAACCGCCAAGGAAAAAGTTGCCAATACAGCTTTCGAGAGGCTTTTCTCATGGGAGAGGGTCAACCGATAGTCCTTCACATCGCGCAGCCATACGCTAGATGTCACTTGAATCTGCCAGGGGGCTACGTAGAGATTAACCCCATCCGCCGGGAAGGTGATCTCGAACTGACCCGGTGCAGCCAGGGCGGTGTTGGCAGACTGTTGGGCAACAGCGGTTTCTTGAACTGTGACCGTGGCCTGGCGTGCCGCCACAGCGGTGGCGGTGGCGTTTAGCTGGGAATGGGCT
>CAZKEX010000565.1:0-1921 GCA_964551895.1 uncultured Caldilineaceae bacterium | reverse complement strand
TCTTTGCGTTCTTGGCGTCTTTGCGGTGAATTTGACCTTTTTGCAGCAGAGTCAATCATTCGACGACGAAATTTGGCGACTATGGCAGAAAATCCGCACATCCACTTCGATATATTTTCTCTGTTTCCGCAGATGTTCGAGAGCCCCTTTGCCGAAAGCATCATCGCCCGGGCATTGGAAAAGAGATTGCTCACCGTGGCCATCCACGACATTCGCGCCTTCACCACGGACCGCCATCATGTGTGCGACGACACGCCCTACGGAGGCGGCGGCGGCATGGTGATGAAGCCGGAGCCTATCATCCGGGCCGTGGAGACGGTGCTGGGCCAGGATGCCGGTTGGATTTTACCGGCTGATGATGCCTATGTCAACCTGCCGCCCTGGCCACCAGAAACCAGACCCGATCCGCCCCTGCAAACGCCGGTGATCCTGTTGACGCCTCAAGGCCGTCCTTTCACCCAAAGCGTGGCCCACGAATTGAGCCACCACCCCCGCCTGGCCCTGATCTGTGGCCGCTATGAAGGGGTGGATGAACGGGTGCGCACCCAGGTGGTCACCGACGAGATCAGCCTGGGGGACTTCGTGATCAGCGGCGGCGAGTTGGCGGCCATGGTCCTGGTGGACGCCGTCACCCGGTTGCTGCCGGGGGCCTTGGGCCATGCCCTGGCCGCCCACGAGGACAGCCATTCCCCCGGCCTGGATGGGCTGCTGGAAGGCCCCCAATACACCCGTCCCCCGGTCTTCCGGGAAGAGGCTGTGCCGGAGATCCTGCTCAGCGGTCATCATGGCAATGTGGCCAAATGGCGGCGGCAACAGGGGCTTCTGCGCACAGCCCAGCGCCGTCCAGACCTGCTGCCCCACCTGGACCTCAGCCCAGCCGATCTGCGTTTTCTGGCAGAGAATGGCTGGACGCCGCACAAATAGACCACAGATTGAACGGATTCTTAGAAGAAAATCCGTTTTTGATCCGTGTCATCCGTCCAATCCGTGTTCTATTTTTTGGATTCGCTGCACAATTAAGGTCAATTTTTGACAAAAGTTGACCTTCTGGACCTTCAAGCCACAGCTTGACATTGTATCACCGAATGCGCGCAACACAAATTGGTTGGGGATTGGGGATTGGGGATTGGGGATTGGGGTAAACACCCGGTCCCTGATCCCCGGTCCCCGATCCCCGGTCCCCGGTCCCCGATCCCCGGTCCCCGATCCCCGGTCCCCGATCCCCGATCCCTAAACGCCCAAAAGTTTGCTCCTCGGTGGGGCCTGTGATATACTCTTTCTTTGTGACCGGTTCTTGTGTCACATTGTCCAGCGGCCAAAATCAACACGTTTTCTGTGGCTGAATTGTCTTCAGATTACAGACATAATGTGGAATAGCTATCCGAGGGTGAAGCAATTATGACCAACGCACTGATGGAATCTCTGAAGCCCGAAGCCAATCCGAACATGCCGAACTTGCACCCGGGCGACACGGTACGCGTACACCAACGCATTACCGAAGGCCGCACGGAGCGTATCCAGATCTTCCAGGGAGTGGTGATCGCCAAGAAGGGCGGCAGCACTGCCAGCGCCACCTATACCGTGCGCCGCGTGGCTGCCCACGGTGTGGGCGTGGAACGCACCTTCCCGCTCCACAGCAAGGTTGTGGAAAAGGTGGAGATCCTGCGCAAGGCCAAGGTGCGCCGGGCTCAGCTCTACTTCCTGCGGGATCGCCAGGGCAAGGCTGCCCGCCTGAAAGAAAAACGCTTCGTCAGCATTTAGTCCGGGTGGGTTCCGTTCAATTCGACGGGCCATCCATTTAGAGCAATAAAAAGAACACCGGGTGCCCGGTGTTCTTTTTTGCGTTTCAAAAAAATAGGCCACGGATTGAACCCGTTTGATCCGTCAAATCCGTGGCCTATTTTTTATCTTTGACGATGCG
>CAZKEX010000564.1:0-1926 GCA_964551895.1 uncultured Caldilineaceae bacterium | reverse complement strand
ACCCACTTCTTCAACCCGCCCCGCTATCTGCACCTGCTGGAGATCATCCCCACCCCGGACACGGACCCGGCCATCGTGGCGCAGATGCGCACCTTTGCCGAGCAGCGCCTGGGCAAGGGCGTGGTGGTGTGCAAGGACACGCCCAACTTTGTGGGCAACCGCATGTTCAGCTTTATCATGAGCGACCTGCTGGAGTTCGTGATCGAGAACGGCTATACCGTCGAAGAGGTTGACAAGCTCACCGGCACCCTACTGGGCCGGCCCAAGAGCGCCACCTTCCGCCTGTTGGACGTGGTGGGCATCGACGTCATGGCCCTGGTGGGCGGCAATTTGTACGACCTGATCCCCCAGGACGAGGACCGGGACGTGCTGCGCTCCGAATATCAATCCGCGGTGGTGCAGACCCTGGTGGACAACAAGCTCTTTGGGGCCAAGGTGGGCCAGGGCTTCTGGAAGACCGTCAAGAACGAAAAGGGCAAAAAGGAATTTTGGGGCCTGGATCTGCCCGCGGCCGCCGAGGGGGAGATCGAATATGTGGCCCCGGCCAAGCCCAAGTGGAGCAGTGTGGGCGATGCCCGAGACAAGCCCCTGCCCGACCGCCTGCGCACCCTGGCCAAGGCCGACGACGCGGCCGGCGACCTGATCTGGCACACCCTCTCCCGCACAATGGCCTACGCCTCCAAGCGGGTGCCGGAGATCGCCGACAGCCTGGTGGACATCGACAACGCCATGAAATGGGGCTTCGGCTGGGAGATGGGTCCCTTCGAGATGTGGGATGCGCTGGGTGTAAAGGAGGTCGTGGTCCGTCTGGAAGGGGAGGGCGGCACAGTGGCCCCTTGGGTCAAGGAAATGTTGGCCAAAGACGTGGTCACCTTCTATGCCTATGAAGACGACACAAAGCTGGCCTATAGCCCCCTGTCCGGTCAATATGAACCCATCGACGCCAGCCCCCTGGACAAGCGAGTGGCCGACGTCAAGCGGGTCAAGAGCAACACCATCGCCGAGAACGACTCCGCCGGTCTGCTGGACATGGGCGACGGGGTCATGCTGCTGGAGTTCCGCAGCAAGATGAACGCATTGGACAGCGACATCTTCGCCCTCATGCGTATGGCCGTGGAGCGTCTGCACGGCAACGCCACCGGTCTGGTGATCGCCAACGACGGGGCCAACTTCTGCGTGGGGGCCAACCTCTTGCAGATGGGCATGGGCGCCCAGGCGGGCATGTGGACCGAACTGGAGGCCGCGGTCACCGAAGGCCAACAGTCCATCCTGGCCCTGCGCCAGGCCCCCAAACCTGTGGTCGCCGCTCCCTTCAACATGGCCCTGGGCGGCGGCGCGGAGGTCAGCATGGGCTCCGACCGCATCGTGGCCCACGCCGAGGCTTACATCGGTCTCGTCGAGTTCGGCGTCGGCCTGATCCCCGGCTGGGGCGGCTGCAAAGAGCTGGTGCGTCGCCGCATCAGCCCCCACATGACCGCCCCCAACGTCAACCCCACCCCCTACCTGCAACAGGTCTTCGAGCAGATCGGCTTTGCCAAGGTCTCCGAGTCCGCGGTCCAGGCCCGGGAGTTGGAGTTCCTCGGCCCCAACGACCGCATTGTCATGAACCGGGACCACCTGCTCATGGAAGCCAAGCGGGAGGTCCTGAGCATGGTGGCCGACGGCTACACCCCCGCCGTCACCAAGGGCAATGTCTACGCCTCGGGCAAGGACCAACTGGCCAACCTGCGCATCGGCATCTACACCCTGCAACAGGGCGGCTACATCAGCGAATACGACGCCCATATCGCCGGCAAGCTGGCCCACATCCTCACCGGCGGCGAACTCAGCGCCCCGGCGTGGATGGACGAGCAGTACTTCCTGGATCTGGAAAAGGAGGCGATCTTGTCCCTCCTGGGCGAGGAGAAGACCCATGAACGCATTTGG
>CAZKEX010000563.1:0-1930 GCA_964551895.1 uncultured Caldilineaceae bacterium | reverse complement strand
CAATCGCCCGATCTCAATCTCAACCTGCTATCTCTACATTCTATCTCTACACTCTATCTCAATCCTCTATCTCTTCCCCCCGCCACACGAAAGCCCGCACAATGACAGCCCGCCCAATGACCGATCTGGATCTGAATACGGTGGTGGAGCAGTGCCGCCGGGAGGCGAAGGTGGACCGCGCCCAGGAACTGGGCTACTGTTTTGAACTCTTCCGTCGGGCCTTGGAGGATCGATTGGACGAGGCGTGGACGGCCATTGAGACCCAATATGGCCGGTTGATCCTGACCTGGCTCTATGCCACGTCCAAGGGGCCGACTATGGACCCGGACGAGGCGGACGAGCTGAAGATGCAGGTCTTGGCCAAGTTCTGGCGCACCCTCACCCGACGGCCCATGCACTTGGCCTCTCGGTTCGAGCATGTGGGTGGGCTGCTGCGCTATCTGCACCAGTGCGCGGTGACCACAGTGCTGGACCAGCGGCGCAAGGATCAGCGCTATGCCCGTCTGCAAGAGCGGGTGGAAAAAGAGCGCTCACTGCTCGCCTTTCACCCTGCCCCGGACCACGACAGTCTGGATCGGGTCTATCGCCAGGATCGGGTGGAGCAGATCTTCGCCTGGTTTCGCCAAGAGGTGGCAGATCCCCAAGAGCAGCTTCTCTTGCATCTCTCTTTTGAACAGGACATGGCCCCCGCCCAGATCGCCCAAGCCTATCCCGACCACTTTGCCGATGTCAACGAAGTGCGCCGGGTCAAGGAGCGGGTGTTGAAGCGGGCGAAGCGGGCGTTTGGGAAGAGCAGTGAGTAATGAGTAATGAGTAATGAGTAATGAGTAAGGTGTGGTGCGTGGTGTGTGTTCCGTTTTTCTGTTCCATGTTGCGCGACATCTCCCATCATCACACCTTACTCATCACTCATTACTCCTTCTTCCCGCCGCGGCGGAACCCTGCCTTGCCCTGCGTTGAGTGCATAGACCAACCACTTACCTGGGCATTGACGGAAGGGCAGAAACCATGACAACTCGGAACAATCCAATGGCAACTCTTTGTGTGGCTCCCAACGAAATCCACGACGGCGATCTGCTGGCCTATCTTGATGGCGCGGCCTCGACGGCGGTGACCGATCACCTGGGCCGATGCACCGCCTGCCAGGTGGATGTCGCTGACTTGGCCGCGCTGGACACCGAGTTGGTCGCCGCCCTCTTCCGCGCCGCCTGCCCGCCCACGGAGGATCTGCTGGCCTATCAGGTCAACCTGCTGGGCACAGGAGAACAGGCCCAGATCCGGCTGCACGTGCAGGGTTGCGCCCACTGCCAGGGCGAATTGACCGAGTTGGCCGCCGTACCCGCCATTGTCAGCGCCCTCAGCCTGCCCGCCCGGGTGTTCGACGCTGGCCGACGCTGGCTTGATGCCCTTTTGGTCGTGCCCGCGGCCCAGCCCGCCCTGCAGTTGCGGGGGAACGAACAGAGCAGCCAAGTCTATCAAGCCGGTCCGTTTCAGATCATCCTGGCCAAGGTGCCGCCTGTGGTGGCCGAGAACATTTGGCAGGTCGAGGGGCAGCTCTTGGCCAGGGACCACTCGGATGCCGCCGGAGATCTGGCGAATTTTCTCAGCCAAGCCGATGTCCAAATTACCTTGCTGAAAGAAAACCCCGCTCCCATCCCCGTGGCCCAGGACACCGTGGACGATCTGGGCTTCTTCCTTTTGGAAGGGGTGGAGTCGGGCGTCTATGCACTCCAAATCGACACCCCCACCACCACCATCCGCCTGGCAGATTTCAAGATTCCATGAGCGATCCCCATGTGGGCACCGGGGCAGATGGCCAAGTCGTGGCGCGTTTGTTGGACGCGTACGGGCAGGCCGACTTCCCCGCCGTGTTGGATGATGTACGCGATCACCTCAATTTAGACATCATCCGCGCCTTGGCCCGCCGGGT
>CAZKEX010000562.1:0-1937 GCA_964551895.1 uncultured Caldilineaceae bacterium | reverse complement strand
AATAGCAAATGGCGAATGGCAAGCCGGCACGTCTGATCCCCCAACCACCCAACCACCCAACCAACAAACCAACCCAACAAACCAACCCAACCAACCAAAGGACCCACCCATGACCAATCTTCACCTGCCCGGTATGCCGGGTGAAATGCAGTGGACCCATCCGCCCGTGGCGTGGCAGATGGCGGACGGCACACTGACCGCCACCGCCGGACCGGTGACGGATCTCTTCACCTCTCCCGGCGGCGGCACGCCAATGAACAACTCGCCCCGTCTGATGACAGAGGTGGCCGGGGACTTTCTATTCAGCGCCCGGGTGACCGTGGACTTCCGGGCCAAGTTCGACGCCGGGGTACTCTTGCTCTACGCCGGGCCGGAGACGTGGGCCAAGCTGTGCTTTGAATATTCGCCCTTGGACGAGCCGACCGTGGTCTCCGTGGTGACCCGGGGGCTGTCCGACGACTGCAACTCGGTCGTCATGCCCAGCAACACGGTCTTTTTGCGGGTGGCGCGCATGGGGGATGCCTTTGGCTTCCACTATTCGGTGGATGGGGCCGTTTGGCACATGGTGCGCTTCTTCAGTTTGGGCGAGATGGGGAAAGACGCGGCCATCGGCGTGGGGATCTCGGTCCAGTCACCCACAGGGGCGGGATGTACGGCGGTCTTCGACCGCATCCAGTTTGCTCAACGCACGTTGGCCGACATGCGCAGCGGGGCATAGACGCGGGATGGATCAATAGGGCCAGGGACGAATTCTCCGGCCTGGTTCGGTTGAGTTCACTCAACTTCTTGGGGTGAGACAGAGGGTCAGGCTTTCTGGTTTGGCGAGTCGGGCGGCGGGGTGGAGATGACGGCCAGATGGTATCCATCCGTCCGATCAATGATTTCATAGTCCACAACCAGGCGGCAATTGCCGGCGAAATGGCGTGTTTTCCGCTACATCAGTAGGTGCGGTTTTCAACCGCACAGTTCCATTCACCACTCGTGATCATGGGAGTCGTGCGGTTGAAAACCGCACCTACGATTCACCTAAATTGGTAATCTATGATGTACATGTTTAGCGTGATCTCACCCAAGACGCATAGCGAGACCGGGATCGGAGTAAAACGGACTGATTGAGAATGGGTAAAGCGAAATGGGCTTCCGCCCCCTAGAAACCAACGGTTGCGCACCTTGTGTTTCGATTTGTAAAAGGCATGATTCCAGTCTTCGATAAGTGGATCGAACATGGTATTCCTCCCAGTTATTGGACCTCAGTCAGATTGCAGCGATGGTCTGGAGTCAGGCAAGGGTGTGTTCAACCGGCCAGTGATCTGAAGATCCAATCCATACAGGGGCGGCAGGAAACCAGCCTCCTGGTCCACCCTGGCCGCGGCGTGGATGCGATCCAGCCAGTCGCCCACGGTATTGGCGTGGGGCAGGGTCGTGGCGGCGTAGTGGGAGAGGACGCCCCGGGGCTGGGCATGTTGACCTAGCGGTAAGCTGAAGTTCTTGCCCCGGCAGGACAGCTCCATGCCCGGCTCGGCCCGCATGGTGATGGCGGATGCGTTGGCCGGCACACGGTCGGCCATCAGGTTCGAGTGTCACAGGTCCGGCAGGATGATGAGCTGCACGCCGTCGGGCAAAGCCAGCGCATCGAAGAACTCGCTCCAGAAGAGATGGCCATTGGCCGTAGACTCACCGCCATCGGTAAAGAGCAGACCGGACCGGGCAGCATCCGCCGTCTGGCCGGTGAAGAAGCCGTGGCCGCTGAAATGGACGAAGAGGGTGCCGTCCGTCCATCCGGCCATTCGACGGACAGCGGACTCCAGAAAGGTAAGGAGCAGGGGGCGATCCAAATGTCCGTGCAGAATGCGGATCTGATCCGTCGGAAAGCCCCGCTGTTGGAGCGCCTGGGCCATAGCCGCCATGTCGTTGAACATGGCCGCTTCCCCAGGCTG
>CAZKEX010000561.1:1252-1952 GCA_964551895.1 uncultured Caldilineaceae bacterium | reverse complement strand
CTATCCCCAGACCGAAAAGACAGCAGATAAAATGATCTTTCGTCTGGTGGATGTGGACGGCCAGGTCAAAGAGACGGTGACATCCTCCAATCTGCAAGACTTTAGAGCATCCCTGCGGGTGGATAAACTCTCACCCAGCCGGGGCAACATCCATCCCAAAATCCAGGTGGTCCCTGTGGTGGATGGGGTGGAATATTGCCCGTCCAACTATCCCGTGTACGTGCTGGCAGACCCGGTGGATTCGCCTGCCGTCAAACCCTTCGACGGTCCCACCTTTTGGAACGAAATCCGGCAACGCTACGAATTCAACGGTTTTGTCCCCAAGGCCACAGATGTCCAGTTCTCTTTGCCGCCCAAACCCTTGCCCTTTTTCGAAAGCTTTAACAACCACTTCCGGGCCGGTGTGATCTTTAAGGGTGTTGTCTATGAAAATGGCGAGGTGGAGATCACCCAAGTGTTGGCCGATGCCTACGCGGTGGCGTTGAGCGCCCATCTGATCACCTACCGGCGGGGGATCAATTTGCCCAGCCAGACATTGACGAATCCCTGGCAAGCTCTGAAGCAGTTACGGGTGGGGCTGGGCAGTTTCGATCTTGTGAAGGAAAACTATGTGGGTCTGCCCTTCGTCCATGTGCCTGTGTTGGACCTCTTCGGGCTGGTGCAGTTGCACGTGGCCTCCAGCGGCGGCGTCACCTATGGC
>CAZKEX010000561.1:0-1242 GCA_964551895.1 uncultured Caldilineaceae bacterium | reverse complement strand
GTCAAACCCTTTGTGCCCGAAGTCGGGGCAACGCTGACTGCCTCTGCCGGCGCGCAGGCCGAAGTGGGCTACGGGCTGGGAATCATCGGTGGCGTGGCCGCGGTGGGCTATTCTCTCGGCTTGGGCGCGGCATTGGATGTGCCCGTGGCCATGACGATTCTCCCCAAACCGGACCTCTCGGTTCCCCAAGTCTGTTTCCGCATCAACGCCTTTGTGCGAGCCTGGGCACAGTATCTGTGGGGCGTCAAACTGCCGGGCCTAAACACCAATCCGTCATGGAAAAAGGTGCTGGCCGAGTATCCATTGGGCTGTCTTGGCCCCTTCGCCACAGCCGCTCCTGCGGATGGGGACATCGACCCCAATCCCCTGCCCGACGACGGCCCCCTGCCCAGCCTTTTTGCTTCCCCTTCCGTGGCTGCCAGCCCGGATGGTCGGGTGCTCTCGGCCTATGTGGAGGACCGGTCAACGACGAGCACATCCCAAGTGCAGGTTCTGGCCCGTTTTCAGGACACAAACACAGGCCAATGGCTGCCCGCAACCGGACTAAGTGATCCCGCCCACAGCGCGGTCAACCCGGTGGCACTTTTCGCCGGGCCAGATGCCCTGCCTGTGGTGGCCTGGGCCGAGATGCCTTACGACGCGGCCACAGCTACAACTTTGGGAGAGAATATCAACGCCCATCTCAGCCGCCAGGAGATATTCTACGCTGTCTATAAAAACGGGGCGTGGGGCACACCCATCCGCCTGACCGATGACACACTCATCGACGGAATGCCCACGGCCGCCGGCGGGCCCGCCGGGGCTGTTCTGGCCTGGACGCGGGACACAGACGCAGATTATCTGACCCGCACGGATCAGCGCATTGCCGTCTCCCTTTTCGACAATAGCACAGCCACCTTTGGCCCGTTTCAGCTATTGGATGGGCCGACCGGCGGCATGAATGCGGACGTGCGCGCGGCCCTGGCCCCAGACGGCACGCCCAATCTGGTCTGGATCACCGACGCGGACGGCGTGCTGGACACGGGCGACGATCGCCGCCTCACTTGGGCCAAAGCGGCCCTCGGCGAGCAGGGCGCGCAGCCGGATTGGGTGATCCTCAATCCCCAACCCCTGCCACCTCGCGTGGATTCCCCGGCCATCAGCGTGGGACCCGACGGGCTGGAGGTTGCCTTCCTCGTGCGCCAGCCAGCAGAAGATGGCATCGTGCCTCTGCTCGGCCCCAACGGCGCGCTGTGGACGGCA
>CAZKEX010000560.1:0-1963 GCA_964551895.1 uncultured Caldilineaceae bacterium | reverse complement strand
TTTTGCGTTCCCCCACGCTTTCGTAAGCGATTATGCCTACTCACAACACGCCATTGTTCCCTACCCCCCTGGGAGGGGGTGGGGTATACTGGCTTTATCTGATTCGTAATCCTTCACTCCCCTGCCTCCCTGACCCCCAACCTTGGGGGGAACTGTCCACAATCTCCCCCAGAATTGGGGGCCGGGGCGGTGAACGGTTGCCATGAAAGAGACAGTATTGACCCCTAAAACAGTCATCGATTCGATCTATCGAAGCCGGCTACCCGCCAGAAAAGATGCTATACTATCGGGGCGGTCTGCATGATTGGCTGACTCTGGGGCTGCCAATCGTCCCCGGCGCACACAGCGACGGACGCTAAAACAGGAGCGTCGCCAAGACAACGCACAATTTTGGCGATTACGCCGAAAGGACGAACCATGACTCTCAACACAACCGAAACCAGAAATCTCTACCGCAAGCGAGCCCATCGCTATGACATGGCCATATGGATCTACCGTCTGGCCGGATTTCACATCGATCAGTATCGGCGTGACACCGTCGCCGCCCTTGCCCTGCAACCCGGCGACATGGTGGTGGAGTTGGGCTGTGGCACCGGTCTCAACTTTCCCTTGATCCAAGAAGCGATTGGCCCGGACGGACGGATCATCGGTGTCGATCTGACCGATGCCATGCTGACCCAGGCGCAAAAACGCGTGCAGACAGATGGCTGGAAAAATGTTGAATTGGTGCAGATCGATCTGGCCCGCTTTGACTTTCCCACTGACGTGGCCGCCATTTTATCGACGCTGGCGATTACGCTTGTGCCAGAGTATGATGAGATCATCCGCCGCGGGGCCGCGGCGCTGAAGCCGAGGGGACGGCTGGCCGTGATGGATTTCAAGCGGCCGGATGGCTGGCCAGAATGGCTGGTGCGCCTCGCCGCCGGCCTATCGCATGGATCACCCGCAAAGCAGTAGGTTCACTCTTGAATCAGGTGTTTCGCACTCTTGACAATAGGGTCAAGTATAGTTCTGGCTTGCCCCTTCTCCGCCATCGGCACGGTCTGGCAGCTATGCAGCCAGATGACGAACTGCCAACGCTCACTTCATCGTGCCAAGAAAGTGAGCGTCGGCTTCCCCCGATTATTGGAAAGACACATTTTGACTTCGCAAATGAAAAGAGCAACGCCCATGAACGACAGCCCCAGCGCAATGCCGCCGATTTTGCGCGCCAAGAGCTATGATCAACCCTCGATGTTCCTCCCCGAAAACCTGCTGCGGGAAGCCAGACGCCAAAAAGCCATCGCCGAGGGTAGCGTGCCGCGGGTCTGCGTACTCGACCCGGACGGGGACATGGTGCGCCACCTGACCGCCACGGGCCGGGCCAGCCTCAACCCGCACTGGGCCTGCTACCACACCGAAATGTACGACTTCGCCCACGCTGGCATGGACTACGGCATCGTCGGCTGTGTCGTGGGCGCCTCCTTTGCCGTGTTGGTGGCCGAACAGTTGTTTGCGTCCGGCTGCCAACTGCTGATCAGCGTCACCTCCTCCGGCCAGATTGCATCCAAAGGTCCCGCGCCCTACTTCGTGTTGATCGAGAAGGCCTTGCGGGACGAAGGGACCAGCTATCACTATCTGCCACCATCGGATTACAGCCATCTCAGCCCGGATCTGTTGCAAATGCTGGACGGCGCGTTTGCCGGGCTACCGGTTCCGGTGCATCGGGGAGCCACCTGGACCACCGACGCCCCCTACCGGGAGACAGACCACGCCGTGGTGCGAGCCCAAGCCGCGGGCATTCTGGCCGTGGAAATGGAGGCGGCGGCCCTCTATGCCTTTGCCCAGGCCCGGCGCAAACCGGTCGTCTGCTTTGCCCATGTCACCAATCAAATGGGCAATGTGGAGGGGGATTTCGAGAAAGGCGAAGCGGACGGCAGCCGAGACGCGCCGCAACTGATCGACGTCACGGCCCAGAGAGGGC
>CAZKEX010000559.1:0-1965 GCA_964551895.1 uncultured Caldilineaceae bacterium | reverse complement strand
TCACCTTGTCACCCTGTCACCCCCTCACCCTGTCACCCTGTCACCTTGTCACCTTGTCACCCTGTCACCCCCTCACCCTGTCACCCTGTCACCTTGTCACCTTGTCACCCCCTCACCCTGTCACCCTGTCACCCTGTTAGTCAGAGCTCTCGATACTCGGTCGATTCTTCAGTACCACGGGCTCCTGGGGCTTGCGCAGGCGTAGGTTGATCATCTCCACGGCGAAGGAGAAGGCCATGGCGAAGTAGGCGTAGTTCTTCAGGTGTAGGTCGTGGGCGGCTTTCGGGTTCCAGCCTTCGACCACCAGCATCATGCCGATCATGATCAGAAAGGCCAGGGCCAAAATCTTGGTGGTGGGATGGCGCTCCACAAAGTGGGCAATGGGACCGGCGAACCAGAGCATCACCCCGGCGGCCACAACCACCGCGAGGGCCATGATCCACAACTCGCCGGAAAGAGCCACGGCGGTGATCACCGAATCCAGGGAGAAGACAATATCCACCAGGATGATCTGGAAGATCACCGAGGCAAAGCTGGTTACCACCTTGGCCGTGCGTTTGCCCGCATCTTCCACGGCCTCCAACCTCTCGTGGATCTCGTAGGTACTTTTGCCGATCAAAAAGAGACCGCCGATCAGCAGAATCAGATCCCGCCCAGAGAGGCCGTTGCCAAGGATCGTGATCATCGGCTCGGTCAACCGCATGATGAAGGTGATGCTCAACAGCAGCAAGATGCGGGTGATCACGGCCAACCCGATGCCCAGACTGCGGGCCTTTGCCTGTTGGTTCTCCGGCAACTTGCCGCTCAAAATAGCAATAAAGATCACATTGTCGATCCCCAACACAATTTCAAGCGTAACCAGGGTCAACAGGGCGATCATATTCTCGGCGCTAAAAAGTTCAACCATAAACGTTCTCCTCCGAATTCTAAAATTTTGGGTGGGGATGTTCAAAATGGAACACAGATCTAACGGATTGGACGGATTAAAACGGATCAAAGAATATCCGTTTTAATCCGTCCAATCCGTCCAATCCGTGGCCTATTTTCTAAAACCATTCGCAGAATTTTACCAGGAACTCACCAAATTGCAACCATTGGCAGGAAGCTAATGCACGATCCCGTGTTGGACGCATTGATGACTTCAATTGAATCTCGGCAATCCGTGGCTTTGGTCATGGTCACAAAGGGAGAAGGGGCCTACGCCGACGCCCTGGGGGCCAGGGCCGTGATGTGGCCCCAACCGGACCGCCCGCCCGTGGGAGATCTGGGCCTGGGAGAGCTCTCAGCCCAGGTCCAGGCCGACGTAGTCCAGATGATCCGCGCCAAAAATCATGGCCGCCTGGACTACACCACGGCGGATGGCAGGGTCAGCCTCTTTGTGGAAGTCCAGCGCCGCCCGCCCCATCTGATCATCGTGGGTGCGGGCCACATCGCCGTCCCCCTGGCCGCCACGGCCAAGATCTGCGACTTTCAGGTCACCGTGCTGGATGACCGGGCTATGTACGCCACCCCCGCCCGCTTCCCCACCGCGGACCAGGTGATCGCTGGCCCCTTTGTGGCGGAGCTGAAAAAGCTGCGCCAGGGCCAACCCACCTTCAACGGCGATACCTACATCGTCCTCGTCACCCGGGGCCACCAATACGACATCGCCTCCCTCCTCGAAGTCCTGGACGACCCCCTGGCCTACATCGGCATGATCGGCAGCAAACGCCGCATCCGCGCCGTCTATCAGCTCCTGGAACAGGAGCAGGGCATCCCCGCCCACAAGTTCGAGCGCATCCACGCCCCCATCGGCCTCCCCATCGGCGCCCGCACCCCCGCGGAGATCGCGGTTTGCATAATGGCCGAGATTATCGGGGTGATGAGACAGGGTGACAAGGTGACAGGGTGACAAGGTGACAGGGTGACAAGGTGACAAGGTGAGGGGGTGATCACCTGCTTTCTCACCAATTCACCTTGTCACCC
>CAZKEX010000558.1:0-1972 GCA_964551895.1 uncultured Caldilineaceae bacterium | reverse complement strand
CGTGGCGATAAATTCGCCCTGCTGCGCGTAGTCACGACCAGCAGCGTCGGTGAAACGGATGGCGACAGGCTTGACCGGTTGTCCCTCAAAGCGGCTGCGGAAATGTTTCGTCCAGCCCACGTCAAAGCCGCAGTTGGCCGGACGCAGGGGAGCAATCGGCACGCCCCGTTCCGCCAGCAGGGGGACCCATCCGCCATCCGATCCCAGTTTGGGCCAGCTTGCCCCGCCCAAAGCGAGGACCACCGCGTCGGCTTCCACTTGCGCCTCGACACTTCGTGTAGCGAATCGGAGCCTGCCGTTGTCGTCCCAGCCCAGCCAACGGTGGCACAAGTGAAAGATCACGCCTGCCCCTCGTAGACGGCGCAACCAGGCCCGCAGCAGGGGCGCGGCTTTCATCTCCGTGGGGAAGACCCGGCCCGATGTGCCGACGAATGTCTCCACGCCCAGTTCTCCGGCCCAGGCTCGCAGGTCGTCCGGGCGAAAGTCGTTGACTATCGGTTCCAGATCGCCCTGCCGGGTGTCGTAGCGTTCGAGAAAGCGGGAGTATGGCTCGGAATGGGTCAGGTTCAGCCCGCCCTTCCCCGCCAACAGGAATTTGCGCCCGACGGACGGCATCGCATCGTAGAGATGGACGGGCAGACCGGCCTGGCTGATTACCTCCGCGGCCATCAGCCCCGCGGGTCCCCCACCGATGACGACCAGTTTTTTCATCAACACTCCCAAAGATAGAACGGTAGGTTGGGTGAATGCCGCCGGAGATCGGTGTATACCCTGTGACGTGTGCGCCATTCACCCAACAGATGGGGCGAATGTTGGGTGGGTGTTGGGTGAATGCCTGTGATGTTGGACGGGCATTCGGTGTTTTTCCGGCGGCATTCACCCAACCTACGACTTTGCGCCTTTGCGTTGAAAAATTGTCATCGCAGGAAAGCCTCGTGCAGACCGCCGTCTACTGTGAGAATCTGGCCGCTGGTTTTGCTCAGGGCTTTGCTCGTCAGCAGCCAGGCCGCCTCGGCCTGATCCTCCGGGGTGATGGGCGCTTTGGTCAGGGTGCGCTGGGCGTAGAATTCGGCCAGGCGGTTGCGCAGGGTGTCGGTCTCCTCGGCGGTGTCGTAGGGCAATTCGTACTTGGCCAGGGAGCTGATGACCCGCTCCCGGGGGAACATCGCACTGCCTGCGACGACAGTGGCCGGGGCCAGCCCGTTGACCCGCACCAGTGGGGACAACTCAATTGCCAGTTCCCGCACCAGATGGTTGGCCGCGGCTTTGCTGGTGTCATAGGCCAACGACCCCTTCTTTGCCACCACGCCGTTGGCACTGGTCGTGAGGACAAGCGTGCCCGGCAAGCCCTGGGCTTGCCAGATTTTGCGGGCCTCGTCGGCCACAATATAGCTGCCGGTCACATTGACCGCGAAGGTCAGCCCCCAACTGTCGTCGGGGATGTGGCCGCTGGTGTCCGGCGGGAAAAAGATGCCCGCGGTGATCACCAGATTGTCGATGCCGCCGTAGGCCAGCACCACCTGCTCCAGCATCGCGCCCACGCTGGCCCGATCGGTGATATTCACGCCCAGGCCAATGGCCGGACCGCAGGCGGCGATGCCCGTGCCCGCCACGCCGATGCCCAGGCCGTAGATGGCGGTCAGTTCATCGGCAGTGGCCTGGGCTGTGTCGCCGCTTAAATCGGCACAGACGACGTGCGCGCCCTCCTTCGCCAGCCGGTGGGCCACTTCCTTGCCGATGCCGCTGCCCGCGCCGACGACCACGGCGATATGGCGGGCCAACTCCTGCTCCGGGGGCATACGGCGCAGTTTGGCCTCTTCCAACAGCCAGTATTCGATGTCGAAGGCTTCCTGCTGGGGCAGGGCGGTGTACTCGTCCATGGCCTCCGCACCCCGCATCACTGCCACCGCACAGTTGTAGAATTCGGCGGTCACACGGCTCTCGCTTTTGTTCTTGCCCCAGGCCACCATTC
>CAZKEX010000557.1:0-1973 GCA_964551895.1 uncultured Caldilineaceae bacterium | reverse complement strand
CCCAAAATCCACCACCAGCTCCACCTCCACCGCCGCCAGCATGGCCCGGATGTTTTCGGGATCAGGATGCTCCGCCCGCAGGCCGATCAACCGACAGCCCTGGGGCGCATCCCCCGCCGGGTGAGGCGTGGCCGCCCCCCATTCGATCAGGAAGGGCACGATGCCATCCCCCGCGGGGGGCCAGGGACCGCTCCACAGGGTGTTGCGCCAGGAGAGGCGCGCCCCGTCCGGGCGCAGACGGCCCCCGTCCCGGATGGCGCCGGGGGTGTAGCCCGCGGCCACGGCCCGATCCACCGTGGCCTGCACATCCGGCGTGCGGGCGGCCCAGGTGCGCAAGGTCGGCGCGGTGGGCGGCACGTTCAGCCCGAAGTAGGCATGGGTGCGGTCGGGCTGGGCCGGGTCCAGGGCGATGATCTCCAAATAGCTCGTCGGTCCCAAAGCCAGTAGAGCGTTGTGGGTGCCCGTGGCGTGCTGTCCGCCAAAGACCGGGCGCACGCCCCAGGCGGCTTCAATGTCATTCATGGCCGCGGCCAGATCCGGCACGGCGTAGACGAGGTGGTCGATTGTGAGAGGCATGGGCGGCTCCTTGGGAATGGCGAATGGCAAATGGCGGATGGCGAATGGCGAATGGCGGAATGGCGGATGGCGAATGGTGACTGAAGTTTGGGGCAGATTGGGCTGGGATGCAAATTTGGCCGAACATGGACGCGAGAAGCCCGGCTTTTTCAAAAAGCCGGGCTTCTCTGCTAAATTGGTGCGCTATTTGGCGTTGGTACCAAACAGCTCATCCAACGGGTCAACGCTCAGGACGCTGCCGGCCCGGGTCTCCAAGGCCAGTTCGTGGAGGATGGCCGGGGCGATGTAGGGCTTGCGCTCGTTGTCGGGTGCAGTCTCCGGCTGGGGCTGTGTGGTTTGTGCGGTCTGCATGGTGTGTCTCCTATGTATGTTGAAGATGTGGTTGTGTGAGATGGGTGGGGTCAGGTCGAAGAAGGTCGACTTTTGAAAAAAGTCGACCTTCTTGCTTGCACGACCTAGACCTGAAGCGACCGACGCCGCACGAAGAGCAGGGCCAGACCCGCCAGGGCCAGCCCGACGAGGGTTCCGGCCAGGGGCAGCACGGGTGTACCCGTCGTCCCTGCGCTGAAGCCGGCCAGGGTGATGGCCGTGGGCGTTGCTGCGGTCAAGGTGGCGCTGTTGGAATAGCCAACCAGGAAGTTATTGCTGGTGTTGGTTTGGCTGCCCTGGGCCAAGCCGTTGAACGCACCGGTAAGCCCCAGCGTATCAGCGATGATGGTGATGGCACCCGTCTCGTGGGTCGTGTAGTTGCTCAGGTCAAGCGTGAGATCAACGCCTGTTCCCAGTGTTGTGCTGCCGGTCACGTTTAGTTGGTCATGCGGGCCGCCGGTAGTGCTACCGGTCAAGTCCACCTCAAAGGAACTGTTGTTGGCGAAAGTGGTGTTACCGCTGACCCCGAAAGCGCCAGCCCCTGTTCCCAAGGGAGAGACGTTGCCATCAAAGGTGACGGAGGTGGCGGTCAGGTCTGTGCCGCCGTTGTTGGCGTTGATGATGTCCCCGGCCGTCAGCAGAGTGAGCGGATCGGTGAAGGTGGCGGTACTCACCGTGATGTTTCCGGCATCGCTCTTGCCGATGGTGATAGAGGAGAAGCCGTCAGTTAGCTGAGTCAACTCGGCGTCAACCAGATTGAGGGTTCCCGTTCCGCCGCCCAGGCCGATGGTGGTGCTGGCCGTGCGTGGGGCGAAGGTCAAGGCCCCGCTACCGGCTACGCTGCCAGTGGGGTCAATCTGTACGGTGTTGGCATTGACAGTGAATGAGCCGCTGGGGCCACTGTTGAAGGAGCCGGCCATGCAGGCATCTGATCCATAATCCGAGGTCCCTGTCAGGTCAATGTTGCCGCTGGCCATGGAGGTGATGGTACCCAAAGCCCCGAAGCCACAGGCCGTAAACTTCCCTGT
>CAZKEX010000556.1:0-1990 GCA_964551895.1 uncultured Caldilineaceae bacterium | reverse complement strand
GGGGGACAGAGCCTTTGACCTCGGTGATGGTGGCCACGGCCACGGTGAGGTCTTGGTCAAGGAGGGTTTGGAGGTGATGGTAGATGGTTGCGGTCATGGGTTTCCTGGGTGTGGATGATTCATAAAAGGCGACAGGCCTCCAAGGAGAGCCTTTCTACAAGAATATCTTCATCACCACAGTTTAACCATATTCGTGTGATTTGCCCATTCAGACAATGGCCAGGACCGGGATCAAATACCTTCTGTAGCGGAGTCATTTTCGCCCTGTGGATCGATAGTCACCCATTCAGAGCAAAGTCGATCAGGTCATTGAGTTGGCAGGTCGCCAGGCCGATGACGTGGTCCCCGCCGCCGTAGTAGACGTAGACCTGGTCATCCACCACAGGGTTGGCATTGGAAAAAACCACATTGGGCACATCGCCGCGCAGTTCCCACAGCTCTTCGGGCCAGAAAATGGCTGTGCGGGGCCGGTTGATCACCCGGGTGGGGTCGTCCAAATCGACGAGACAGACGCCGAATTTGTAGATGTGGTCTTCGTTGTAGCCGTGGTTGATCAGCAGCCAGCCATGCTCGGTCTCGATGGGGACGCCGTTGCTGCCCACGCTCTTGTGGTCCCAGGCGCTGGGGTCGTCCAGGCGGGGACCGTAGAGGGGGGCCATGTCCGCTTCCCGCCACGTGACCAGGTCATCCGAATAGGCGATCCACACGTTGGGCCACCGACGATGGAGCGCGGCGTAGCGTCCGCCGATCTTGCGGGGAAAGAGTACGTGGTCTTTGTTGTCTTCCCCCACGACGATGGGGCCTATCCGTTCCCAGGTGATCAGGTTTTGGCTGTGGGCGATCATGGGCAGGATGCCGCCGCCAGCGTGAGTGGGTTTGCCGTCGCCGTGGAACTGGCGGCCATAGGCCGTGTAGCACATGTAGAACACACCATCGATCTCGGTCACCCGGGGATCTTCGACCCCCCGAGAGTCGGAGCCATCGGTCGGGGAGAGTACCGGTTGGCGGAGCCGGTTCCAATGTACGCCATCCTCGCTGACGGCGTAGCCGATGCGACTGTTCCAGTCCAGACCCTGGGCGCGGTAGTGCATGTGGAAGAGGCCGTTGTGATGGATGACGGAGGGGTTGAAGACGTTGTAGCTTTCCCAATCGCTGGTGGGATCAGGCAAGAGGATGGGGTTAATGGGGCAGCGTTGGAGTTTCATGAGATTGACAATCTCCTGTGGGGTGCGATTTCTCTGAACACCATTTCTGTTATGGCCGCAGCCGATAGGCGCCGCCCCCCTCGGCCTGGAAGCAGAGGGCCGTTCCGCAGGCTTCAACGTCCACCGGGCTTCCTGTGACGTCCGACACCGCCTGTGCGCCGACCACCGCCACTGGCGTGTAGGTGCCAGGTGCGCCGACAAAGGTGACTGTCGTCCCTTCGATCTTGGCCAGGGGATAGCCGCTGTAGACGACCAGACCCGGTTCCACTTCCACCAAGGCCAGGGCCGCCATAGCCGGGGCCATGCCCGCGCCGTAGACCTCCTGGCCGATGACCCCGTTCACGTCCCAGCCATCCCGCAGGTCTTCCAGGGGGATGTACAGAGAAAGGTCATTCTTGGCCACAGTGGCGTACGCGGCCGGAAATTCGGTGGCGCTTCCCTCTGGCAAAAACGGGGGCAGGCTTGCCGGGATGGTCAGCAGGGTATGCACGACGAATTCGGCGATCAGTTTTTCCACGGTGGGGTCCAGTTGGCCGTGGAGACGCTGCAAGGTCTCGCCGAGATAGATCCAGGCCTCGTACTGTTCCTTGGCGGTGATGACGGCGCTCTGCTGGGTGGGATTAAGCCCGAAGAAGGTGCGCAGCCTGTACGATCCCTCCGGGCCGCGCCCGGGCATTGTCTGCGAACCACCGCCCATCCATCCATAGTCGCACTCCCAAATCCATGACAAGCGCATCAAGTTGGCCACCGCCCGGTTGACAATGGCGAGATAGAGGGGATCGGGT
>CAZKEX010000555.1:0-1990 GCA_964551895.1 uncultured Caldilineaceae bacterium | reverse complement strand
GTTTACCCGATGAACTGGCCGGAGAATTGACTCGCCGGGCAAGCCAACAGCGGCGTACCGCCCAGGAAGTCGTCATCGATTTGCTGAACCATGCGTTTGGGATTGGGGAAGATGCATATTCTGAGACGCCTGAACAGGTGGTGGCACGCATCCAAGCGCTGCCGAAAAATCCTGATGCGCTGCGGCCAGCGCAAGAATCGGCGGCTGATGCCCTGAGAAGAACCATCACAAATGATGACTTCGACCTGGATGCCTGGGAGAGAGAATGGGCAACCGTTGAGGCCGAAATGCGTGAAATGACTATCCTCGACGAGATCCGAGACGGCAGAGGTTAGCGCCAATGGACGGATTTCTGCTCGATACAAACCATCTCTCGCCGCTGGTAACACTGGACCATCCGCTGCGGAAGGAGATCCTTACCCGGAGAAACAGAGGAACTAACTTTGCTATCTGTGTACCCGTATTGGCGGAAATGCTCTTTGGCATTTCCGTTCTGCCTCGATCTCAACAAAATCGTGAGGAGTGGCGTCGGTTACAACCACTGTTTCCCTGTATTCCTTTGGACGCGGAAGATGCAGAGATGGCCGCTGATTTACAGATAACACTGAGGCGGAAGGGCAGGCAGTTGGCTGTAATGAATGCCCTGATCGCCACGGTTGCCCTGCGCTACAACCTAACGTTGCTTACCACCGACCGAGATTTTGAGGCCGTCCCTGCACTCAAGACTCAAAACTGGATTCAAAGCCTACGACAGAGCACAAAGCCATGAACAGACGTAAACCCTTAGACATCAAAGTCATTCTTGCACTTTCTTTTTTTGTCGTTCTGCTTGCCGGATGCGGAGGTAGCAGCGCCCCCACCAAGGGCGATGTGGCCGTCTACGTCGCCGTCCCCCTCTCCGGCTTCCAGGCCAACGGCGGGCAGACGGTGCTGGGCGGGGCGCGCCTGGCCGCGGAGGAGATCAACCGGGCCGGCGGGCTGTTGGGCTATCGCATCGACGTGCGCCCCCTGGATGACGAGTCGGACAGCGATGTGGCCGTGGGCCAAGTGGACGCCATCAAGGCCGCGGAGAGCGCGGGGGACCGGGTGATCGGCGTGATCGGCCACCTGAACAGCGGCCAGACCTTGGCGGCCATGGACCTGTACCAGGGCATGGGGCTGGTGGTCATCACCCCCACGGCCTCGGAGCAGAGCTTGACCGAGAAGGGGTTTGGCAACTTCTTCCGGGTCAACGCCAACGACGCGGTGCAGGCCCAGGTGGACGCCGATTTTCTGGTCACGACCTTGGGCGCGACCAAGATCGCCGTGGTCCACAACGACACGGAGTATGGCCAAGGCTTGGCGGCTTCGTTGATTCGGGAATTGGCGCAGCGAGGCGCACAGGCCGTGGTACAGATCCAGGTGGGCGAGGGGCAGAGCAAGTACGACAGCGAGGTGGCCCAGATCCAGGCGGCGGAGCCGGACGCCATCTTCTACGCCGGGTACGAGATCGAGACGCCCTTTTTGCGGGCAGCTTTGGTGCGGGCCGGGGTGGATGTCCCCATGCTGGCCAGTGACGGCGCCTTCCTGGCCGCCACCATCGACGACGCCGACGGCGCCGCGGAGGGGCTGTACGTCTCCGCCTTTGCCCCCAGCCCCCGCAGCGTGGACAACCCCAAGTGGTTCGAGGCCTATCAGGCCGTGGAATCCCGCAACCCAGACACCTATTCGGTCAACGGCTATGTGGCCATGCAGGTCCTGGCCGAGGCGGTGAAGAAGGCCAACAAGCTGGATGCCTCCGCCGTGGCCGACGCTTTGCGAGACAACAGCTTCGCCACCCTGATCGGCGACCTGCGCTTCGAGTCCGACGGCGACCTCACCGCCCCCCAGATCTGGATCTACCAGGTGACGGACGGGGAGTTTGTGCAGATTCAGTGACAAGGTGACAAGGTGACGGGGTGACAGGGTGACAAGGTGACAGGGTGACAGGGTGACAGGGTGACAGGGTGAC
>CAZKEX010000554.1:0-1991 GCA_964551895.1 uncultured Caldilineaceae bacterium | reverse complement strand
CCATGACCACCAACTATCGCAACACCGCCACCCTTGACGATATCTTCCGCCTGGCCTTGCCCCCCGGCACCACCCTGCTGACCGGGCAGGCCCTCCTCGACCGCCCGGTGAGTTGGGCCAGCAGCCTGCGCCCCAGCCCCCCCGCCTTCCCCAAGCTGGACGGCGGCGAGATCGCCCTGGTGGACATGGCGGATCTGCGTATTTTGGACGCGGAGATGCGTCTGGACCGGCTGATTTTGCGCCTGCAACAGGCCAACATCTCCGCTGTGGCCGTGATCGGGGAGTTCCGGGATGACGCTGTCAGCGCGGCCGGCCAGGCCAACCTGCCCCTCTTTCACCTGCCCCCGGCCACCCAGGCCGTGCGGGTGGAGCGGGCCATCATCCGCCTGATCGTGGACCGGAACGGCTATGTGGCCCAGCGCAGCGCGGATTTGCAGCGGGAGCTGACCCAGATCGCCCTGGACAGCGACGGGCTGGAGGGCATCGCCCGGCGCATCACCCAGTTTGCCCAACAGCCCCTGGTCTTGATGCGGGACGACGGCACGGTGGCCGCGGTCTCCGGGCTGGAGGAGATGAGCGAGGCCCGCCGCCGCCAGATTCTGGCCAGCCTGCCCAACCTCACCACCCTGCGCAGTTGGGCCGCCCGCCAGTCCGGGGCGGATCTGGCCGAGGCCGTGGGGACGTTGGATCTGGTGGGTGCGGGGGATGTGGGCAGCTATGGCCGGGTCGCCGTGGCCCCAATTGTGGCCGGCGAGGGGGTGCGGGGCTATACTCTGCTGTTGCGCACGGACAGGGAGAGCCGGGAGTTGAGCCCGGTGGAGGTCATCGCGGTCAGCCAGGGGGCGGCCGCGGCGGCCTTGGAATGGGTGAAACAGAACGCGGTGGGCGTGGCCGAGGAGCGCATGCGGGCGGCCTTTGTGGACGAGCTGTTGGCCGCCGAGATCGCCGACGAGCAGGCGTGGATCCAGCGGGGGGGATCTTTGGGCTACGATCTACACAGGCCCCACGTGGCTGTGATCGTGGAAGTCCAAGGCGTCGCCAATTGGCCCGCGCCCCTACTCCGTTTTATTCAAGACCAAGAGACCCCGGTCCCTACCAGCCGCCGGGAAGAGGGCATGTTGCTCTTCTGGCCCACGGACAACCCCAAGAGCGGGCGAGAGCTGAAGCCGATCGCCCACGCCTTTGTGGAGCGCATGATGGCCGCCCACCCCAAGGCCAAGCTGGTGATCGGCATCAGTCGACCGGCCGTGGGGCCAGACCAGTGGCTGAAAAGTCTGCAACAGGCAAGGGAGAGCTGGCGGCTGGGCCGGGAGTGGCAGACCGGGCCGATCACCTATTTTGGGGATCTGGGGCTGTATCAACTGCTCACCGCCCTGCGCACCAGCCCGGAGGCGGCCCGACTCTTCCGCAAAACCCTAGGTCTGTTGGTGGCCCACGACGACAACCGCAACGCCGAACTGGTGGACACCCTGGCGGCCTTCTTCGAGTGCCACGGCAACCTGAGCCAGACCGCGGCCCGGCTACACATCCACCGCAACACCCTCACCTATCGCCTGGAGCGCATCGCCGTCATCACAAGGCTGGATCTGAACGATCCGGATGCCCGGTTTGCGTTGCAGTTGGCGCTGAAACTGCGACCAGTTTTGAAGTGAAGGAGAAATATCACATGCAGGAAGATTTACTGCCCATTACAACCTCGCTGTGGGGAATTCTGGCTGTTGAGCCAAACCAGCCTCAGTTGGACGAGGATGACTGTCTCGATTATTTGGAACAAAAACATGGGGAAGATCTCGTGACTGCGCCCCGCAGCCAGGACGTGCTTGAGACCGATTAGCGGCACGCTGTATCAAACGTCCGAACACGAAACGACCTCGCTGCTCAGTTGAGCAGCGAGGTCGTTTCGTGTTCGGACGTCTTTGGGCAACCCTATTTTCAGTAGATCTCAGAGGAGTAAGCGCCCCCTGGTGCGAACGGGTCAGCGCATTGGGGCA
>CAZKEX010000553.1:0-2014 GCA_964551895.1 uncultured Caldilineaceae bacterium | reverse complement strand
TCCCCAATACTCCCCGCCAAATTCAAAATATCCGTCACATACTGACGCTGCTTCTTGGGCAATCCATCCCACCCTTGCCCCCCGGCCAACACGTCCCGCACATTCCTCAATCCCCAGTTGTACGCGGCCAGGGCCCACGCATCCTCCGGGTGACCATTCTTTGCCAATTCCGCCCGCAGATAGGCCAAGTACGCCGCCCCAACCTTCGCATTCGCATAGCCATCATAGGGTGTTTGCGTATCCACCCCAGCCTTGGCCGCCCATTCGCCCCACGTGGACGGGATGATCTGCATCAGTCCCATGTCCCCATCCCGGCCCACGGCCAAGGGGTCCAGCCGGCTCTCCACATAGGCCTGGGCCGCCAAAATCTGCCAACTCAGCCCATATTCTCTGGCGATCTCCTGGAACATGGCCTGATAGCTGATCGGCTCAGTCGTTGTCTGGGGCGTGTCTTTTTGGAAAAAAGCGGATGGATCTGCCAGGGTGGGGAGGGGGGGGGCCTCAGCGCCTCCCGCCGTCCCAGCCTCTTCTTGGGGGCCGGACACTTGGGCCGAGGGCGCCACCACGATCAAGGTACGCAAATTTTGGGTCACCGCCTCGATCTGCCGGGTGGCCGCGGCCGGGTTTGGCGTGGGCGGCAGCCCCGGCGTGGACCCCACGGAGAGCCAGGTCAACCCGCCCACCAGCCCGGCCACCACCAGGGCCACCACGGCCAAGGCCCCGGCAGTCACCAGCTTCGCCCCGACCAAAATGGGCTGTACAGCCAGCCGCCCATGCACCGTCCCTGCGGCCACACCATCCGCCGTCACCGTCATCGCCACGGGGACCACGCGCCCTGTGAACCCCAGCATGGCCCGCCGTTGACCGTGGATGCGCACAGGCAGATGCCGCCGTCGCCCTGGCCCCAAGGCGACCCTGTCCCCGCCGCCGCCCATCTCAAAGGCCGCCACCAAGGTCCGTCCCCCATCGGCCACGCCCAACCCCAGCCCCAAACTCACCTCGTGGTTGCCCCGGTTCTCCACGGGCAGCACAAAATCCGCCACCGGGACGCGCCAGGACAGCCCAACCTGGGCCGGGACAGGCGGGTCAATTTGAAGCTGGGCAAAGGGGTTGACCGTCAGCACCGCGCTGATGCGGCTGCACCGTTCCGGGCGCTGGGGCGAGGTAACTTGCACAAGCAGATCGTGGTCCCCCGCCCGGCTGTGGGGCGAACGAGGCGGCGTCAGCGCCAGGATGATGGACGAGCGTCCCTCCGGCGGCAGATGCACCTGGGCCGGGGTCATGCGCACCCAGGCTTCGTCCAGGGGTTCGCCATCTGCCCCCAGGACCGTCACCCGAAAGTCCGCCGCCGTTTCCCCGGCGTTGTGGATCTCCACCGGGCAGAGGGCGGTCTCCTCCACCGCCACCCGCCACCGGCGCACAGGCAGGTGGGCGCGGAGGATCTCATCCAGAGGATCGGCGCGATCGTCGTTGATGTCTAGCTCCGGCGACAGATCGTCCGCCATCTCTGGGGCAAGCCGCCCCCGTCCCATCTGGGCAGAGCCTTCGATTTCGTGGGTGGGGTGGGGTGGGGTCATGGGTAGGATCTGAGTTTTGTTTTTCGGGTTGATTTTCACGGGAGACCTAGTGTATAATCGGCCTCAGCGAGGTGCCCCGGACTGCACGGGGACAAATGGTGTGGCTGAAATGCCATACGCCTGCTTGATATATCTCTGGCCCTACGGTGATTCTTCCCGTGGGGCCGATTTTTTTTTGTTAGCGCGAATAAATCTTGGGGTACCTTTGTAGGGGCACGAGGTGTGGCGGGAAGCACAATCATTCAACGGCAAGACTTGCATCCGCCACACCTCGTGCCCGGCCTGGCGCCGACAACGTGAATGAATGAAAGGCCGGGCACGAGGTGGGATGGCGATGGAACCGGTCTTTCTTTGCGAAGATTCTTCCGCCATCCCACCTCGTGCCCCTACAAAGTTGGGCCCCTACAAAGTTGGGCCCCTACAAAGTTGGGCCCCTA
>CAZKEX010000552.1:0-2061 GCA_964551895.1 uncultured Caldilineaceae bacterium | reverse complement strand
GTTTCACCCATGCGCACCAACATTGTTATCGACGACGATTTGATGGCCGAAGCGATGGCCGTGACCGGTCTTGGCACCAAACGTGAACTGGTAGAAACCGCCCTGCGCACCCTGATCCGCATCAACCGCCAGGCGGATGTTTTGGCCCTGGCTGGCACGGTGGAATGGGTGGGCGATCTAAATGCCATGCGGGAAGGCCGATTCCTCCACGAGGAGGGCGAAAGCTACACCGTCGGCGATGCTGATTCAGAGGCAGACGACGGAATGGCGGGAGGAGGCTAAAATGGCCGTCTTGGTGGATACGTCAGTCTGGATCGATCTCTTTCATGGCCGGGAAAACGAGCCGATCTTGCGGTTGCAGACCTTGCTAAAAGAGGGCGTGGAACTGGTGATCGGGGATCTGATCCTGGCCGAACTTCTGCAAGGGGTGCGCCATGAATCAGAATTGCGCCGGGTGGAAGCGGCCTTCCGCGCCTATCGGGTGGAACCCCTGGTCGGAGAAGCCCTGGCCCGACGCAGCGCCTACAACTATCGGCTGTTGCGTACCCAGGGCATCACCATCCGCAAGACCATCGACTGCCTGATCGCCACCTGGTGCATCGAAAACCAAGCGCCCCTGCTCCACAACGACCAGGATTTCCTGCCCTTTGTGCGGCTGGGGCTGCGGGAAGTGTGAACAGAGATTGGGAGATTGAGTGATTGGGAGATTGGGAGATTAGGCGATTGACCCGACCCAATCTCCCAATCTCCTAATCTCCCAATCTCTCAATCCCCCCGCAACAACACCACCTGCGCCAAATCAATCACCATCCGCACGGCCCGTCCCCGGCGCAGATGCTCCACCAATTCCATGGGCGCCCCCTGTCCCCGACCCATCGAGGCCGGGACATCAAAATGGAACCGGTGCGCCCCCATGCTCCCCACACACTCCACCCCCAGCCGATAACGATTGCCCCGAAACGAGCGAGAGACCACACTCCCGGACAACACCCAGCCATCGTCCGGCGGTGTCAGCGCGCCCAAGATCAAAAAGGCCGACTGGGGCCGGACCAGCACAGTATAGTCCCCCGGGGCCGCGCCCCGCCACCAGGGGAACGGGCCGAGGGGCGTCTGCACCACCTTGGGCTGACCCGGATCAACCCGGGCCGGCAGCAGATTGTCCAGCCCCAAAAAGCGGGCCACAAAGGGCGACGCAGGCTGGGCATAGACCTGCTCCGGTGGGCCGATCTGCTCTATGCGGCCCCGGTTCATCACCGCCACCCGGTCGGCCACGGCAAGGGCTTCCTGCTGGTCGTGGGTGACATAGATCGCGGTCACCCCCACATCCTTCAAAATGGCCCGCAGTTGGTTCATCAACTCCTCCCGCAACGTGCGGTCCAGGCTGCCCAGAGGCTCGTCCAGCATCAACAGCCGGGGGCTGGGGGCCAGGCTGCGAGCCAGGGCCACCCGTTGCCGCTCGCCGCCGCTCAGTTCAAAAATGGAGCGACCTGCATGGCCCGCCAGACCTACTAGCGCCAACATCTCGCTCACCCGCTGGGTTTGTTGGGCCAGAGGCAGTTTTGCCATCTTCAGGCCAAAGGCCACGTTTTCGGCCACGCTCTTATGGGGAAAGAGGGCGAACTCCTGAAACATCAGCCCGAAATTGCGCTCGTGGACCGGCACGCTGGTCAAGTCCTCGCCGTCAAGCTGCACCGTCCCCGCGTCCGCGGAGTCCAGCCCGGCCACGATGCGCAGGAGGGTCGTCTTGCCGCAGCCGCTCGGCCCCAACAAGCAGACGATCTCCCCGGTTGTCACCTCCAGGTCGATGTCGGACAGGACCGGCGTGGGTCCGAAGGATTTGGAAAGGTTGGTGATGGTTAGCATGGGTGGTTTATTGGTTGATTTGTTGATTGGTTGATTGGTAAAGCGAACGCCAGCGCAGGTTTCGATACGCCGCCGGTGAATGAATGGCTTGCAAACGTGTCGGGGCGGCTACTCACCTGCGCTTATCCTCTTCGCTCCGCACCCATTGTGCATTGTGCATTGGCCATTGTGCATTGGCCATTGTGCATTGGCCATTGT
>CAZKEX010000551.1:0-2066 GCA_964551895.1 uncultured Caldilineaceae bacterium | reverse complement strand
GGTGACAGGGTGACAAGGTGACAAGGTGACAAGGTGACAAGGTGACAGGGTGACAAGGTGACAAGGTGACAGGGTGACAGGGTGAATCGCTTTCCAGCGACGATCTCCCCTCACCTGCTCACCTTGTCACCTTGTCACCCTGTCACCCCCTCACCCGAGCCCTGCAAACCCCACTGGATCCTGCCAGATCTCTCGTTCGTTGCCGTCTTCGTCCAGCTTTGGGCTGCGGGGCGCGCTGACGCCGGGGAGCTGGATCTCGCCGGGCAGGGCGCTGATCACCAGCCCCAGGGTGCGGCTGAGCCAGGCCAAGGGCACCCAATACCGGGTCCCCCAGGAGCCGGGATAGTCCGTCAGCCAGGCTTGGTCCGCCAGATCGATGGGCGGCTGCCAGGCCGTGTGGGGCAGGATCACATCCCCGCCCGTGGCATAGTCGATCAAATTGTAGAGCGCCATCAACGGGTATTGGCGGGGCTGGGGATAGCTGGCATGGGACCCCGCGGCCACATAGACATGGGGATGGTCGCCCTCCTTTATTAAATCCGGGTCATCCCAGGCCTTGGTGATGCGGGAATGATGGCCCTGGAAGCAGATGTGGGACGGCGTCTGGGCCGTATACCTCCCGTTCACCCGAAAGAAGAGCTGAATCCCCTCCCAATCCCCCTCGTGGTCGTTGAAGCCGCCAAATCCATTGGCCCAGTCGTTGTAGGCATAGAAAAACCAGTATTGGAGAACCAGGAAGTTCTGCTCCTCGACCATGCGATAGTAGTAGGTATAGCGAGGGCGGGCACCCTGGTTTGCTCGATAGCGGCTGATGGCCGGACTGCGCACCTGGGTCGGCAAGACCAGCCGGGGCAGATCCGCCCGCACACTGCGGCTGCTGTCCGCCCACGCCTTGGCCAAAAGCAGACCATTCCACCAGAATTTTTTGGTGGCCGGGGCGGTCTTGTCGCTAAACCAGTCATACGCCTTGCGGGCCAGGGTCTCGGTCCAAATGGAAAAGGGATTGCGGGACCAATCGTAGATCAACCGCAGCCCGCTGGATCCCCAGGCCGATGCCACAGCCTCACCGCCCAGAGGCCCCATCTCCACACTGCGCAGAAAGGTCTCCGCCATCTCCCGGCCAGCCCCCAAATGGTGGGGCCGCAGTTGGCCAAAATCCACCAGGGGGCGGTCGTCGCCTCGCCGGTAAAGGGCCGAATAGGTCAGGAAATCCTCCACGGCCATGGGGAAGAAATTCTCCCCTTGGGAAAAGTGCAGGATCGGCGCAAAACGTTCGGGCAGGGATTGGGCGGGCACAGGCTTTCCTTTTGGCGACGGGGGCCAAGACGGTTCAACGTGCCTAATCTTACCCCCATCTGCTGTGGCTGGCAACACTGATTGGTCTGGTTTCAGCCGTTCCCTAATTTGTCCGAAAATCTCGACGCACTCTCCTCAAAAAGGGAGGCCATGTATGACCATGACAGGATAAAGGACAAGTGCTATAATTGAGGCAGGTCGGTAGAGATTCAAGACTGACGACTGCACAACTATTCTGGAGGAAGATCACCATGACCGTTTCTATCCAAGATACCACTACGGCCCAGGCGCGACTACAGATGATCCGTCTTCAACTAGGGTGGCTCGAACATGAGATGTTCCGGTTGAGTCAGGAACTGTCACTGAAAGATCCGGCGCAGCCTGTGTCAACCGGCTTTTCGTCATTGCGAGGCGTTTGGAAAGGCATTGACATCTCTGCCGAGGAGATCGTAGCGGCAAGAGTTTCTGTCTCGGAGCTATTATGAGATATGTTCTCGACACCCACGCCCTGGTTTGGTACTTCAGCGACGACCCACGTTTGGGAGATCGGGCGCGAGTAGTCTTAGAGGATGGGGATAGCCAGCTTGTCATTCCTGTTATGGTCCTGGCTGAGGCAAAACACATAGCCAATAAGAAACGAATCCCCCTCGAATTTGAGGCAATCGTGAAGAGGATCGTCGGCGATCCCCGTTGTGTGGTTTTTCCAATGGATATGTTCGTCATCTCGCATATGCCCGCCGACCTGGACATTCACGACAGTATTATTGTGG
>CAZKEX010000550.1:0-2077 GCA_964551895.1 uncultured Caldilineaceae bacterium | reverse complement strand
CTCCAACACCAGTTTGCCGTCAAAGTTGATCTCGGCCAGGGCCTGCCAGACCTGGGCCCAGTTGACCGTGCCGCTGCCCACCAGCCCCCGGTGGCTCTCGCTCATGTGCATATAGTCCAGCACGTCCGCGGTCTGGATGATGGGGGTATAGAAACCCTCTTCTTCGATGTTCATGTGATAGGTGTCGCCGTGGAGCTTGAGGTTGGGCGCGCCCACGGCCAAAATGGTCTCCCGAGCGTCGGCCAGGGTGTTGTACATGTAGGTCTCGTAGCGGTTGCACGCCTCCAGCCCCAGGGTGATGCCCTTGGCCTCGGCCTCGGCGGCCAGGATCTTGAGGGTGTCGATCACAGTACGGCGCTCGGCCTGGGTGGGCGGATTGCCGGTCAGATAGCCCAGGTCATAGGCGATGCAGCCGCAGACATAGGTGCAGCCGATGGCCTCGGCCTTGGCCAGCGCCCGGCGCAGGAAGTCCAGGGCCTTCTCTGGATAGAGGGGCATGTGATAGCCCTTGGGCAGCACCAGGGAGCAGGTGGCCCCGATGCCGGCCTTCTCCAGGGCGGCCCGATGGCTGGCCGCGTCAAAGGTGTCTGGGGCAAGGAGCGGAATTTCGATAAAATCAAAGCCGAAGTGACCGGCCCGGGCAATGGCATGGTTGCCACTCTCCGTGGTCCACTCACCGATGAACACAAACGCATGGGCGCCAAATGTTGGCATGGGATTGGATCTCCTGTGTGAGAAATGGATTGTGTTGTGAGATTTGGAGATTGAGAGATCAGGAGATTATGTCGTGATAATCTCCTGATCTCTCAATCTCCAAATCTCGTACCAAATAAACGAATTGTCCGATCAACCCGCTCAATTACTGGGCGCAATGGCCGACGAGCGGATGATCAGCTCCACGGGCACGACGATCTCTTCCACGGGCTGCTCATCATCCGAGGTGATGCGCCGCAACAGGCGCTGGGCGGCGATGGTGCCCAGATCGTAGGCGGGCTGGGCGGCAACGGTGATCCGGGGGTCCTGGGTGTAGGTGAAGGGCAGATCGTCGAAGGAGACGATGGAGATATCATCGGGGACGGCTAACCCGCTCTCGCTCAGCGCCCGCAGGGCGCCGATGGCGATGAAGTTGTTGGCGGTGAAGATGGCCGTGGGTCGGGGTTGCATGGCCAACAGCTCCTGGGTCATGGCGTAGCCGCTGGCAACCGTGAACTTCCCGTAGAATATCAGGGCATCGTCCCGCTGGATGCCCGCCTCGTCCAGGGCTTGCAGATACCCTTTCAGGCGATCGAGGGAGACCGAGATCTTCTCCGCGCCGTTCAAGAGAGCGATCCGGGTGTGGCCCAAGGCGGTGAGGTGGCGTATCAATCTGTATGCGCCCCCCAGAGAGTCGCCCCGCACCAGATCGACCACCGTGTCCTCCACCCGACGGTCAAGGATCACGACCTCCACATCTTGGGCCTGCAACTGCTTTACGGCTGCCCCGGAGTCGGAGGTAGGCACCAACAGCACCCCGTCCACCCGGCGGCGCAGGAGCATGGAGACATATTGGTTTTCCTTGACCTCATTTTCATCTGTATTGCAAAAAATTACAATAAATCCCTGCCTGCTTGCCTCATCCTCCACCCCCCGGGCCACAGAGGTCCAAAAGGGATTGGTGATATCGGCCAGGACCAGGGCGATGGTCTGGGTGCTTTTGGAGCGCAGGCTGTGGGCCAGCATGTTGGGCACATAGTTCAGCTCGGCGGCGGCGGCTTCGACCCGGGACCGGGTCTCTGGGCTGACATAGTCGGCGTTGTTGAGTACCCGAGAGACGGTGATCGGTGCGACACCGGCATGTTTCGCTACATCTCGAATTGTTGCCATAGTCTGTTGTCCAGATCTGCTGTTCGGAAGATGTTTGAAAAGCAGCCACGAAGAGGGGAAGTCGGGAAGAACCACGAAGGAAAAGCGCTTCTTCCCTCTGTTTCTTCGTGGACCTTCTCATCTTCGTGACTTCGTGGCTATTGATGACTCTGCTGCAAGAAGCCATTTAACCGCCGAGAACACAGAGATTTCGCAGAGAACGCAGAGGAAAAAA
>CAZKEX010000549.1:0-2083 GCA_964551895.1 uncultured Caldilineaceae bacterium | reverse complement strand
AACCTTGACCATACAACTACTCACACCCGACGTGGCCGCCAAGATTGCGGCTGGCGAAGTGGTGGAACGGCCGGCCAATGTGGCCAAAGAACTGATCGAGAACAGCCTGGATGCCGGGGCCACGGAGATCCGGGTGGAGGTGCGCGAGGGCGGACAGCGTCTGCTGCGGGTGACCGACGACGGCGCGGGCATCCCGGAGGCCGAGCTGTTGCTGGCTTTCGAGCGCCACGCCACCAGCAAGTTGCAGCGAGCGGACGATCTCTACAGCATCGCCACCTTTGGCTTTCGGGGCGAGGCGTTGTACAGCATCGCTGCGGTCAGCCATGTCACCCTGACCAGCCGCCACCGCAGGGTGGACTACGGCGCGCAGGTGCGGGTGGAGGGGGGCGTGGTGGTGGCCCAGAGCCGGGCCGGCGCGCCCGTGGGCACGGTGATCAGCGTGGAGCATCTCTTCTTCAACACCCCGGCCCGGAAGCAGTTTCTGCGCACGGCCAGCACGGAGGCCGGCCACATCAGCAGAATTGTGCAGCGCTATGCCCTGGCCTACCCGGATCGGCGCTTTAGCTTTGTCAACGATGGCCGCTTGGTCTTTCAATCGACCGGCAGCGGCAAGCTGTTGGATGTGGTGGCCAAAGTCTATGGCGGGGACCATGCCCAGCAGATGGTGGCCGTGGGGCTGACCGCCACGATGGACGCGGGAAATGTGGACGCGCCGGCGGGCGCGGGCTTGGCGGAGGAGGTGGATTTCATGGACTTCCACCGGGCGCCGGAAGATGCGGCCCCGTCCGATGGCCCTATTCCCACAGGGCAGACGGCGATCCAGGTCAGCGGGTACACGAGCCTGCCCACGTTGACCCGGTCCAACCGCAGCCAGATCGAGCTGTTCGTCAACCGGCGCTATGTGGAAGACCGCAGCCTGACCTATGCGGTGGTCCAGGCCTATCACACCCTGTTGCAGGTGGGCCGCTCGCCCCTGGCCGCCATCTTTGTAGATTTGGACCCGGCCCAGGTGGATGTGAATGTGCATCCCCAGAAGATCCAGGTGCGCTTTCGAGAGGAGCGCCGGGTTTTCAGCGCGGTACAGAAGGCCGTGCGCCACGCCGTGATCGGCAACGCACCCATCCCCGGTCTTGGGGTGGAGGGGGGCAGCGCGCCCGAGGGCACGCCTGGCCGGGAGAGCGGGTGGATGGCCCGGCGGGATGCGCTGTTGGACGCGGGGGTGGGGTTGAATCCCCAGCCCGGTCTCAACCTCTATCCGTCCCCGGCCCAGGGGGGGCAGAACGACCATGCTTTTGCCTCTGCGCCCCCCAGGGTGGACCCGGAGACTGGTGAGATCGGGCTGACGGGTCTTGAACCCGACACTTCCCCAGCTTATGAAAAGAGCCAGCCGGATCGGGTGAAAAATCGGGAGACGACCCTGCCGCCCCTGCGGGTGGTGGGGCAGGTGGGGGCCATGTATATTGTGACCGAGGGGCCGGAGGGCATGTTTTTGATCGATCAGCACGCCGCCCATGAGCGGATTATGTATGAGCGCTTTATGGCCCAGGGCTACGGGACGGTGGCCGGGGCGATCCCCCGGCAGCATCTGTTGGAGCCGTTGACGTTGCATATCGGTCACGAGTTGACCGGGCTGGTGGCCGAGCATCTGGACAAATTGGATGCCGTGGGCTATGAAGTGGAGGCCTTCGGCGGGGACACCTTTTTGGTGCGGGCCGTGCCCAGTGTGATGGCGGGGGAAGATCCGGTGTCCGCCTTGGAGGAGATTGTGCGGGGGCTGGGCGAGGAGCGCAATTTGGTGGGCGAGGCGTTGGAGGAGCGACTGGTCAAGATGGTGTGCAAGCGGGCGTCCATCAAGGCCGGGCAGTTGCTCAGCGACATCGAGATGGCCGAGCTGGTGCGCCAGTTGGAGGCATGCCAGTCTCCCCGCACCTGTCCCCACGGGCGGCCCACCATGCTGCAACTCTCCGCGGGGGATCTGGAGAAGGCGTTTGGAAGGATCTAAAAAATAGAACACAGATTTGACGGATCGAACGGATCAAAACGGATTAAAAACGGATGTTTTTGAAAATCCGTTTTGATCCGT
>CAZKEX010000548.1:0-2108 GCA_964551895.1 uncultured Caldilineaceae bacterium | reverse complement strand
TCAAGATCAATGTGCTGGGCCGAATGTTGCCATGAAGCTGCTGGCCTATCTTGGTCAACACCTGGGGCTTGACGCTGAGTACGATGATGTTGGCGTCCTGGATGGCCTCCAGGTTGTCCCCGGTGGCATGGACGCTATAGGTTTCCCGCAGATATTCGATCCGGGGCGGCCAGGGATCGCTGACCCGGATCTGGCCCGGTTCGGTCAGCCCCTGGGCCAAGATGCCCTTGATCATGGCCGTTCCCATGGTGCCCCCGCCGATAAAGGCGATGGTGGTATCTTTCAACATGCGTCTATTCTCTCACTCTCTTGGGCCAAAAATAGCCGTGCCGATGCGAACCAGGGTGGCCCCTTCTTCGATGGCCACCTCAAAATCGTTGGTCATGCCCATTGACAGATGGGGCAGGGTCAGGTCGGGAAAGCGGGTGCGCAGATCGTCCCGCAGCAGACGCAGACCCCGAAAGACCGGGCGGGTCTGCTCCGGGTCCGCCACAAAGGGGGCCATGGTCATCAGCCCCTGGATCTGGATGCCCTCGAAGGCGCTCATGGCCGCCACCCCATCGGCCAGGGTCTCTGGGCTGAAACCGTGCTTGCTCTCCTCGCCGCTGACGTTGACCTCCACCAGCACGGGCATGACCACCCCGGCGGCCAGGGCCGTCTTGCTGATAATGCGGGCGATCTTGACCCGATCCACGCTGTGGACCAGGACCAGGGGACCGATCACCTGGTCGGCCTTGCGGCTCTGGATGCTGCCGATGAAGTGCCAGCGGATGGGGGGGGCGCCCTTGTCCCAGCCCAGGTTTTGGGAGAGGACGATCTTTTTCCACAGTTCGTTGAGCCGATTTTCGCCAAAATCTGTCTGGCCGGCGTCCAGAGCCGCACGGATCTGGCTGGCGGGGCGGGTTTTGCTCACCGCCACCAGGGTGATTTCGGCGGGATCTCGGCCAACTCGCTGAGCAGCCGCGGCCATATGATTTTGTACTTCAACCAAATTTGCCTGAATATCGGCGGCGCTGGGCTGTTGAAGGTCGGGCTGGTTTTCGGCTTCTTGCGAGATCACTGATAGATCCAAACGGTTGAAAAAAACGGTTGAAAAAAAACGGTTGAAAAAATGGTTCAAAAAACGGTGAAAATTCTGCGGGGGCAACACGGCCCCAAACCCTTGGGATTGTACCAGGGGTTTGGGGCCGTGTAAAGAATGCTGGGTTCCTTTGGCTTCAAACTTGAGCCTATTTGTGACTGCACTGTAAAAAGCATTTAACTGCCGAGAACGCTGAGATTTCGCAGAGAACACAGAGAAAAGCACAAAATTTTTCCTCTGCGCTCTCTGCGAAACCTCTGCGTCCTCGGCGGTTGAATAGGTTTTTGCAGTAGCGGAAATCAGCGTGCCATTCTCAGGCAATCTGTTGGGGCGGGCTGGGCGGGGCCTCACGGGTGCCGCCGCTGCGGGGGGCGGTGACGAACTGCACATTGCCCCAATCGCCCACCCGCACAAAGTAGACCCGGACCTCGCCGCTGGCCAGGTTTTCGGCCCGCTGGCCGATGTGGGCCTGGCCGTCCAGATCGATGTCGAACTCGCCGGAGTTGGGCACAAAGCCGTGGGCGAAGATCATCTTTTGCAGGGCGGCGTCCGGGTTGAACTGGATTACCTGCTTCTGGGCCGCCACCTGGACCAGCTTTTGCTCCCAGGAGAGGGCGGGGGGCGCCACGATGTTGTTGGGCGGCGGCGCGGGCGGGGCCGGGGGGGCAGGCACCGGCGGCGGGGGCATGAAGATGGGGGCCGGTCGGTTGAAGACCACGGGCGCGGGCTGGCTCCACAGGCTGGCAAAGCGATGGTTGGGCGAGGAGCCGTCCGGCGGGGCAGGCGGCTGTTCTGAGCGTATGCGCCCCCGCATAAAATAGGTCGTCTCTGTGCTGGCAGAGGTACTCAGGACCGCCTGGCCGGCCAGCGCCCCGGTCTGCCAATCTTGCCATGCGCCCTCGGCCCCCTGGCGGAACTGGAGATCGAAGAGGGGCCGGAAGGTCCCGGCGGGGATGGTGTCGATCATGGCCCCTTGTGCGCCGTCCCAGGCGATGGGGGCCGACTGGCCATCCACCCGGGGAGGCAC
>CAZKEX010000547.1:0-2131 GCA_964551895.1 uncultured Caldilineaceae bacterium | reverse complement strand
ATGCAAAATCTCGAAACCATTGAATTTGTGAAAAAAGTCGAGGCCGAAATCACTAAAACTTGGGAGCTGGATCTGATCGAGTGGGAATTCTGCCATGAGGGAGCTAAAGATTGGGCCAGGGCGCTGGCTGCCAAGTCGTACAGTGTCCAAAGTGATGACGAGTGGCAAGCTTCCATCGCTAGAATGGCTGGCTCGTTGGCCCATGATCCGATTGAGCGTGAGGCCCAAGGTGATTATGAGGAGCGCGAGGAATTATCGTGAAACACTTTTCTGAAACCAATACCTGCATCGAAGATCGGAAGGACCACACACCCCATGCCCCGTGAAGCCCAGATCGACCGCACCACCAAGGAAACCCAGATCTCTGCCCGCATCAATCTGGACGGCCAGGGCCGGGCCGATGTGGACACCGGCATCGGCTTCCTCGACCACATGCTCGTCCTCCTGGCCGGTCACGGACTTTTCGACATCACCGTGAAATGCACCGGGGATCTGCACATCGACGACCACCACACGGCCGAGGACACCTTCATCTGCCTGGGCCGGGCGGTGGACCAGGCCCTGGGCGACCGCCGGGGCATCGTGCGCACGGCCCACAGCTATGTGCCCATGGACGAGGCCCTGGCTCGCGTCGTCATCGACCTGGGCGGGCGGCCCTATTGCGTCTTCGACGCCGACTTTGTCACCCCCAAGGTGGGCGGTTTGGCCACGGACCTGATCTTCCACCTCTTCGAGACCTTCGCCATCCACGCCCGCATGAACCTGCACGCCCACGTCCTCTATGGCCGCAATGATCACCACAAGGCCGAGGCCCTCTTCAAAGCCCTGGCCCGGGCCCTGGACACCGCCACCCGGCTCGACGCCCGGCGCGCCGACGTCCCCAGCACCAAAGGCACCATGATCGCGTGAGGGCAAGGGTAAGGAGTAATGAGTAATGAGTAATTTGGCGGGGACCAGACTATTCTGGAACACCCAAAGACTCCCTCGACCCAACCATTACTCATTACTCGTTACTCGTCCCTCCTCCATCCCATCCAAATTTATCCAGGAGAAATCATGCCAACCCAACCCATCGACCTGCGTTCCGACACCGTCACCAAACCCACCCCGGCCATGATGGAAGCCATGATGACCGCGCCCCTGGGCGACGACGTCTACGGCGAAGACCCCACGGTCACCCGCCTGGAGGCTATTGTGGCCGAGATGGCGGGCAAAGAGGCCGCGGTCTTCGTGCCCAGCGGCACAATGGGCAACCTGATCGCCGTCCTCTCCCACTGCGGCCGGGGCGACGAGATGATCCTGGGCGATCAGGCCCACATCCACATCTACGAGCAGGGGGGCACCGCGGCCCTGGGCGGCGTCCATCCCCGCACGGTCCCCAACCGGGCCGACGGCGCCCTGGATCTGGCCCAGGTCGAGGCCATGATCCGGGGCGACAACGAACACTTCCCCGTCTCCCGGCTGATCTGTTTGGAGAACACCCACAACCGCTGCGGCGGCGCGGTCCTGCCCGTGGATTACATGGACGCGGCGGGGGAATTGGCCCACCGCCACGGTCTGCAACTCCACGTGGACGGGGCCCGGCTGTGGAATGCGGCCGTCTATCTGGGGGTCTCCCCGGCCCGGCTGTTGCAGGGGGCGGACAGCGCCAGTCTCTGTTTGAGCAAGGGGTTGGCCGCGCCCGTGGGGTCGGTCGTGGTGGGCAGCGGGGCCTTCATTCGCAAAGTGCGACGCAACCGCAAGGTGGTGGGGGGCGGCATGCGCCAGGCTGGGGTGATCGCCGCCGCGGGCATCGTCGCCGTCACTGAGATGGTAGAGAGGCTGGCCGACGACCACGCCAACGCCCAGACCTTGGCCCGGGGCCTGGCAGAGATGGACGGCATCTCGGTCGATCCGGCTACCGTCCAAACCGACATCGTCATCTTCGAGCTGGACCGCACGGACATGACCCCGGTGCAACTGGCCGTGGGGCTGAAAGCGCAAGGGATACTCCTCAATCCCCTGGGCGGCAAACGCCTACGGGCCGTCACCCACTACCAGATCAGCCCTGCGGACATCGACCGCACCCTGGCCGCCTTCCGTACCGTCCTGGCCGGGGATACCGTCACCCCGGGCAAAGTCACCGTCTACG
>CAZKEX010000546.1:0-2149 GCA_964551895.1 uncultured Caldilineaceae bacterium | reverse complement strand
CTTAGCCCGACGGCCCTCCTGGAGCAGTTGGCCGGCCAACTGCTGCTCCCAGAGGATATTCCCACCCCCTTCACCTACGATCTGGGGCTGCCCCTGGTCAAGTCCCACCTGGCCCATGTCCCCAGCTTGGTGGTGGTGGACAATCTGGAGACTTTGGTGGATCTGGAGGCCCTGCTCCCCACCCTCATCGCCCTCTCCAACCCGTCCAAGCTGCTGTTGACCAGCCGCAGATCCCTGGACCACCTGCCAGAGATCTTCCCCTATCGTCTGCCTGCCCTGGAAGAAGCGGACGCCCTGGCCTTGGTTCGCCATGAGGCCGCCGCCCGCAATCTGCCCGAGCTGGTGGCTGCCCCGGATGGGACCCTGCACCCTATCTTCGAGACCGTGGGCGGCAATCCCCTGGCCCTGCGCCTGGTGGTGGGCCAGACCACGGTTCACGCCCTGCCCGATGTGCTGGACGCCCTGCGCTCTGCCCGGGGCCGCACGGTGGAGCAGCTCTACACCTTCATCTATCGCCAGGCCTGGGAAAATCTGGACGAGTCCGCCCGGCTGGCCTTGCTCGCCATGCCCCTGGTCCCGGCAGAGGGCGGAGATCTGGCCTTTGTCCACGCGGTCAGCGGTCTGGTCCAGGACCAGTTGATGGATGCCCTGGCCCGGTTGGTGCGTCTCAACCTGGTCGATCACCGCCGAGACAGCTTGGAACGCAGCCGCTACACCATCCACAGCCTCACCCGCACCTTCCTCCACGAACAGGTGGCCAAATGGTAGATCCGGCCCCCCTCGATCCCCGCCCCGATCCCCGCCCCAATCCCCGGCCCAATCCCAACCCGGATCCCTATCCGGCCATCTTTCGCCAGCAGATTTTGCGCAGCATTCGTTTTGTCTTGGCCCAACTTCACTCCTCCGCCTCTGCCATCCCCACCCAAGAGATCAAAGAACTGGCCCTGCATGTGCTGGACTATGGCCTCGCCCTGTCTGTGGATCAGCCCGAGGCCTGGGATCTCTCCGCCCCGGCCCTGACCACCCTGGCCCCGGGCATGGAGCAGGCCGGCCACCGGGGGGATTGGGCGGACTATCTGCGCCGAGGATTGGCCGTGGCCCAGGCCCAGGATGACCGGGCAAGCGCCGCGCCGTTGCATTTCTATCTGGGCGCCCTGCATCAGCTTCAGGGGGATCTGGCCGAGGCCAGGGTCCAATTTATGGCCGCCGGCGCAGCGTACGGGGCGCTGGCCCAGGACCGGGATCGGGCGCGAGCGATCAACCGGGAGGCCTATGTGGCCCGGCTGTTACAGCGTAATCAAGAGTCGGATCGATTGGTGGACCGGGCGCTGGCTTTGTTGGCGGAGGATGACGCCGAACGGGGATACAGCTATTTTGTGCGGGGATGCAATGCCTTTGACGCCTTGGATTGGGCGTTGGCCGAGCAGTGGTATCGCCGCTCCCTGGAAACCTGGTATCGGGAGGAAGATCCCCGCATGGTGGCCTGGAACCTCACCAACCTGGGCACGGCCCTGCGCAGGCTAGGGCGCATGGACGAGGCCGCCGACTGCTTCACCCAGGCCATCGAAATCTTCGACGAGATTCAGGACCCGGCCCATCGAGCCGTTGCCGAGATGAATCTGGGCACGGTCCATTTGCTGGCCAGGGATCTGGACGCCGCGTTGACGGCCTATCTTTCCGCGGAGGAGGTCTTCCGGCGCATGGGGGATGATCTACATCTGGCCACGGTCTACAACAACCTGGGGCTGGTCTATGCCGGTCAACAGCGCGCCGAGGAGGCCGAAAGCGCCTATCTGACCGCCATCGCCCGCTATGACCGGCTTGGCAATGTGGCCGAGATGGTCAATGTCATGGACTCCCTGGGCGAACTCTACCGGGACACAGACCGCCCAGATCTGGCCCGCTCCACCTGGACCCAGGCCCTGGCCCGTCTCGCCGCCATCGCCCACACCCCAGCGCATGGTCACTATTTCAACATGGTGTCGGACCATCTGGCAGAGCTAGAATAGAAAAAATAGGCCACGGATTCGACGGATCAAACGGATTAAAACGGATCTTTCTTGATTTTAGAAAAGATCCGTTTTAATCCGTTTGATCGTATCTTCTCAATAAACCGGGGATTCTCGTTCCCACGCTCTGCGTGGGAATG
>CAZKEX010000545.1:0-2159 GCA_964551895.1 uncultured Caldilineaceae bacterium | reverse complement strand
CTGGCCGGTCTGGGCTACGGGGGCGAGGGCTACACCAGCTTCTCCATCGCCAGCCCCACGGGCGAAGGGCTGACCAACGCCCTGACTTTTTCGCGATTGCGTCGGTGTACGATGGTGGATCATTTTAGGATTGTTTGACCGTTCCACGAGGGAAATGATGCAGTCTAGATTGTCTGCCGAGATCGACGAACTCGAACACGCCATCGAGTTGGCTACCCAGCGATTACGTCCTTTTGAAGAAAAATACGGTGTCTCATCCGATTTCTTCATCGCTAACTATGCCGCCGAGGATCTCGACGGGGGAGACGATGAGTGGATTTGTTGGGCGGGCGAGATTGATCTTACCGAGAGTCTTCAAGAAAAGCTGAACCGACTCAAAGCGAAGGGTAGTGTAGACGAAGATCTGGCAAGTTTCTTCAACGACTACGACTGGCACGCGGACGAACTCGAACCGGGGATCTGGCGCAGCAGCTTTGCCACGGATGCCGGGGGCGAGTTCGACCTTTTTGTGATGGCCGGGGACGAGTGGGTGCATTTCGCCGTCAGTCCCTTCACCCCCCGGCCGGTGGACGCCTGCCGGGGGCGGCTGTTCGAGGCGCTGTTGGGCCTCAACCAGCAGATGCGTCTGGCCCACTTCGGTCTGGACGGGGACGGGGATGTGAATTTGCTGCTGGAACTCCCCACCGTCGGCTTCGAGTTTGCCCACTTTGAACTGGCCTTGGACACCCTGGTTCACTACACGGAGGAATTGGGCGGCGAGTTGGCTCGGCTGGCCACAGAGCCGGGGTATTATTCGGCGAAGATCTAGGGTATCGAGTATCGTGTGTCGAGTATTGGGTTCGTGTGTTGATGTAACAGCCCCCATCCGGGCCGCATCTTAACCCACGCGACACGTCTCACGGTTCACGCAACTCAAATCTCGCAACCCGCAACTCAAAAGAATCGAGCTTACCCATGACCAACTCAGACACCATCCGCATCTACAGCACCACTTGGTGCCCGGACTGCAAGCGGGCCAAGAAGTTTCTCAACGAGCAGCGCATTCCCTACACGAATATTGACATCGAAAAAGACCCCGCCGGCATGGACCTGGTGATCCAGGTCAACAACGGCAGCCGCAGCGTGCCCACCATCATCTTTCCCGACGGCGAGATCATGGTGGAGCCGTCCAACGCCAAGCTGGCCGAGAAGTTGGGGCTGCACACCCAGGCCCAGCGCACCTTCTACGACGTGATCATCATCGGCAGCGGCCCGGCCGGGCTGACCGCGGCCCTCTATTTGGGCCGGGAAAACCAGGACGTGCTGGTGATCGAGCGCTCCGGCGTGGGGGGCCAGGCCGGCATCACCGAGCGGCTGGACAACTTCCCCGGCTTCGACGAAGGCATCCCCGGCGCGGAGTTTGCCGACCGCCTGGGCCGCCAAGCCCAGCGCTTTGGCGCGGAGATCCTGCAAGCCCAGGAAGTCACGTCCATCAGCCGGGACGGCCAGAACATGCAGGTCACCACGGGGGACGGGGTCAGCTATGGGGCCCACGCCGTGCTGCTGGCCACGGGCGCCCGCTATCGTCGTCTGGGCATCCCCGGCGAGGAGAGCTTGATCGGGGTCAATGTGCATTTCTGCGCCACCTGCGACGGGGCGTTTTACAGAGACAAAAAGGCGCTGGTGGTGGGCGGCGGCAACAGCGGCTTCGAGGAAGGGCTGTTCCTGACCAAATTTGCCCGCCAAGTGGACATCGTCGAATTCCTGCCCCAGGTCAAGGCCAGCCAGATCTTGCAGGAGAAGGTGGCCCATCACCCCCGCATGAGTGTCACGGTCAACCATGCGGTGAAGGAGTTGCTGGGCGACGGCCAGTTGGACGGCGCGGTGATCGTGGATCGGGCCACAGGCGAGGAGAAGGTGCTGGACCACGACGGCATCTTCGTCTTTATCGGCCTCACCCCCAACAGCCAGTTGGCCGACGGACTGGCCGAGATCGATCGGGCTGGCTTCATCGTCACCGACAAAACGCTGATGACCACCATGCCCGGCCTCTTCGCCGCCGGGGATGTGCGGGCAGACTCGACCAAGCAGGCCGCGTCCGCGGCGGGCGAAGGGGCCACGGCTGCTCTCATGATCCGCCAATATCTGCAGGAATTAGGATAGGGAACAGCCTTCAAAAA
>CAZKEX010000544.1:0-2171 GCA_964551895.1 uncultured Caldilineaceae bacterium | reverse complement strand
ACCGCCTCTTGAACGCGCTTTTCATCGATTTTGGGACTTGACAAAGCGTGTCCAAGTGGGTTGACCCGCCTCCGCTGGTTTCACTTCGATACGCTTCGCACTCAGTACAGGCGATACGGTCGGAAACTGCCCCGACCTACTCAACCGGCGGGGGCTAGCCTGCCTTGGCAGCTCCCCTTTTTAACGCAAACCTGCGATCCGATAACGGACGCTGGCAACTAAAGCACACAATTCAATCGCACAATATTTTGGAGAAAATCAGGCATGACAGACAAAACGAAAGCAACGGCCACAGAGGGCAAACACTATCTCGTCACCGGCGGGGCGGGCTTTTTGGGCATCAACATGGTACGCCATCTGTTGGACCGGGGCCATAAGGTCACCTCCTTGGACATCGCCCCCTTTGACTATCCCGAACGGGACCAGATCCACGAGATCGTCGGCGACATCCGGGACAAGGCCGCGGTGGACCGGGCCATGCAGGGCGTGGAGATCGTGATCCACACCGCGGCGGCTCTGCCCCTCTACAGCGCCGAGGACATCTATTCCACGGACATCGACGGTATCAGAAATGTGCTGCAATCTGCCTTCGAGCATGGGGTGGAGCGCATGATCCACATCTCGTCTACGGCGGTCTACGGCATCCCCGACCACCATCCCTTGGCCGAGGATGACAAGCTGGACGGGGTCGGCCCCTACGGCATCTGCAAGGTGAAGGCCGAGGAGATCTGCCAGGAGTATCGGGCCAAGGGCATGTGCGTGCCGGTGATTCGGCCCAAATCCTTTATCGGCGCGGAGCGGCTGGGGGTCTTTGCCCTCTTCTACGATTGGGCCAAGGACGGCCACGGCTTCCCCATGCTGGGCAACGGCCACAACCGCTATCAGCTCCTGGACGTGGAGGACCTGTGCGATGCCATCTACCTCACCGCCACCTTGGACCGGGACAAAGTGAACGATACCTTCAACATCGGGGCCAAAGAGTTCACCACCATGCGGGAGGACTATCAGGCCGTGCTGGACTACGCCGGCTTTGGCAAAAAGATCCGGGGCCTGCCCGCCGCCCCGGCCATCTGGACCCTGCGCATTTTGGAGGCCCTGCACCTCTCCCCCCTCTACAAATGGGTCTATGAGACCGCCTCCAAGGACTCCTTCGTCACCATCGAAAAGGCCGAGCGGGTGCTGGGCTGGCAGCCAAAATATTCCAACAAAGACGCCCTGGTGCGCAACTACATCTGGTATGTGGACCACCTGGCCGACTTCGAGAACCAGTCCGGCGTCTCCCACCGGGTGCCGTGGAGCCAGGGGATCTTGAAGGTGGCGAAGCTGTTTTTTTAGGGATCGGGGATCGGGGATCGGGGATCGGGGATCGGGGATCGGGGATTGGGGATTGGAGAAGAAAACAGGCCCGGGGTTCGTCAAAATGAACCCCGGGCTTATCTACATCATATAATTTTCCCGATCCCCGGTCCCCGGTCCCCGATCCCCGATCCCCGATCCCCTACACCCCCTGAATGGGGATGTCCTGGGCCTCATCATCCGGGGCGGTGACGTCTGGGGCGGCGGGCGGCGGCGGACTGGGTTGCCGGGCGGCCACGTCTTTGGAGACCTTCTGCAACTGCTCGGTGAGGGCGGCCAACCCTTTGAGCAGCCCCTCCTTGATCTCGCCGGTGACTTTGGCGTCCCGCACTTTTTCGCCCACGGACTCGGCCACATCCTCGGCCTTGTCCATGAATTCGTGGACCTGTTCGTTCTTGCCTACCTTTTCCAGGGCCTCTTCCACGTTGTCGGCCAGGACGCGCAACCCCTTGCTCAGGTCCTGCTCCAACTTCTTGCGCTCTTCGCTCTGCCAGGCCGTTTGGATGGCCTGGACAATGGCCGTGCCCAGGCGGTTGATCTCGCCCAGGATCTCCTCTTCCGCGCCCGAGGCGGTGCGCTTCTCTTCGGCCTTGGGTTCCGCTTGTGGTGCGGCTTCTTCTGCTTTTGGGTCGTTCAAGTTAGGGTCCATTTTGTTCTCCTTGGGTGAACTTATTTTGACGGGGCCAAGCTCGGTCCCGCCCATTGCTTGCCCCTAGTTTACCAGGATTGACCGGTCTGTGCAATGCAAAATCCGGCCCAACCCAGCGGAGTTCGCACCCCTGGTGCGAACGGCCATGACAATGGATCGGCAATTT
>CAZKEX010000543.1:0-2174 GCA_964551895.1 uncultured Caldilineaceae bacterium | reverse complement strand
CTCGGTGGGCGAGAAGGCCCGGTTGATCACCTCCACCTGCCGGGGGTGGATGGCCATTTTGCCCGAAAAGCCCAGACCTCGCACAAAGGCGCACTCCTCGGCCAGCCCTGCCACATCCGCCAAATCCACAAAAATCGTATCCATGGCCTGCAGGCCATAGGCCGCGGCCGCGGTGACCACCGCGCTGCGGGCGTACAGGATCTCCCAACCGGCCCGGGTGCGGATGGCCCCGGTCTCCCCGGCCAGATCCTCCCCGCCGAACATGAGGGCGTCCAGCCGGTCGGAGGCTTGGGCGATCTCCCGCAAATTCATCACCCCCAGGGCGGTCTCGATGATGGCCAACAGGCGGATTGAGCCGATAGGCCAGCCGTTGACCTGCTCCGCCTCGTCCAAAAAGCGGGCCACGGCCTGCACGTCGTCCGCGGACTCCACTTTAGGGATGACGTAGCCGTCCGGGCGGCCTTCGACTGTGGCCCGCAGGTCCGCCTGGGCCAGGGCCGAGGTGGTGGGGTTGATACGGATCAGCCGCGCCCGGTGGCCGAAGTCCAGATCGGCCAGAGCGTCCAGGATCACCCGGCGGGCGGCCTCTTTGCGGCTGAGGGCGACGCCATCCTCCAGGTCCATGATGATGGCATCCGCTGGCAGTTGCGTGGCCTTAGTGATCTTGCGCAGATCATCGCCAGGCATGAAGAGAAGGGATTTTGGATTTTGGATTTTGAATTTTGGATTGGTCATGGGCTTGCCTCGTTGTGCTTTAAGACCAGCGCAGTGCGCTCAAAGCGGATGACCACAACGCCGTCCTGGTTGCGACCGGTGTGACGGAAGCGGACGATGCCCCGGTCGGGCTTGGAGCGGGATGCCCGTTTTTCGATGACTTCGCTCTGGACGTAGAGGGTGTCGCCGTGGAAGAGGGGGTGGGGGTGGACCACGGTCTCGTAGCTGAGGTTGGCGACGATGGTGCCTTCGGTCAGTTCGGGGACGGTGATGCCCACGGCCAGCCCCAGGGTGAAGATGCCGTTGACGATGCGGCGGCCAAACTGGGTCTGCTTGGCCGCAAAGTCCTCGTTGAGGTGCAAGGGCTGGGTGTTCATGGTCAGGGCCGAGAAGAGCACATTGTCCATTTCGGTCAGAGTGCGGCCCAGGCTGTGGTCGATGATCTGTCCGACGGTCAGCTCTTCGAAGAATTTTCCGGCCATGTGAATGATCCTTTTGGCGCTGGCTATGCCAGGTTAGGGGCAGATGTCACAGGAGTTCAAGGACATTTGCCCCATCACGGCGCACACAAATTGCGCCATAATAATACCGAACATTTGATTTTGTCGCCAACGGCGCAGTTGATCACACGAGTCAACGTTCTCGTCTCGATCCAGCAGAGGAAGATGGCCATGAGAAAATATCTGGTGCGTGATTGGATGACACCGGACCCGATCTCCATTAGCCCCAAAGCCACGCTGCCCGAGGCCCACCGCATCATGCGAGACAGCAAGATCCGCCGCCTGCTGGTGGTGGACAGGGGCAAGGTGGTCGGCATTGTCACCAAGGGGGATGTGCGGGAGGCTGGCCCTTCCGATGCCACATCCCTGAGCGTCTTCGAGCTGAACTATCTGCTGGCCCAGTTGACGATCGACAAAGTAATGACCCGGAACCCGATAACCATCGCTTCGGACGCCAGCATTTTTGACGCTGCCCAGCTCATGTTGGAAAACAAGATTGGCGGTCTGCCCGTGGTAGACCAGGGCAAGTTGGTGGGGATCATCACCGAATCAGACATCTTCCGCGAGATGGTTCAGCAAGAAGCCAAGGCTGTGGAAATGGCTTGAGTGAAACGTGGAACGTGTTGCGTGTTCCGTTTTTCGTGTCGAAAATACTCGATACGCATTACTCGATACGAAACACGCAACACGCAACAAAACATTGACAGTAGACGCAGGTGCAGGCAGTCGCCGGCTCACCGCCTGACCGCAACCAGGCTGATTTGAGACCGAGTGGGTCCCTGATCCACTAGCCGCACCAGGGCGTTGCCATCCTCCCTTTTGGTGTTCTTCCTTTCAGAGCATACGGCCCCGTTTTCGTTCCGGACAAACGAAAACGGGGCCGTGTGTTTTTGTAAAGGCACTGCAAAACGGTTAACCGCAGAGGGCGCTGAGATTTCGCAGAGAGCGCAGAGAAAAGGT
>CAZKEX010000542.1:0-2182 GCA_964551895.1 uncultured Caldilineaceae bacterium | reverse complement strand
GTTTTCCACAGAGAAGATCACCTGGCCCGGCCCTTTCCACCCAGGCCAAAACCAGCGGGGGTCGGGGAAGAGACCCATGCCCAGTTTGCTTTCCAGCTCGCCCCAATTGTGGGTCCACTTGGGGGGCTTGGCACCCAGGGAGCGCAGGGCGGTCTCCAAGGCTCGGTTGTCTTCGGGCAGGGTTTTGGCAGTTTGGTCGATCATGGCCAAAGTCTGTTCCCAACTGGGATCATCTTTCCACGGAGACGACCGGCCCTGGGGTCGCCCCACATATCGGGCCAGGGCGACTAGTTCGCCCGTGCGTAGAAGGCCAATCCCATGTGCCCAGTTCAGATCACACCAAGCTATCAGGTCCTCGATGCTGTCCACCGACTGGCCGGGGGCACGTCTGATACTGGCCGGACCCGAAAGCCGGGCCAGCACCTGCACCGTGGCCGAACCGTCGTTGCTGCCATCTATGGTCACAACCCCCTGATAGTCCCCTCGGATACCCAACTGGCGGGAATCCATCTGCACTTTGACGATCTCCGAAGCGCGCCGGGCCAGGGCCAGGGTATCCGGGGTCGCCTGTAGCCAACTTTCCCTGGTATAGACTTTCACATTCAGCACACCCGCTCCGCTGTTGCCCACCCGCACATTCTCCACCGGGGTCTGGCCAAAGGGAACATTGCCAAAGTCGATCCGGGTTGTACTCACATCCAGCCTGGGGGTAGCGGTCACCATCACTTGGAAAGAGACGGCCTGATTGCCGCCATTGCTGCTGATGCTGACCTGAGCCGGGTAGTGGCGTCCGCTGCGGCTGCCGTTGAGGGCGGCGCTGTCGATCACCACGCTCAGGGACTGGGCCTTGCCGCCCATGCTTTGGAACGTATTGGGTCTGACGGTGAGCCAGGGATCGCTGGTCGTCACCGACCCAAAGAGGTAGCCCTTGCCGGCGTTGGCGATAGTCAGGCCAATTGTGTGGGATGCACCCTGCTCCAAAGTCACCGAGCCAGGCTGGGCCGGCTGCACCTGTAACTGGGGCGGCACACGTCGGGGGTCCGCCACCTGGAGCAGACTCTCCAACTGGGCATTGGGGTCCTTTGGATATTGGGCCCGAGCCGATTGCAGGGCCTGGAGCAGTCGGGCCCCGTCCATGGCCTGGCCTTGGAGCCATTTTTCGATTGTTCCCGTGGCAAGATAGCTGACGGCTTCTTGCCAATGGCTGTCACAGGTCTTGACAAGGGTTGGGATCGACTGCACAGTCACCCGGGCTTTGATAAATTCAAGGGGGTCCGACGAATGACCACAGTGGGGGCAAAACTTGGCCGTCGTCTTCATAGACTTGCCACAGTTTGGGCAAGCCTGCATCTGGACAGCAGATTTGCCCTGTAGAGCGAGCTTCATCTCGCCTGCCGTCTGAAAGCGCGCCGCCTTATCCATGGCCATGGATTGGAGAATCACAGCCTCAACATTCCGGCTAATTTTGCTATTCAATTGCCGAGGTGATGTCAAAGATTGGCCGCTAATCCGAGACGGGGCTTCGAGTGGCGCTTGATGGGTAAGCAGGTAATAAAGTGTCGCCCCAACAGCATAGACATCACTGAAGGAAGCCGTCTGGCCGGCCTGGGCATATTGCTCTGGTGGTGAAAAACCAGGCGAAACGCCCCTGGCGCCGCGCTGTGTGGCAGTACCCTGTCCACCGATCTTGGCAATCCCCAGATCTAACACTTTTATCGTTTTGCCGTCGGGGAGAAGCATGACATTAGAGGGCTTAACGTCCCTATGCACTACATCTTTGCTGTGCGCATAATCCAGCCCTTCCAGCAATTGGAGTATCCAGAAGATGACCTCTTGCTCGGAAAACGGTCCTTGATTCTGGCGGATGCGAGCCTCAAGCAGGGATTCCAGAGACTGTCCGGGCACATATTCCATGGCCACAAAAGGGTAATCTGGATCGTTGGGTCCGGTGGCCCCAGGTGTCTTGCCGACGAACTCATCGTAAACTCGCGGGAACAAAGGGTGATGGAGCATGCGTTGGACAGCAATCTCGTGTCCAAACTGCATTTTGCTTTCAGTTGAAAGATCGGTGCATTGCTTTACGGCACACGCTTGACCTTGTTGGTCGACTGCCAGATAGACAGCCCCGAAGCCGCCGATGCCAAGCAATCGCTGGATCGTATAGTTACCCTTCGCCAGTTTT
>CAZKEX010000541.1:0-2191 GCA_964551895.1 uncultured Caldilineaceae bacterium | reverse complement strand
TGGGCGATTGGGCGTGGACCCCAGCATCGACCCCAAAGTGATCTTGCAAACGATGGAACAGCAGTGAGCCAACGGCCAACTGTTCGCAGGCGGGGCCAACCTGGATCTGATCGACTGGGACGCAGTGCGGGCCGGCTATTCCAGCCAGAAGGACGCCGAATCGGGCGTGGACGCCCTGCGCCGACGCACGGCGGAAGAACTGGGCATCCCCCTGAGCGACCTGGAAGAGCAGGCCAGCGCCCAGGAGATCGCCACCAACCACAACACGGACAGCCTGGACGAGAACACAACCGCCTTAGCTGACGTAAATAAGCAACTGGCTACAATGCAGGAGTGGCCTACATTTTCATTTAACCTGCCGACTAATCCGGATGGGATAAACCCGACCGCAGAGTATCAGCAAAAATCTCTAGACGATGGGATGAACCGAGCCAAGGCGGCCAGACTGGCCCAGGGGGTGAAGGGCTACTCCCAGGAGATGAGCGGGGCGGTGCCGGAAAGCACCATGACCCCGCCCCCCCCCGCCAAAGCACTCGATGGGGTAAACCTACTCACTGGTGCGGTGGAGGGGAAGCCCTACAAACTCCCGCTGGTTGAGTTAATAGAAACCCTAGTGAGCCAATATAGGGGGGGGGCAGTGCCCATCGAGGGTGGGGTGCCCATCGATATCACCCTCAACGGCGTCCCGGTTGAGGGGCAGCCGGAAACGTGGCCGATTGACATCACGCCCCCCCATCCGCTCATGCGGGAGGAGGATCTGCCCGAAGACCTGCCCACGATAAGCGGGAAGTGGCCCAGCCTTGCAGACCTGGCGGATCTCTTTATGGGCGGCAGTGAGCCCATTCAAGGCGGGCGACCGGCCATCAACGCGGGGACGGCCTACAATGCGGCCATCAACGCCTGGGGCATTGATTTGAGCGGCACAGACCTGGACAAGACAAACGCCCAGAAAGCCAAGGCCGAGTGGGAGCGGGAGATGATCGCCCTATATGGCCAACCGCAAATCCTCGCCCAGCCGCCAGCGAGAAAAGGCCCAAGCCCCAAAGCAATCTATGAAGCGCAACGGGCAGCCCAAGAGACCACGGCGGCCTCCGCTCTGACCACCGGCGGCATGGTGCCGATTGGCGACGGCTATGCCCCCCTGGTGGGGATGCCAAACCCTGCTGGCATGATCGACCTCTTGATCGGCGGGGCTAAGACGTTCGCCGCCACGGTGGATCAACTGGTCCACGATGCGCAACCGCTAGCAGGGCCGACGGTCGCCCCGACTGTCCCCAGCACGCTTGACGGCCCGGTGAGCGTGACCGATGTCGGTCCATTGACCAGGCTGGTTGACTATTTCTTGAATGGGGCCGAGTATGGCCCTGCCGCCCCAGAGAAAAGCGCCCGCCCCACGGCCAACGGTCCCCAAGACATGGTTTCGGGGCTGACCGTCTACACCCCCTGGGAGGCCAGCCCCGCAGAACAGCCCCCCCTGCCCCCGGTGGACGCCCAGGGCTATGGCCGGCCCCTGATCCCTGGCCTGGACACGCCGCCAGGATTGACCAGCGGCCACATGGCTGGGGACACGGTCAGCACCCCTGCCCCGTTTGTGGACATCCAGCCTGCTGACATTTTCCCCGGCTGGATGGTGGGCACCGCCCCCATGCCGGATGACTTTAAGCTCTTCTTGCCCCTGGTCCCCAACCAGGCGGCCCTGGACGAAGCCCTGGGCAAACAGCCGGAGCAGATCAGCACCCGGATACTGGACCGCATCGGCAGTGGACTGGAGGGAGGGGCCAGCCTACTCAACCCCCTGGTCAACGCCTGGGGGATCGACCTGTCCGACGACGGGTTGAAGCAGCTAGACCCCCTGGCCGACCGGGTGTCGGGCTGGTTCAACGATCGGTTGTTCAGCAACCTGGGCAAGCCGGATGGGGATTTTGTGGGGGCGATTGTGGCCAAGGTGCTGGAAGCCTTGACCGCTGAATGATCAACCTTTGCATGGGCAAAGGTCAGGGGGCAGGCGGAGCCGGGGGATCAAGGGCGTCACGAATTTCGGTGAGAAGTTTAACGATCTGATCGATCTTGAAATACCAGGTCGTGAACTCTCGCAAGACCATCACGACAAAAACGGCGACAAGCATACCGATCACGATGTATCCAATGTCCAGATTCACAGGAACCTCCTGGGGTAAGGGTTGAAGTTGAC
>CAZKEX010000540.1:0-2202 GCA_964551895.1 uncultured Caldilineaceae bacterium | reverse complement strand
TGTCACCCTGTCACCTTGTCACCTTGTCACCCTGTCACCTTGTCACCCTGTCACCGCGGTTGGGGTACGGAGATGCCGTCCACGATGTTGGCGAGATCGACGAACTGGACCAGGCTGAGGGGGCCGGGGATGCGGAAGACGCTGTAGGGGGGCACGTCCAGGTGGTTGACCAGCCATGCCAGCATGGGTTCGGGCATGGTGGACTCCACATCCAAGCGCATGACCTGGGTCAGCTTTTCTTCCTGGCGAGAGGCGATGACCGGTCCCATGAAATTGGGCGAAGAGGTAAGCTGGGAGCCGGAGCGCAACACCCGGAAATAGTAGGCCCCGGTCACGTCCATGCCCTGAAAGAGTTCCGGCACGGAGAAGCGCACCAGCTCTTCGCTCCACATCCACTCTTGGCTGGACGGGCCATTCCGGGTGGGCAATGCCACAAAACGGGGCAACATGCGGGGCACCTTGATGCGGGCATAGACCTGGGTCGGCCAACGCGAGGAAGTGCGTTGGGCGGACGAATCCTGGGGCAGCTGCACAAGGATGTTGAGGCTGTGGGTGCTGATAAAGGGGAAGGGACGCCCCGGATCCACGGCCAGGGGGGTGAGCAGGGGATAGACTCGATTTTGGAAATAGTCCCGCACCCAGGTTCGTTGTTCCCACAGCAACTGCTGGGCTGAGCGCATTTTGATGCCCGCCTGGCCGATCTCCGGCAGCAAAGTCTTGAGAATATAGTCGGCGGACTGGTCCACAATGGACTGGACCTGGCCAGCCAAGGTCTGGAGCCGTTCTCGGCTGCCGGGTTCCCCAGCGGCCACGGCATCGTGGAGCGCGGGCAGATCCAAAATGAAGAGATTGTCCAGACTGGCCGCCATCAGCCCCAAGATGCGCAGCCGCTCCCCCACAGGGCGGGTCAGATCCTGGGCGGCCTTCAGCAAGTAGCGGGGCTCGCCCAGGCTGTCGAGCTGACCGGCGGCTTGCAGTTGGCCCAGATGCTCCTTCAACGCATGGGCCAGGGATCTGGCCCGTTTGACCATGCGCCGACTCTCCGCGGATGTTCCCCCGGACCAAGAGGAGATCGTCGGTTTTCCGGCGCGTTGCCCGCCCAAATCAGCCCCATTGTCTGGGAGAACAGGGTCGATTTGGGGCCGTGGGGCTTGTTGAAAAGTTTGTGTCTCCTGGGTCGAGTTCATGACGCCGATCATGCCCGGCCTGGGAGTTTCTGTCAAATCAGTGTAAATCAAAAACCAGGAGACCTACCATGTTTGCAGTCGAAAAAATTTCTTATCTGGGCTGGCCGAACTGTTATCGACTCAGCAACGATCAGGTTGACCTGATCATCACCACGGATGTGGGACCCCGTATCATCCGCTTTGGCTTTGTGGGCGAGGCAAACGAGTTTGTCGAGTTCCCGGAGCAGGTGGGGCGCATGGGCGAGACCGAATGGCTCAACTTTGGCGGCCATCGTCTGTGGCACGCGCCGGAGAACAAGGCCCGCACCTACTTTGCAGACAGCGGCCCGGTGAAATTTGAACAGCACGACGGCTTTGTGCGCACGGTGCAGGATGTGGAGCCGACCACAGGCATCCAAAAAGAGATGGACATCACCCTGGACCCGGCAGAGGCCAAAGTGACCGTGGTCCATCGCCTGCGCAACACAGGGCTGTGGGCGGTGGAGTTGGCCCCCTGGGCCCTCTCCGTCATGGCCCCCGGGGGCGTGGCCATCCTGCCCCTGCCGCCCCGGGGCTCCCACACGGAGGATCTGCTGCCCAGTAACCGGCTGGTACTGTGGGCCTACACGGACATGTCCGATCCCCGCTGGACCTGGGGCAAGCAGTTTGTACTCCTGCGCCAGGACGCAACCGCCGGCGGCGGCCCCCAAAAGGCGGGCATGAGCCACACACCGTGGATCGCCTATGCCCGGGCCGGCCATCTCTTTGTCAAACAGTTCCCCATCCAGCCCAACGCCCCCTACCCGGACATGGGCTGCTCGGTGGAGACCTTCACCAACGCCCGCATGTTGGAAGTCGAGACCCTGGCCCCCCTAGTCACCCTGGACACGGGGGAGACGGCGGAACACACAGAAAGCTGGTCCCTCTTCCGCAACGTCCCCATGCCCACGGGCGACGCCGACGTGGTGCGGGATGTCCTGCCCCGGATCGGGTGACAAGGTGACAGGGTGACAGGGTGACAGGGTGACAAGGTGAC
>CAZKEX010000539.1:0-2203 GCA_964551895.1 uncultured Caldilineaceae bacterium | reverse complement strand
AAGTTTTTGACGTAGTTATCTTGTTGGCAGTCTTGGGAATTAGCTTCATTGGCATTTGGCGACGTCTTGATAATCGCCCAACAGAAGATTCCGCAGAAGCGCTACCGTTTTCGGCATACTTTAGTCAAGACGTGATATTGATTGGTGGAGTTTTGGCAATGTCAGTCCCAGCGGTTTTGCTCTTTATACTCATCGCAATGGCTCCCAGGGAAGAATAATGCACATTGTTCCAGATTTTTCAGCCAGATCTACCAGGAGAATCCTGTGCCCGGCCTAGACCCTCAACTCGAAAACCTTCTTCCCGATTCCTCTCCACCCGCGGCCAAAGAACAGCCGGCGACGGTGACCTGCGCCCAATGCGGCTGCACGTCGCCCCTGTCCATGTACTTTCGCAAGCAGTGGGGCAAGCACTACTGTCCTCGCTGCATGGGGGAGCGGGGTAGTCGTGGGCTGGTCATGGAGATCCTCTTTCTCTTCGCACTTGGCCTATTCATCTCCCTCCTGCGCAGCCAGGGCACGGGCGGCTTCGACTTCTCCGGCCTGATCGAGATGGTCATGGTGGTGATGGTGATCTTCGTCATCGTCATCGGCCACGAGTTGATCCATGGGCTGGCGGCCTGGCTCCTGGGCGGGCGGGTCTTCGAGTTGGCCCTGGGCGTGGGCGAGGTCCGGCGCAGCGTGTGGTGGCGGGGCGTGCGCTTTTCCCTGCGCCGCCAACTGTTCATGGGCATCGCCGTCTGCGTCTTCCCCCGGCGTTCGGGCCTGCACCTGCGCCGGGCGCTCTACCTGATGGCTCCACTGGCCGTCCAGATCGCCCTGGTTCTCTTCTTGTGGAACCGTCCTGGCCTCTGGGCCGACGTGGCGGGCTACGACGTGCGTAACATGCTGATCATCGCCAACGGCTGGCTGATTGTGGTCAATCTCTTTCCCTGGAAGTTCAACGAGATCCTGGCCACGGACGGCTACCGCCTGCTGGAACTGGTGCGCGGGCGCAAGACGGTGGACGAACTGCACGAGCAGTTCTTCCTGGTTGATGGGGTGTATGCGCAGGAGCGGGAGGATTATGCCGCCATGGCCGCTGCGGCGGCGGCGGGTCTTGCCCTCTATCCCAACGCCGGCCAACTCAAGAACCTACAAGCCGCCGCCCTCTTTAGCGAGGAACGGTTTGATGAAGCCCTGGTCCTGTTTGACCAGTTCCTGGCCGAAGGTGGCGACGACACCCCGCTGCCTGTGCGGGCGCTGTGGCTGAGCAACCAGGCCGGGGCCACCTTCTTCGAACACCTGCTGGGCGGCGACATCACCCCGGCCCGGTTGGACGTGGCCCACGCCGCCGTGGCAGAAGCCTACTCCCTGATCCCGTGGGTCACCCCGGTGGAGGTGGTGGTCGCCCTCTCCGCCCTGGCGCGGGGGCACATCCAGGACGCCCTGGACGGCTTTCAGCGAGCCGTGCCCTATCAGCACAAAGTCAATGATCGGGCCGAACTCCTGCTGCTCGTGGCCCTGGCACACCATCACCTCGGCCAGGGCGACGCCGCCCGGTCCGCGCTGACGCAGGCCCAAGCCCTGTCCACGAGGGACAGCCGTCTCCGCGCATGGGTGGTGGGGGTGGTGGGATGAGAGGGAAAATGGACAGCTATGTTTGCCCGGCGATCAGTTGAGCAGCAGGGAACGGATATCATGCCCAGACGCAAGGAGACGGGAAACGATCATGACCATGAGCAAGATTTATTTGTTGGATAATAATGGAAAGACGCTGGCACCTATGAATGAAACAGGCTATGTTTCAGAGAGCGATCTTCAGGTCTTTCTGGCCGATCACCCGGATCTGCTGCCAGGCGACCAGATCGACCCGGAGTCTCCCCGGCGCTGGTTGCTCGTCTCCCGGGAGATGGGTGTCCCCGGCGATGTGGACGAAACCAGTCGCTGGAGTCTGGACCACCTCTTTCTGGACCAGGACGGCATCCCCACCTTTGTGGAGTGCAAGCGCAGCCAAGATACCCGTGCCCGCCGGGAAGCAGTGGCCCAGATGCTGGACTACGCGGCCAACGGCATCGAGTATTGGAGCTTGGACCGCATCCGCCAGTCCGCGGCGAAGACGGCGACCTTGAACGGGGTGGATCTGGACGAGTTGATCCTGGATCTGGTGGACGTGGACGCTGAGGATTCGGTGGAAGTCTACTGGCAGGCGGTGGAGCATAATTTG
>CAZKEX010000538.1:0-2206 GCA_964551895.1 uncultured Caldilineaceae bacterium | reverse complement strand
TCGGAGAATACGTTTTGAAACTTTCCATCATCATGCCTGTGTTCAACGAGCGGGCAACCCTAGAAGAGATCGTCGAACGGGTGCGGGCGGTCGATCTGACCATCAACCGGGACGGCGCCAACACCATGCTGGACGGCCCTGTGGTCTTCGAGCGGGAGATCGTGATCGTGGACGACGGCTCCACGGACGGTACCCGTTCCATTTTGGACGCATGGAAGGCCAACCTGCCCGCTGATATGCAGATCATCTATCACGAGCAGAACGGCGGCAAGGGGGCGGCCCTGCGCACAGGCTTCCAACACGCCACGGGCGACATCTTTGTGATCCAGGACGCGGATCTGGAATACGATCCCCGGGACTATCTGCTCCTCTTGGAGCCCTTGCTTGAGGGGCGATCCCCCGTGGTCTATGGCAGCCGCTTCATGGGCGGTCCCCGCTCGGCCATGAGCCTGACCCACACCCTGGGCAACCGCCTGGTCACAGTAGTCACCAATCTGCTCTACGGCACCATTCTCAGCGACATGGAAACCTGTTACAAATGTTTCCGCCGAGACGTGATCACCGGCATCCCCCTGCACAGCCGCCGCTTCGAGATCGAGCCGGAGATGACCGCCAAGATCCTGAAACGGGGCTACACCATCTACGAAGTGCCCATCAGCTACAATGGCCGCCAGTTCCACGAAGGCAAAAAGCTGACCTGGCGGGACGGCTTCAGCGCCCTGGCCACCCTGGTCAAATATCGTTTTGTGGACTAAAAATAGAACACGGATTTGACGGATGCGACGGATCAAAACGGATTTCTTTGATCCGTTTTAATCCGTCGTATCCGTTCGATCCGTGTTCTATTTTTAGATTTCATCTATGGCTACATCGCCTGTTTTTCCGAGAAGCAACCTAACCTGGCCCATCGAGACGCTCCGCCGGGGCGTCTCTTTTGTGTTGGCCCGCGCCAGCGCCCGTCACTCCTCGGCCACCCTTTTTCGTCTTGGGGTGATGGGTTGCACCCTGCTCACCTTTGGCCTGGGTTTCTTGCTTTGGGACCGCTTTCCTTTTCGGGAAGACGAGGCCATCTATGCCTACTGGGCCCTGCACTTCGCCAGGATCGATCCTTGGTTTTTGACCGTGTGGCCCGACAAGCCGCCCCTCTTTCTGTGGAGCCTGGCCGGGGTCTTCGAGCTGTTTGGCCCGTCCCCCGCCTCTGCCCGTCTCTTGAACATGGCCGTCACCGCTTTGACTGTGCCTGTGGTGGCCGCCATCGCCCGCCGCCTGTGGGGACGGGTCGCCGGGCTGTGGGCCGCGGCCACCTTTGCCCTCAACCCCTTCGTTCTCAGCTTTGCCCCCACAGTCTACACGGATCCCATGTTTACGCTGTGGGGGATGATCGCCCTCTACGCCGCCCTGTCTCGTCGCCCGTTTTGGGCCGGAATCACCCTGGGCGCGGCCATCATGACCAAGCAGCAGGGGGCGCTGTTTGTGCCGTTGATATTTGGCGTAATGGCGAATGGCGAATGGCGAATGGCGAGCGAGGAAAGCAACACTTCCCAATCCCCATCCCGTCATTCGCCATCCGCCATTCGCCATTTGCTCGGCCTGGCCGCGGTGATCCTGCCCATCGTCTTTTGGGACAGCCGACGGTGGGCCGTGGCCCCATCACCGTGGGATCTGGCCGTGGGGAACTATGGCGGGCTTGGTTTGCTGTCGGCGGACCTGTGGATCTCCCGCTGGCGGACGTGGGGCGGACTGTTTTGGCAGATGGGCGGAAGTTGGGCAATATGGGCTGGGTTGGCCGCGGGGCTGATTTTTGTTAAGGCAAAAGGCAAAAGGCAAAGGGCAAAAGGCAAAAGTGGTCGTGCTACTGCCCTGATCCCCGATCCCCGATCCCTGATCCCCGACACCCAATCCCCAATCCCCAATCCCCAATCCCTCCTCCTCTGGACCCTGGGCTTTATCGCCCTCCACCTCTTCACCACCATCCAGCCTTGGGACCGCTATTTGCTGCCCTTGGCCCCCATGTTGGCTTTGTTGGCCGGGTGGATGGGCGGCAGCCTGGCCCGGATCAACGGTCGCCGGGTTGGGGCCATCCTGGGCCTGGCGTGGATTCTGCTCCTGTTGCCCACCGGGTTGACCGCGGCCCAGGGCGGCCTCCCCCTGGGCGGGGACCACGGCGACTACGCCGGGTTTGACGCCGCCCTGGCCTGGTTTCAGG
>CAZKEX010000537.1:0-2251 GCA_964551895.1 uncultured Caldilineaceae bacterium | reverse complement strand
CCGCGGCCTCGCCCACGCCAGAAAGGGGACTCATCCCCAGGTTGATGGTGTCGATGCCCTGCTCTTTGGCCCACTCGAAGAGGGAGACAAAGAGGAAATCCATGGTGCCGTTCTCGATACGCTGGCGGCGGCGCATGAGGTCGATGGCCTGCTCGTTGCGCTGATATTCGGGGACCAGATTGGCAAAGGCCAGAACGCCCCCATCCGGCCCATGTATCGCGATCACCGACGAGGCGCGCACGTAGTCGTCCTCGAACCAGCCCAGGGAGAAGCGCTTTTCGCTGCCGTGCATCATCGTCAACCACTCGTCGCTGATGTCCCGCAGTTCGTTGATCAACTCTTCGGAGAGCGGCGGCTGATGCACCGTGGTCTGGAAGCCCGTCTTTTTTAGTTTGTTGATGGCCGCCCGCATGGATTTGTAGGACCCACCGGCCAAGCTGAAGGCTGCCGTGTCGACAATGCCCTCGTGACCCAAGCAGAGAATGTCCAAGCCTGCTGCTCGATAGATCGCCAAGTGATCGGGCAACACTTGGAAAAAGCTAGGCTTCCAATCGTTGCGGGCGCAGAAAGTCTGGAAGGCCCCCACGGCCTCGGCCACGTCCTGCGGCGGACCGATGGGATCCCCCAGCACGACGGCATTGCGTCCCCGCACGGCATAGGCGATCACCGAGCCGCCTGGGCTGAAAAAGTAGGCCTTGTCCGCGAAGAAGACAAAGCGGGCCAAGGCCGACCGTCCGTATTTTTCCACGATCTCCTTGGCCCGCATCTGCTCCCGATGGCTGGGGGCCGCCCGCACCAGCACCGGGCGCAGCAGCATCCACAGCCCAAAGCTCAGGGTGGCCGCCCCCACCACATAGATGGACGAGGCAAAATAGCGGCCAAAGCCGGTGATGGGTTGCAGTCCAGGATCGGAAAAGGTCGTGAACATGATCACCGTCTGGCCCAGCGCCTCGTCCAGGCTGAACGGGGTCCTGAAGTGGCGGTCCAGCAGGAAGAAGCCCACGGTGCCATAGGCCAGGGTGGCGGCCAGGGCGAAGATCATCCCCCGCACCCCTTGCCAACGGGAGGGCAGGTCGGACAGAGCGTTGAAATGGCGGCGTTGGGAGAAGACCAGCCCCATCAGCAAAAAGGCCAGACTGGCCTCTTCAATGTCCAGACCTTTGACGATCATGGCGAAGATAGACAGCCCCAGGATAAACATAGTAAGCTGCCAGGCGATGCGTTTGCGCCGCCACAGCCCCTGGGCCAGGGCGATCAGGGCAAAGCCGGCCAGCACCGCGGTCAGGTGTCCGCCATAGCGCACGGCAAAGGGCGAATATTGTCTGAGGATCGCCACCCGACTGGCCAGGGAGGGGGTGGCCCCAGAGAGTACGTTCACCACCCCCATCAGCCCGGTGAGGATGGCGATCACATGCACCTGGCCCACCTGGAGCGCGGCCCGCTGGGTGGTGTTGAAGCTCTTGAGTTGACGTATAGCGATGAAGCCCACAAACATGGGCAGCCAAAAACTCATGCCCCGGAAGGCCAGGGTGATCAGCGTCGCCTCGGCCACGGGCAGCCCCAGGGAGACGTAGATCACGGGCATCAGCCCTTCCACAATGCCGATGCCGTTGGGCGTAGGCGAGACGATCCAAAAGAGCATGGTCATGCTGTAGCCCGCAATCACCACGCCCAAGGTTGGCGTCTGATTAAAAGCCAAAAAGAGGCTATACAGGGCCAATACCATACACAGTTGGGCGGTGACGGAGATCCCCAACGTGCGCATCAATCCCCTGGGGTTGGAGATCATCGAGTGGGCGGCGTCGATAAATTCGGCGGCGTTGCGTTCGCTCCAGCTTTCCGCCAACAGCTTCGGGTGCAGAAACCAGCCGCCCATGTGGTTGACGCCGCGCTGTACCCGGTTCAGGATGGTATGCAGCCACAAGGGCCGCCACAACCCCAGGGTGAGCAGGACGGCCACCCCGCCCACCGTCAAAAAGAGCAGCAGGGCCGCCACTATCTCGTACGCTTGCAGGTCGTGGTGAAGAAAGAGCGAGATCAACCCCAGCAGCAAAATCAGACTAAACGCGCCATAGTCCGCCACCATCACCAACAGGGTGCCGGCCGCGGCCCGGGAGCGGGACTCGCCCCGATGCCCGGCATCGTCCACAAAGAGGGCCAGCCCTGCCGCTCCGCCAGAGGGCGCGGTGGTGTTGACAAAGACAGCGGCAAAGGTGGTGGGCAGCAGATCCCAATAGCGGCTACGCACCTG
>CAZKEX010000536.1:0-2299 GCA_964551895.1 uncultured Caldilineaceae bacterium | reverse complement strand
GCTGGGTTTTGGCCCACGCAGCCTTGTCCAAAGCCCGGCGATCAAAGCGCTGGCCCCCAAAGCCTGGCTCCACGGCCATGATCAGCAATAGATCAAGCTGGGGCAGGGAATCGGCCAACCATTCCACCGGACGGCTGGGGTTGACCGCCACGCCAGCCAAGCAGCCCTGGGCTTTGATGGCCGCCAACGTTTGGCCCAGATCCGGCGTGCAGTCTTCTTGCACGATGATCAGATCTGCCTCGGCGAAGAGGGGAAGGGAGGCGTCGGGATCGGCCACTTCCAGATGCACGTGCAGGGGCAGACAGGTGGCCCGGCGCAGATCCGCCACGGTCTTGGGGCTGAAGGCGAAGTTGGCTACATATCGCCCATCCATCACATCCACATGGATGGAATCCGCCCCCGCAGTCTCGGCCTGGGCCACCAACGTCCCCAGCCGCATCTGGTCCGCGGCCAGGATGGAGGGACTGAGGTGGATTTTTGATTTTTGATTTTTGATTTTTGATTCCTGGGGGACGGGCGAGGTGCCAGACTCCAATCCAAAATCTGAAATCCAAAATCCAAAATCATCCGTTTGCGACATGGCGCACGGTTTCATGGATCATGTCCTGGAGAGGCGGATAGGTGGCGATATATTGGTCTACGAAGAATTTGTACTGCTCGTGGGCCTCTGGGTTGGGCTCGATGCGGCTGGCTATGCGAACCATCTCGTTGGCCGCGGCCTGGGTGTCGGCATAGGCCCCCGCGGCCACCGCGCCCAGAATGGCCGAGCCGAGACATGGCCCATCGGTCACCTCGGGCAGGACGATGGGCACGTTGGCCACGTCGGCGTGGATCTGCATCCACAGGGGACTTTTGGTGGGGCCACCCGCGGCCACCAGCTCGGTCAGTTCATACCCCTCTTGGCGGAAGGTGCGGAAGATATGTTCGGAGCCATAACAGATGCCCTCGAGGATGGCCCGGAAGAGGTGGCCCGTGGTGTGCTTGAGCGTAAAGCCCCGCATGATGCCCCGGGCCTCCGGATCCACATAGGGGGTGCGGTTGCCCTGCCAATAGTCCAGCACCACCAGCCCTTCCGAGCCGATGGGGATCTGGGCGGCCAGCTCGCTGAGGAGGGTGTAGGTGTCCACCCCCCGCTGGGCGGCCAGGGCGGCCTCCTTGCCGGCGAAGTTCTCCTTGAACCATTTGACCACGGAACCCGTGGAGATCTGGCCGCCTTCGACGGTGTATTGGCCGGGGACCACAGCGTCGGTGTAGGCGCCGAAGATGCCCTTGGCGTGAAATTTGGTGGCGCTCTGGCCCAGCATGAGGTGGGACGAGCCGGTGATAAAGGCCATCTTGCCGGGGGTCAACACATTCAGCCCCACCATGGCCACGAAGGCGTCCGCGCCCCCCTGGGCCACGGGGATGCCAGGGGTTAGCCCAAACTCGGCGGCCACATCGGCGCGCAGGAGACCGGCCACCTCCCCCATGTCCAAAATCCGGGTGGGGAACTTTTCCACAATGTCTCCCAGGCCGATGCCGTCGTAGAAGCTCTGGGAAAAGCCGCCCTCGTCCCGGTCATAGTACCAGCGGATGCTGGTGTTGTTGATGCTGCCGGTCCACTCCCCGGTCAGGCGATAGGTGAGCCAGTCGATGGCCTCGCCAAAATATTTGGCCTGGGCGTAGAGTTCCGGCTGGTTCTCCTTGATCCAAAGGGCCTTGCAGGGCAGCCACTCGGCGGAGACATTGCCGAAGCCGTTGTATTTGAGCATGGGGTGGCCAGACTGGGCGATGCGGTTGGCCTGATCCGCCGCGCGCACATCCATCCACAGCAGGCAGGGGCGCAGGGGGTCGTGGTTCTCGTCAAAGGCCATCACCGTGCAGGAGGTGGCGTCCGTGCCCATGCCGATGATGGACTCCGGGGCCACGCCGCTCTCGCTCATGGCCCGGCGCACGGCGAGCGCCAGGGCATCCCACCACTCGTCCGCCCGCTGCTCCGCCCAGCCAGGCCGGGCATGGCGCAGGGGATAGGCCGCGGACGTGAAGATCAGCGGCCTGCCGTCCAGGGTAAAGATGCCGACACGCACGCTTTCCGTGCCATAATCAATACCCATCACGTATTGATCTGCCATTGATCCTCCATCCCGTCATCGCAAGAAACGACCCGTGAAAACAACGCACATCCGTGCAACAGAATAACATATGTGCTATAATATGAAGATACCCCACAACGCCAAGACTGTCAAGGCGAGAGGGCAAATAGCAAATAGCAAATGGCGAATGGCAAGCCGGCACGTCTGATCCCCCAACCACCCAACCA
>CAZKEX010000535.1:0-2329 GCA_964551895.1 uncultured Caldilineaceae bacterium | reverse complement strand
GCACACATAGATCACCATAGCGGTCTGGTCGCCGTCGCTGTCAAAGATCTTGGCGCTCTGGAAGGGGGTCAGGGTGAGCAACTGGTCATAGCTGTTGCCCTGGGGGTCGGTCAAAGTGCCCGCACCGTCCCCGTTGTAGTCGGCGCACACGTTGATGCTGCCGGACGCGCCGGCCGGGAAGACCGGGGTCACCCAGACCGGGCTGCCGTTCTCCGCCGGGTTGACCCCACTCAACGGGTCTCGCCCCGGTCCCCAGCCCACCAAGACTTGGGGGGTCACGGCGTCATCCGCCAGCAGGGTGAAGCCCCAGTCCGCCTTGGCGTTGGTGTTGGTCGGGCCATCCGCGTCCACGGCGGCAATGGCAAAAAAGCGGCTGTCGTCGTTGGTGAAAAAGTGAGATCCTGATCCGGCTGGCGTGGTCACGTTGGCCGTGCTTCCCGCCGCAACTGGGAGGGGGGGCTGAAGACCGCCGCTGGTTTCCCACTGCACGTTGATGGTTGAGGGATTGGGGTTATGCACGAAGACCACCGTGCCATCCCCCGCCGGGGTGCCCACCGGGTTGTAGTAACTGCTCCCCCACTGCTCCACCGGGGTCAGCACATACCAGCGGCTCTCGTAGACATCGCAGCGGTCGCCGGTGATCAACTGCACCTGCACGGGATGGGAGGCGCTGACCGTCCCCCCGGCCAGCACCCCGCCGTTGATGTGGGCGCTCTCCCCCTCGTTCAGCGTCACCGTGGTCTCGGTGGAGCCGTTGTTGTCCCGGTCCACGTTCACCACTGTGCCGTTTTGGGCAGCCATGATCAACAGGCCGCTGTATTCAAAGAGGCTGACCGAGCTGGTCGTCTCCCCCACAGGGGCGCGGAACTGGGTGCCCCAACTGTTGGTGTCATAGACCTCCACCGCCCCGGCCAACAGGGTGCTGGAGCCGGTCCCCCAGGCCGCACGGGTCATGGCGATGGTCTTGGTGGCGGCCAGCTTGTCCCCGCCGTCGAAGTCGATCACCGACTGGCGGGTGGCGGTCTGCACCCCGTTGTCCAAGATCAGCACCGCCCCGGCGTGGATCAGATCGTCCACCGTGCCAGGGGCGATGCCGTTGGCCAGGTCGCCGTCCCCCCAAATCTGGGTCGTGGCCTGGGTGGGCGCGTTGATCACCGGCTCGAAGCCGTCCTCCCACTGGTCATAGTAGATCACCGTGCCGTCGGCAATGGCGGCCACGGAGACATAGGTGTTCACCGGCTCCAGCACATCCGAGGCGAAGTTGCCGCAAAAGGCCGATCCGCCGCCGGGGTAGATCCCCCGCAGGGCGGCCAGTACCTGGTCTTCGGGCATGGGGATGTAGAAAGTCTGGGCCGGGGGCGCGCCGGCCGCCAGGCTGGGCGCGCCCATGCTCATCACAAGGGCCATGAGCAGGAGCAGCGCTGCGCCTGCTCGGTGGACCGGGCGAACTTGAATGGATAAGGTTTGGGCTGGGAACATGGCTTTCCTCCGTTGGGAAAAGGGGGCTGGGGGTGACAGAATGTGGTTGGACGTGGGGTATTGGGCAAGCGACATGGATCAAGACGCAACAGATCCGCGTCAGTGACGCTTCTTATCATAGCAGAGGATGGGAGCCATTGAAATAGGACAAAAAGTAGAGACGCAAGATCTTGCGTCTCTACGGCGAACCATCTTTTATTCTGTGGCTTGGTAGTTATCCCAGGTCTGCCAACATGGCCACCACCCCGTCCACCTCATCCTGGTTGACCGTGTGGCCCATGCCAGGATAGATACGCGTATCCACCACCGCGCCCAACGCGGTCAACACCTCGGCGGACTCATGGACTCGGGCCAGGGGGATGTGGAAATCCACATCGCTGCACCCCAACAGCACAGGCGTCCCGGCCAAAGAGCCGGTGAAGCCCCAATCCATCCCCGGCGGCCCGATCAGCCCGCCGCTCAGCCCGATCACCCCGGCATAGCGTTGGGGGTTTCGGGCCGCGTAGTCCAGGGCCAGACACGCCCCCTGGCTGAACCCCAGCAAAAATGTACGCTGGGCGGGGATGCCGGCCTCCTCGATCTGGGCCATCACCGCCCCAACCCGGTCCAGGGCGGAGGTCAGCCACGGCTCGTTGGCCGCCAGGGGTGCGATAAAGCGCTGAGGATACCACGCGCTGTTCGCGGCCTGGGGGGCCAAATAGGCCAGATCCGGGCGATCAAACTCCTGGGCCAGCATTAGAATATCCTGTGGGCTGGCCCCTCGCCCGTGGATCAAGATCATCGCAAACTCGGCCCGATCCAAGGGAGTCCCCGCGGCGAGAATGGGCTGGTTGGCGTGGAGGGCGGACTG
>CAZKEX010000534.1:0-2339 GCA_964551895.1 uncultured Caldilineaceae bacterium | reverse complement strand
GAGCAAAAAGGCCGGCGCAGTGCGCACATCATAGACCGCCTGGGGCGCGGTGGGGTGGGCGTGGGGCAGGGAGAGGGCGGCGAGGATGAGGTCGGCGGTCAGGAAGACGGTGAGGAGGAGATTGGGAGATTGGGAGATTAGGAGATTGGTGGAGCGGCGGGGATGTCCAGCGAATCTCCCAATCGCCCAATCTCTCAATCTCAACGCATCAAATCCCACCCCGGCCAACACCGCCCCACCCAACGTATACAGCATCATCCACCGGGCCGGGGTACGGAAGAGGTCGAAGCCGGGAAGCGCTTTGTACAGGAGGTAGTAAACGGGGTTCCACCGCCCCAGGGCCAGGAAGATGCCTAGCCCCACAAAGAGTACCCCAAAGATCCGCCCGATCCCCTGACCCTTCAGACCCCCTAGCACGGCCAAAATCAACCCAAATAGGCCGATGTAGGCCACAAATTCGGTGTAGCCCAGGGTATCGAAGACCACGCTCAGGTCCCGCAGACCGTAGCTGGGCAGCAGGGTCCACAGCAGGCGCAGGGGCTTGAGGCTGAAGCTGCTGGCCTCGCCATAGGTCAACCCGCCGCTGCGCAGACCGAGGCCGCTCAGTTCCAATGTGGGCAGCAGTTGAGCGGCGGAGAGGAGAACGCCGAGGGCGGCGCCTGTGAAATAGATGAGTATAGGGGAGAGATTGGGAGATTGGGAGATTGGGAGATTTTTTGCGATTGAGCGCCAATCATCGAATCGCCAATCTCTCAATCTCCCAATCTCAAATCTCAAATCTTTCACCGCCAGCCAAACGCCCACGCCGAAGAGGTTGATGTACGCGGTCTGGGTGTGGCCCGCCAACAATGTCAGCGCCACCAGAAGGGCGAATAAGCAAATGGCAAATGGCAAATGGCGACGAGAAGATCGGGAAATTGCCCCTCGCAATTCGCCCCTCGCCTCATTCTCAATTTTCAAATTTCCATTAAAAATTAGAAACATCCACGGCAGCCACGCCACCCCGTTCATCTGGTTGAGATGGCCCAGCAGTCCGCCGTAGAAGCCGCTGCCGGCCAGGATCAGCCCGGTGGTCAGCCCGGCCCAGGCGCTGTAGCCCCAGCGCCGCATGAGCCAATAGCCGCCGTAGCCCAAGATCCAGCCGTGGATGGCCCCGCTCCAATAGATCTGCTTGGTCACGGCCAGCCAGCTCAGGGGCCAGTGCAGGGGATAGAGGACCGCGGCCTGGGGATTGGCCAAAAAGGGCACGCCCACGAAGATGAAGGGGTTCCACAGGGGGATGCGGCCGGCTCGGAACGCCGCGGCGGCGTAGTCTCGATAGGGATAGAAGTAGTGCAGAATGTCCCCGCTGGCCAGCACCCGGTCGGTGAAGAGCAGGCGGGCAAAGAGGGCGAGGACAAAACCGGCCAAAGCCAGGGCGACGGCCAGATGGGGTAGCCAGGATCGACGGGGTTTCATGGCGCGCCTCCGGGTTGGGCCATGATTTCGTAGACGGTGAACTTGCCGGCGTGGAAGCGGGGAAGCCAATCCATGCCCCGCATGGGCAGATAGCGGGCCTGGTCCCGGGTGGCGGCCCAGTCGGGCTGGATCATGAACTTGCCCAGGGTGGGCGTCTTGGCCGCGTTGTCGGCCAGATAGACGGCGCTGGGCGCCCAGCGCAGGTCATAGCCGCTGTCGGTGTGGATTTGAGGGACGCGTTTAGACAAGGAAAAAATAGAACACGGATTGGACGGATTAAACGGATTTTGACGGATTTTCAAAAGAAAATCCGTTTTTAATCCGTCGCATCCGTCTGATCTGTGTTCTATTTCTTGGACTCGCTGACCGGCGTCGTTCTGGGTCTGGCCGAAGAGATAAAATCTGTATTGGGGACCCAATTCCTGGTGATAGAGTACGGCATTCGCTGGGGCGTTGGCCTGAAACCAACCCAGCGCCGTGTCAAACCCGGCATAGTCGCCGTGGTCCCCGCCCAGGGGGAGGCCGCCTTGGGCCGCGGTCAACCCGGTGGGCAACAGGAGCAGCATCCACGCCAGCCCCAGGATGGCCCCAACCCGGCGACCGTTCAACCGGGTCAGGCTCTCTCCCATCCACCCGGCCAACAGGGCCAACATGGGTGCCAGGGGCAACAAATAACGGTCCCAAGGCTGGATGGTGGTGAAAAGGTGGAGGGCAATGAAGCCCAGGGCCCAGAGGAGGAGGGCTGGGGTGTCAACCCACATCCTTTTGCCTTTTGCACTTTGCCTTTTGCCTTTTGCCTTGATCAAAGCCGCCCCCGCAGCCAACCCAACCCACACAGCCCAACTTCCCCCCAACTGCCAGATCAACCCGCCCCACGTCTG
>CAZKEX010000533.1:0-2345 GCA_964551895.1 uncultured Caldilineaceae bacterium | reverse complement strand
CAAAAGGCAAAGTGCAAAAGGCAAAAGGGTGTGCTTGACTAAATTTTGTTGAATCATCAACCCGCTGCTCGACCCAATCCTTTTGCCTTTTGCACTTTGCCTTTTGCCTTCTCTGTTCTACCCAATAATAACGGGTTCTTCGGGAAAAGTCACCAAAGTGGGATGCTCCCGCTGGGCCAGGGCGACGACGACGGTGAGGGGGCCGAGGCGACCCCAGAACATGGTGAAGGCGATGAGCAGGCGGCCCCAGGTGTTGAGCTGGCTAGTGACGGCCAGGGAGTAGCCGGTGTTGGAAAAGGCACTGACGGTCTCGAAGCCCAGGTCGAAGATGTGGAGACCGCCGGGCTGGGTGAGGGAGAGGCTCATGGTGACCGCGGCGACGAGCAGGGTGCTGACGGTCATGATGGCCACGGCTTTGGCGATGGTCTCCACGGGCAGGGTGCGGCCAAAGGCGACGGATTTGTCGTGGCCCCGGGCCGTGGCGATCACGGCCACCAGGAGGACGACCACGGTGCTGGTGCTGACCCCCCCGGCCATGCTGGCCGGCGCGCCGCCGATGAACATCCACAGCAGGATCACCAGTTGGGTGGCCTCGGAGAGGTGTTCCAGGGGCAGGACGGTGAGGCCGGCCGTGCGAGCGGAGACGATGGTGAAGAAGCTGACGGCAAACTGTTGGTCCAGACGCAGGGTAGCGAGGACCTTGCTGTAGAGGTTGCCGTCCAGCATCATGATGGCGATGCCCACCACGGTGAGGGTGGCGGTCAGGATCAGGGTGAGCTTGGTGTGCAGGCTCAACTTGCGGTCGATGCGGAAGCTCCACAGGTCGTACATGACCGTGATGCCAAAGCCGCCCAGGAGGATCAACGTGCCCATGACGGCCAGGGTCCACCAGTCCGCGCCAAAGCCGAAGAGGGGACCGACCTGCTCGGCCAGGGGGGTGCCGGAGAAGAGGTCGAAGCCGGCGTTGCAATAGGCGCTGATGGCGTGGAAGATGGCATACCAGGCGGCCTGGCCATCGGGCATGACCGTGCGCCAGCGGGCCCAGAGGGCCACGGCCCCGATGGCCTCCAGCCCCAGGGTGATGCCCAGGACGTAGAGGGCCAGGTTTAGCACCCCGCTGCTCTCGGAGACGCCCAGGCTGTCCCGGACCATGAAGCGGTTTTGCAGGGTCAGCCGCCGCCCGATGATGCGGAAGAGGAGGACGCTGAAGGCGATGAAGCCCACGCCCCCCACCTGGAGCAGGAGCAGGATCATGACCTGGCCAAAGAAGCTGAAGTCTATGGCCGTGGTGCGCACGGCCAGCCCGGTGACGGTGGTGGCGCTGGTGGCGGTGAAGAACGCGTCCAGCCACGAGATGCTCTTGCCCGGCGCGGCGGACCAGGGCAGCTTGAGCAGCAATGTGCCCAGGGCGATGATGGCGGCAAAGCCCAGGATCAGCACCTGGGCCGGCTTCATGGCCGACGAGCCCTTGGCATCCTGGGCCCGGGTCAACGCACGGGAACGACCCGACTGGGCCACAACCTCACCCTGGGCAGTGGGGCGGGGGGCCAGGTCGATCTTGGTACTATATTCGGGCGGGCGTTGTTCAGGTGGCATGGGCGGATGGTGGCGAGATTGGGCGATTACGAGATTGGGCGATTGGGCGGATGCGTGACGTGGGGTTGATCTTGGGGCAAGGTGGGGAAAGAGTCAAATTTGGGGGATGGCGGGCCACAGAAAAGAAGTTCGACTTTTTGAAAAAGTCGAACTTCTCGCCGCGGCGATCAGGGCATGATCCTCATTAAGGATCTTATGCCAGGGGTGGGTTGACCCAGACGTCGGGCTTTTGGGAAAAGCCCCGACGTCTTAGCCGTGGCGCCTTCGGGCCAAAGGGCGGACGGATTGGGGGTGGGCATTCCGGGAAAGGGCCGGTTCTTGTTGGGTCGAGTGAGTAGCGTTGGCCCATTCCCGGAATGATTAGCGATCACCGGTGTTTCGCCCGCCAATCCCGGAATGGGCCAGGGCTATTTGCTCAACCCGATACGAACCGGCCCATTCCGGGATTGTATCGTCCCCGCCGGTTCACAACCCTGCCTTGCGCCGAACTTCCGCCAGACGTTCGGCATCGGCCACGGCGTCTGGATGGCCGATCTCCTGCTCAAAGGCGACACATATCTGCATCAATTCGGCGGCCTCGGCAAAACGTTCCTGTTTTTCCAATGCCAACCCCAGATTCCAAGCGGTAAGGCCTTCGCTCCGGCGGTCGCCGATCTCCCGGCTGATGGCCAGGGCCTGCTCGTACTGCTCAATGGCCCGCTCCACCTGCCCCAGGGAATAGTAGGCATTCCCCAGGTTGCCCAGGCGAT
>CAZKEX010000532.1:0-2390 GCA_964551895.1 uncultured Caldilineaceae bacterium | reverse complement strand
CCTTGCCCCCATCCCCATTCCCGCATATACTGAACTCCACACACCATCCACCTCCTCCACCCCAGGAGAATGCTGCCCATGCGCCGCACCTCGATTTTCGGTCTGAATCTCACTTGGTCTGAAATTTTGCGTCTGTTTGTGATCCTGGCTGTCGTGCCTTGGATCGTGGCGGGCGCTGTGGTTTGGCTGGCCATGCGCGCAGGCCTGGCCGAGACGCCGCCCAACGTCTACGCCTGGGCATTGATCTTGCTGGCCGCCACAGGTGCTATGACCGGGATCGTCCAGGCAGTGGCCGATGGCCGCACCCTGTTGGGACGACCGATAGAAGATGACGACCGCCGTCGCTTGTGGGACGAAATCCGTTGGGCCGAGATCCGCACGGAGCAAAGCCTGCTGCAATCGGATTTGCAGCAAAAGCTGGTGATCGGACAGACCGCTCAGACCCAGATTCAGACGGCCTTGAAGGACGAAGTCTCCCGGCTCGCCGACCATTTCATCCAGGCCGGCGAACGCCCAAAGGGGATCTTCCACGACGTCCCCCCCTTCCCACCCCACTTCCTCGGACGGGACCAGATTGTCGCCGATCTCGTCGCCCGCCTCACCGCCGGGGGGACCGTGGCCCTCTCGGCCGAGGGGCTGCCGGGCGTCGGCAAGACGACCCTGGCCGTGGCCCTGGCCCACCACCGCGCGATTTTGGACCACTTCACCGACGGGGTGCTGTGGGCGGGCCTGGGCACCCAGCCAGACCTGTTGGGCATCCTGGCCGGGTGGGGAGACGCCCTGGGCGTGGATGTGACCGATCGCCCCACGCCCGAAGGCCGGGCCGGCGCGGTCCGCAACGCCTCGGCCAGCGCCGCCTGCTCCTGGTGATCGACGACGCCTGGACCCGGGACGCGGCCAAGGCCCTGCGCCTGGGCGGACCCCACTGCGCCCACCTGCTCACCACCCGTGACCAGGCCATCGCCCGCAGCTTTGGCACCGTGCAGAGCGTGGAGGTGTTGGACCCGGACCCCGCCCGCCGCCTCTTGGCCGAACTGGCCCCCATCACCGCCCAGCCAAGCGATGATGGGCCGGAACTGGTAGACCGCTTGCTGGCCGCCGTGGGCTATCTGCCCCTGGCCATCCAGTTGATGGGCGGCTACCTGAACGGGGAGAACGGGGGCGAACCCGTGGCCTTTGCCCAACAAGCCCGCACAGTCCTGGCCCGGCTGGCGGACCCGGCCACCCGCCCCGGCTCCGTAACCGACACCCTGAACGCCACCATCGCCCTCAGTTTGGATGGGGCAGCCCAGGCCGACCCCGCCGCCCGTGCCACCTTCCACGCCCTGGGGGCCTTTGCCCCCAAGCCCGCCCGCTTTGATCTGGCCGCGGCCCAGGCCGTCACCCAGGCCGAGCCGGCCACCCTGGCCCGGCTGATCCAGCGCAATTTGTTGGAGAAAGGGCCGGACGAGTCCTTGGCCCTGCACCAAACCCTGGCCGCCTTCGCCCGCACGGGGACGCCGGATGAGGCTGTGGTTCGTCATCGGGAACACTATTTGGCCTTGGTGAACCAGGATCGGGAGGATTGGCAGGCCATCGAGGCGATCTACGAGCAGATCCAGTGGGCGTGGCGAACATTAATCGACGGCAAGCCATCGTCGGATGATGTAGTATCGATCATCCACGCGATCAAAAAGCACCAAAGCATTCGAGGTCTTTGGGGAGATGAAATTGAGTGGGTTGAGAAAGGGCTTGAAGTTGCCCGAACGAATGATTCGCTGAAAGATCAAGCCACATTTCTTAGTGATCTTGGATTCATCTACTCTGCGCTGGGTGAGAAGGCTCAGGCGCTGAGGTACTACGAGGAGGCGCTGCCCCTGAGACGCCAGGTGGGAGACAAGTCCGGGGAGGCGACGACGCTCAATAATATGGCCGCCATTCAGTTCCACAGGGGCGACTTTGCCCAAGCGGCCGGCGCATTTGAGCAGATCATCCAGATAACCCAACAGATTGGAGATGTCTCGGCTGAATCGGCATATCGTCTTAACTTGGCCGTTGTTCTCTCCCAGCTCGACCGGACAGAGGAAGCGATTGGTCACGTCGAACAGTCCATCGCCCTTCTCACTCGTTACAACCTGCCCCAAGACGGTGCGGGTGTAACTCTGAAACAGCATCAGGCCTTCCATGCGCAACTCCAGGCCCGCCGTCGGGGGGAGTAAGGGGGAGGGCGGTCGGCCAGGGGCTGTGCCCCGGCCAGCGGCCTCCCCTTGCTGCCCCCGACACGCGTAGCTCGGTCCCCGGCACGTCGGCCCCAAGCGAGGCGAGAACGGCTCAACCCAACAAAAAGTACGTGCGTGCCGGGGACGCATAGGGATCAATTCAGAATTGAAATTTGAAAATGGAAAAGTTTT
>CAZKEX010000531.1:0-2411 GCA_964551895.1 uncultured Caldilineaceae bacterium | reverse complement strand
CCGGGCTAGAGCAAGATTGTCCCAGACCTACTTGTGCCGAACTACACTAGACAGGCTCCAACAGTATCACGACTTCCTGGGCCTGGGGTTTCCCCTTATGTTCACCAATCCGATATTCCACCACCTGTCCCGTCCGGAGCAGGGATCCGGCAGGCGTCAGCTGACTGCTGTGAACAAAGATCTGTCCCCCGCCCGCGGCCGGATTGATAAAGCCAAAATCGCCATTGCGCCGAATCTCTGCCACAGTCCCCCGCTCCCGTCCAGGCGGCGGCGACTCAATCGATAGCAATCTTTTCCTGGCAACCACATACGGCTCACCATCGGGGGGAAGGGGGCCAAGGGGGGCGAGCGCACCGAAAACCATCCGCCCATACCCGCTGGATGTCTTGGCCCCAATCCCTTCTTCGGTCAGGGCCAGTTCCAGGATCTCAAAGGCCGCCTGTACCCACCTCTCCTCCCCATGCAGGGCGATCAGATAGTTGCCTGTGGCGCTGAGAAAGGGGATCGGGTTGGGGCTGTCCCAGTCAGCCGGAGGTTGATCACCCTGATAATAGGTCGGATGATGAACCGTGATTACATCGGCCCATAGGGCTTGGGGCTTCTTCTCCGAGTTACGGAATCCACTGCCCGGCACATAGAGCGCGTCGAAAAAGGTGACATAGCCGGCCGTCTCTGTGCTGCCAAAGAGGATGTTATGGTCCTCGCCGTCCTTGCGCCAGCCGGCCCCTTCCAGCCGCCGGCGGGCATAGCTGGCCGCCAGCCCCTTCAACGCGCTGCCGGGGATGAAGGGTACGCCATAGGTGCGGTGCAGGGTGATGGCGGTCTCCAGCACGCTCTCGCTACCCAGACCCACGGCCAGGCGACCTGTGACTTTGGCTGCCCGCATGTGAGTTTCCGGCACGCCGATTTCCGCAAGGGATCTCTTCCAGCGCTTATAAAACGCCTCGTAGATCGGGGGCTCTGGAATGCGAGCAGCTTCACCAACCAGGATAGATTTGGGCTTGTCATCGCCTGACTGGTTCCCCCCTTCGGCTACAAGATATTTGTCCAGCCACAGACCCGCATGTTGGGCCTGGTCCGCTTTCATCGTGGCGACATCTTGACGTCTACTCATTGTCGTCACCGCCTTCGTCTGGCTCGTCGCTGGCATCCACCCCCAAGACGGATTGGGCGAACCGTTTGTACCAGGTCAACGCCAGGGTCACTTCGTCCGTCAGACGCATGTACGGAAGGAGAGGCAGTTCACGGCTTTGGCGGAGCAGTTCACGAGGCTCACTATTCAGCACAGTCTGGGCCAGATGCGCAAGGAGTTTTTTCTGGGCCTTTGGTTTGCGTGTGTCCGCAAAGGCCAGAGCCTGGGCCAGTCCAGCCGTCCGCACCAGGATGGGCAGCTTGTGGGCCATAGAGCCATATTGCTTCTCGTACTTGTCCCCCTGTCCATAGATCTCATACACCTGATCGTGGACCAATTTGGCATATTTCTGTTCTTGGGTTTTCATAGTTGGCTTCTTCCTTTAACTAAGCCGCAGGCGGCACAGACCCCGGCCCACGGTGGCATTGCCGCCAAATTGCAGGGCGCCGCCGGCCAGTTTCCCGATCTTGGCGAACACCGCCTTGGCCTCGGCTTTGACCGGCGAGGCGATCACCAGCCCGGTCAACACACTCTCCGCCGGCAGAGATTCTTCATACCACAGCGCACCCCGTCTGACCGTCTTCTTCTCGTCGTCCAGGGCAATGCGGGCGGTCACTTCTGTGCCTGTCTGGAGCAGGAAGCTCATCACATTGTCCGATACAATGCAGATTCGGGCCGACAGGCTCTTCTGCCAATCCGGGTCGCTGGGGAAGAGCTGGGACCCCAGCCATCCTGCCCAGGTGGTCAACTTATCCTCTTTGGCTGGGGTCAGGACCAGGTCTTCCAGCACAACCTGCTCGCTGCCGCCGTGTTGCAGAATCAACTGGCTGCCGGTCTTGTTCCCTGCCTCCGCCGCCAGGATCTGATCCACTACCAGGCAGGCGATATCCTCGCCCGGCATGGCGGGCAGCTCTGGCGCCTTGAGGTTGCCATCCTCCGCCACATCCCGCAGAAAGCGCTGGATCAACAGGGGGGAGGTCACCCAGGCAAAGGTGCCGGCCAGGCTGCGCACGGGCAGCAACAGCAGGCGCTGATCCGTAAACTGGACCGACCCCGCATACTCCGAGGCGTTATCGGTCTTTGGTCCAAAAATATGCAGACACGCCTCTCCCTCGCCGCAGGCATCCCGCAGCACACCCTTCACAGTGGAGCCAGGCACAATGGGGATGCCCGTGGCCTTCTCTCGGGCGATGGGCAGATCGATCACCCCCACCCCCTGACCCGTCCCGGCGTGGAGGGGGGAAATTGCATGAAGGTACAGTAATTTTGCTTGCATGGT
>CAZKEX010000530.1:0-2425 GCA_964551895.1 uncultured Caldilineaceae bacterium | reverse complement strand
TGTCTCCTTGTCTCCTTGTCTCCTTGTCTCCTTGTCTCCCTGTCTCCCTGTCTCCTCAGCCGATACCCGTTCCCGTACACAATCACCTCCACGCCCCCGTCCACCAGGGAGGGGTGGCTGATCTTGACGCCCAGGACGCCGTCATAGCCTTTGTCCTGGGCCTTGGCTTCCAGATCTCCCAGGGCCTGTTCCAGGGCAGATTGGATCAACTGCTCATAGTGGACCAGCCGTCCGCCCACCAAGTTGCGCAGGTTTTCCCGTACATCCTTGACGATGTTGGCGGCATAGACGGTGACCACGACCAGCAGTTCGCCGATCTCCACGTCTTCGTGAGGTGTGTCCAGGGCGATCAACATGGGTCAATGCACAATGCACAATGCACAATGCACAATGGGGCGTTCGTCAATCCATTGTTTTCGCATTGCTCGCCATTCGCCATTCGCCATTCATCATTGTGCATTGTGCATTGTGCATTGTTCATTTTCTGTCCTCCGGCATATTGATCGTCACATTCACCCCCTGATTGCGCCGAAACAACAGCCGAATCAGCAGCCATAGCCCGATCAACGCGCCCAACAAGATCAGCCCATTGCCCACCGTGACATATTTGCGCAAAAACAACCGCCACGGCACCTCTCCGCTCAACACCTGATTTGTGTCTTCAATCACGCTGGTCACCTGCTCAATCGGGGACTGGACCGTCGGCTCCGGGGCCAAGAAAGTCAGGCTCTCCGGCATATTGTCAGTCTCCAACAACGCCTTGCGGATGTCCGCAAACTTGAGCCGGGGCATGAGCGCCGGTTCCCGCAGCAGCCGTTCCACCAACTGCGCCCGTCCTTGAGGGGCCAAGGCCGTCACATACGAAGCCAACCAGGTCAGGTCATCCACCGAGAAGGCCGCGGCCAGCGGACCCACCTGGGCCGGGGACAATTGCAACAGGGTCACCCGGTCCGCCGTGGAGAGGAGCATGATCTGGGCGATGGCTGTCGGATCTTCCAAGGCCAGCACCCGATCCAGGGCGTCCCGGTCGGCGAAGTCGGCGGGTTGGGCCACCCGATAGAGATCCGTGGCCACCACTTGATCGATCCCGTCCCCGGCCAAGTCAGCCCAGGCCACAACCCCTGTCGGATCAACGGTCTCCTGCAGCAACTTCATGGCCGACTTGGGCAGATAGAGCAGCCGCTCAAATTGCCCGTTGCGGATATCCGCGTCCAGAGCGGGTTGGTCCAGGGTCTGGTCGTAAAAGGCCACCAGATCCCCCAACCGGCCCACATCCCCCACATCCGCGCCGTCCAAAATCGTGCGGAAGCGGTCGTTCTCGCCGGCCAAGGCCAGCACCCGGGTGTGCTTGTGGCGGAAGTCCAACCACTGGCTGTAGATCTCGTTCGAGACCGTGCGGGCCATCTCCGGCAGGGCCGCGGCCATCTCCACCCCCACAGCGTCGCTGATCTCAGCCCGGATGCCCGCCTTCACGTCCGGCCCCTTCAGCGCCTCCTGGATCTGGGGCAGGGAGCCGTTGCCCGCCTCCACCAGATCCCACACCAGCAGCCCGCCGCCGATGATCCACCCGGCCAACGGGATCACCGTGGTGGCGGCCCGGCCCAGCAGCCGCCCGGCCACCTTGCCCGCCACCCGCTTGGCAATCGCCTTGGCCAGCCGCTTGGCAATCTGCGCGCCGATGATAATGCCCACCCCGGCCAAGGTCTTGGTGCGGCTGTCCAAAATCGGGTTGATATCGGCGTCCACATCGGCCAGATCCGCCGCCGCCATCCCCGCCTGCACATCCTCCACAAAGAGACCGACCATGGTCTCCGAATAGGTCTGGCCGATAAATTCCTGCACACAGAGCAGGGCCGACGACGCCGAGCGGGCCGACAGGGTCTCCATGCCCGCGGTCAGCCCGTCCGCCACGCCGACGGAAAGCTGTTCGATCGCCGCCCGGAATGGCTCCGAATCGAAGGCATAGGTCGCCACCTTGGTGGTGAATTCCTCGGCCTTGTCCGCAGACCAGCCGGAGACCACCCGGCTCCAATAGTCCTCCTCCCTGGCCACCCGGGCCACGGCCAGATCGATCTGGCCGTCGATCACCCCGTCAATACCCAGCAAGAGCCACTGATCGATCACCAACGCCTCGATCTCCAGCCCGCCCTGGCCGCTGGCAAAGACCTCCTGGGTGATGCGGTTGAGTTCGTCCCGCAGAGTCGCCTCGTCCACCTCTTCGCATTCTTGAAAAACGAAGAGCGGCTCCGGGGTCGGCGTACCTTGGGGCGTCGAGGACGGGGCAGGTTCCTCTGTCCCAACCGGTATCGGCGTCCCAACCGGTGTTGGGGATTGCGCGCCCACAGCCTCCCCCATCACCCCGCCGCCCAGCAGGCAAACCACCACCAGGCCTATGATCATGCGGGGGAAGAGGGGAAGCTGTCGT
>CAZKEX010000529.1:0-2432 GCA_964551895.1 uncultured Caldilineaceae bacterium | reverse complement strand
ACGGTGACAGCATCCACATAGGCCATGCCCTGGCCCATCCCCTCACCAACAGCAGGTTTGGGCGGCAAGGGACCCCGGACCGGGGCCTCTTCTGGGGTGGGGGTCGGTTTCTCTGCTGCGGGCATGGGTGTCTCCTGGGTGGCCGGGCTGGGTACGTCAGCCTGGGTGGTTGGGATCGGGGCGGCAGGGTCGGTGGCCCCACAGGCGGTCAGCCACACTAACCCCAAGCAGAACACAAATGTCGTCAAAACTGAGCGGTACACCATTTTCATTCTCCTGATTTCTTAAAACCCCACCGTCAAGACGCAAAGTTCGCAAAGGATCAAAGAAGTAACCGCTTCTTTTCTTTGCGCTCTTGGCGACTTTGCGGTGAAAGATATGGCCTGGACCTGCTACGATCCATGAAAGCGCACCACGGCCTCGACGCCCTCGGCCTGGCGGATGGCGGCCACGGCCCGCTCGTATTCCTGGCAGGTGCGGTCCTGGGCGGCCTTCATGGCATAGGCAAATTTGGGGCCGCGGCTGGGGTCGTCCAGGTGGTTGGCCTCGTGGGAGTTGGGGGCGATGTAGATGCGCCGGGCCAGATTCCGGATCACCGGGATGTAGAAAACCACATCTCGCCACAGATAGAAGTGCCAGGTGCGCAGATCCGGGCTGGAAAGCAGAGCGGGATCCACGCCGTCGATCTGGTCCGGGGCGGTGGCGTCCAGACCGCCGTGTTGGGCCAGCCACATGTCCACATAGTTGGAGTGGGCGTAGAAATCCTGGGCGGTGTGGGTTAGACGCCCAAAGGCCGCCCGCATGGCCGCGCCCCCATCCCCGGCCCCGGCAGAGGCCACAATCCGATCATGTTCGGCCTGAATATAGGCCAAAGCCTGGGGGATCAGGTCGTTGTCAAAATGGCGCTCCGGGTGCAGGAGCAGACCGGGCAGGTCGTCCTGGGCCAGGTTGGCCAGGGTCAGCTCTTCCAGGGCTTGAGGGCTAAATCGATCCCCAAGGGCTTTTTCGTTGATTTCGATATGATAGGGTAGGTTCATCATTACAGGATACACGGAAACCGGCGGAAAGAAAAAAACAGCCCCACTGGGAACATCCAGAGTAGACTCGCTCCCAATGATCAAAAAACCGGTGAGGAATCCCCATGCAAATTGTTGCCCTGATCCTGATCGTAGTGGCCGCCGCCACCCTCTATATCACCCGGTGGGTCTCGACCGAGGTGACGTCGATCCTGGCCATTGCGGCCCTGGCCTTGAGCGGTGTGCTGACACCGGCGGAGTCCTTTGCCGGTTTCTCCAGCACGGCCACCCTGACCGTGGGGGCCATGTTTGTGTTGAGCGCCGGGCTCCTGCGCACGGGCGCCCTGGAGGCCGTCACCATCCGCCTGGCCGACTTTTCCAAGGGCAGTCCCCGCCGGCTGTTGATCCTGTTGGGGCTGATCATCCCCTTTGCCAGCGCCATCATGAACAACACCCCGGTGGTGGTGATGATGATCCCGGTGATCCTCTCCCTCAGCGCCCGCTTCAAGATCCAGCCCTCCAAGCTGTTGATCCCCGTCAGCTATTTTGCGGTCCTGGGCGGCACCATCACCCTGATCGGCACCAGCACCAACATTTTGATCGACGATCTCTATCGCAAGAGCGGCGGACCCGGCTTTGGTCTCTTTGACTTTGCCCCCCTGGGCCTGCTCTACACCCTGATCGGCGTGGTGATCATCGTGGTCGTGAGCCAACGCCTTTTGCCGGACCGGGCGCCCTTGGCCGGGCTGACCAGCCAGGGCCGTTCGACCTATATCACCGAATTGCAGGTGGATGGCTACAGCAAGTTGGTCGGTCGGCCCGTCGAGGAGATCTTCCAGGATCTGCCCAAGGGCCGGGTCAGCAGCCTGCGCCACCCCCACCGCCACCGGCGCATCCGCACCCCTTCGGCATCCCAGCGCAACGGCCAAGGAGACGACGGAGGCGATGCCCGCATAGAGCTGTTGGAGGTCTTCCGGGGCGAACAGATCTTGCATTCGGACCAGACCCGAGGGCTGGTCTTGGCCGAAGGGGACGCCTTGTTGGTCTCCGGGACGCCCAAGGCCATTGCCCTCTTTATGCAGGGCAACAGTGTCGAGGTGGCCTCGGTGATGGAAGACGAGAGCCGTTCTCAGACCCCCCGCATCGAACAGCAGGTGGTGGAGGCCGTCGTCCTGCCCGATTCGCCCTTCAACAATCGCCTGCTGCCGGAGCTGGGCTTCTATCGCTATGAAAATGTCAGCGTGATGGGGGTGCAGCGCCAAGGCCGTCAGTGCCGCTCCGGTCTGCGCAACCTGCGTCTGCAGAGCGGGGATGTCCTGCTGTTGCGGGGGGAGCCGGACAAGCTGCAAGGCCTGGCGGATCGGGGCAATCTGCTGCTGGTGGAGGGGGTGGAGACCAGCATCATCCGCAAGGAGA
>CAZKEX010000528.1:0-2440 GCA_964551895.1 uncultured Caldilineaceae bacterium | reverse complement strand
GTCGATCTGTTCATTGCCGGTCATTTTTGCCTCCAGGTTGCTAGATCTGGGTTGTCAAAATATTCCGCCCCATAACCGTTCCCCCATCAATAGTACTCCCGCACATACCCATACGCCTTCTCCAACAACTCCCCATCCTGGTGCAGATGGTATTTGAGCAGGGCGCGGCGTAGGGCGCGCTTGACTTCCCGCTCGCCGGAGCTGGTGGCTTGCCAGCCGTCGAAGCGCACGACCCGCACGATTTCGTCAATGTCGGTCACCACCCGCTCGACGACGATGGGGGTGTCTTCGCTCCGGGCCTCTTGGAAGAGTTCGGTGAGGGCGGCTTTGCCCCGGTCTTCGTCTTCTTCGGGCGGGGTGGTCTTTTCGGTTTGGAGCAGGTCCGTGGCCAGGTCCAGCAGGGCTTTGAGGAAGGCGAGGCTGTGCATTTGCCCCTGTTCGTGGCGCTCTTTGAGGGCTTCCAATCGCTCGGAGAGGGCGCGGAAGCGGGGGTTGTGCATGTGTTTGCGCAGCCGGGCGGCTACTTGAATCTCGATCTCCTTGGCCTTACGGCTGGGATCCGGCGCGTGCAGCACCGCGTCCAGCAGCTCGGCGTCCAGAATGATCTGCTCCAGGTCGTCGTGGATAGTCTCAACATGAACGTTCTCGTGGATCAGTTCGATGGTCTTGGCCCCCAGGGCGTGCCAGATCAGGGAACCCTGGCCCGTGGTGGGTTGCACGGAGACGTAGACCTGGGAGAGCCAGCGATAATCGGTTTCGTAGTTGGAGAGAATGGGGTCCGGGGAAAGGGCTTCCCACAGTTGGCCCAGGACGCTGTAGTCCGCGGCGAAGGCGTCCCGCACGTCGTTGTTGGGCAAGCATTCCTGGGCCGCTAGCAGCCCTTCGTAGCCGCTGACCGTGCGGTCCACGCCCAGGAAGTAGGCCAGACAGGTTTGCATGGCCCCCGGCAGTTGCTCCTTGAGCTTCTCGATGCCCGATACCACCTGGCGGAAACCGGCTTCGTCAAACTCCAGGGACTTGGCCACGTCATCGAAAACGCCCAGGTAGTCCACGATCAGGCCGTGGGTTTTCTTGTCCCCATAGGTGCGGTTGGTGCGGGTGATGGCCTGGAGCAGGGTGTGGTCCCGCATGGGCTTGTCCAGGTAGAGGGCCTGGAGGATGGGCGCATCGAAGCCGGTGAGCAGTTTGGCGGTGACGATCAGCAGCTCCAAGGGGTCGTTGGGGTCCCGGAAGCGGTCGAGCAGGGCCTCTTCCGCGTCTCGGCTGCGGCGATAGGGGGCGTAGGCCGGGTCGTGGTTGGCGTTGCCGGAGACGGAGATCACCACGTCGCTGGCCTCGGCGGGCAGGTGACGGTCCAGGGCGGCCTTGTAGAGCAGGCAGCTCTCCTGGTCGAAGGTGACGACCATGCCTTTGAAGCCGTTGGGCGCGACTTTGGCCTGGAAATGGTGGGCAATGTCCCGGCTGACCACGTCCAGCCGCTCCGGGGCTTTGACCAACACGGCCATTTTGGAGGCCATGCGGGCCAGGTTCTCCCGGTCTAGGTCGGAGAGTTCGCCGGTCAGTTCGGCGTAGGCTTCGTCGATGGCCTCTTTGTCGATGTGCAGATTGAGCAGGCGGGGTTCAAAGTGCAGGGGCAGAGTGGCCCCGTCCCGGATGGACTCCTCGAAGCCGTAGCGGCTGAGATAGCCGTTGGCGTCTTCCTCGGCCCCGAAGGCGAAGAAGGTGTTGCGGTCTCGCCGGTTGATGGGCGTGCCGGTGAGGCCGAAGAGAAAGGCGTTGGGCAGGGCCGTGCGCATCTTACGCCCCAGGTCCCCCTCCTGGGTGCGGTGGGCCTCGTCCACCATGACGATCAGGTTGGCCCGCTCGTTGAGCACCCCGCCCTGCGCTTTTCGAGCAAGCGCAGATTCTTCATTTGTCTCGCCAAACTTGAAAATGGTGGTGATGATGATCTTGCGGGTGTCCTGGCGCAACAGCCGGGCCAACTCTTCCCGAGTCTCGGCTTTGACCAGGTTGGGGATGTCCGAGGCGTGGAAGGTGGCGCTGATCTGGGCGTCCAGGTCGATGCGGTCCACCACGATCAGGACCGTGGGGTTGCGCAGGGCCGGTTGCAGACGCATCTTCTGGGCGGCGAAGACCATGAGCAGGGATTTGCCCGACCCCTGGAAATGCCAGATCAGCCCTTTGCGGGGGAAGCCGGCCAGCACCCGTTCCACAATCTGGTTGGCGGCCTGCACCTGCTGATAACGCCCCACCACCTTGATGCGCCGACTGCGTTTGTCCGTGGCAAAGAGGCTAAAATTGGCCAGCATATCCAAGATCACATGGGGCCGCAACAACGACTCAATCTGCGCCCCCACCCCCGCCAACCCCTTCTCCTTGTCTCCTTGTCTCCCCCTCTCCTCCTCATCCTCCCGCCCCCGTCCCCACAACTCCACCCGCC
>CAZKEX010000527.1:0-2455 GCA_964551895.1 uncultured Caldilineaceae bacterium | reverse complement strand
ACAGCCTCAGCATGTGGCTCTTCCGCTTCCCCTGGGACGCCAAGAGCTATCAGGACTACTATACCTTTGTCAGCGCCGACTTTGAACCGAAGCCCATTTATGAGGAAGTGAAGCGATATGCGACAGAGAAGGCAAGGAGTAATGAGTAATGAGTTTCGTGTTGACGAGATACTATCACACTTACCCAACGCCCGTTCACCTCACTCGCGTTTACCCACAATCCATTTGTCCAACACACGCTTACTCATTACTCCTTACTCCTTGCACTCCCTGCCCACCCTGCGCTGGCTCGCCCTCGCCGCCCTCCTCCTCGCCGCCGCACTCTGGCTGTGGCGGGGCAGCGGGCTTTTTCCCGGCCCGGACCGCACGTGGGAGGCCATGCAGGCCCGAGGCACATGGCGGGTGGGGATGGATCCATCCTTTCCGCCCTTCGAGAGTTTGGACGCGTCCGGCGCGCCGGTGGGGTTTGATGTAGATCTGGCCCGACAGATGGCCGGGGCATGGGGTTTGCAGTTGGAGATCGTGGCCATGGGCTACGATGGCTTGCTGGATGCCCTGATCGCCGGTAAACTGGACAGCATCGTCAGCGCCTTCCCCCAAGACCCGCGCATGACCGAGGATGTGGCTTTTTCCGCCCCCTATTTTGATGCGGGGATCTTCTTGGCCGTGAAAGTGGGGTCGGCCATCACCGGTCCGGGGGATCTGCCTGGCCGCACGGTGGCCGTGGAGTGGGGCGGGGCCGGGGACGCCGTGGGCCGCCAACTGCAACGCCACCTGATCTCCACCCCAACCGCCGGGTCGGCCCCCAACCCAACCATCACCTTTCTGCCCTTCGAGACCCAAGCCGAAGCCCTGGCCGCCCTGCTCTCCGGCCAGGCCGACGCCGCCCTGGTGGACGGGATCAGCCTGAAGATCGCCCAGGGCCAAGGCGCGCCGCTGATCTCGGTCGGCCCGGCCCTGGAGAACAATCCTTATGTCATCGCCGCCCCCATCACTGCCCATCTATTGCAGGAAAAAATCGCCGATACCCTGGCCCAATTTCAGGTTCAGGGGATTCTGGCCGATCTGGAAAGTGAGTGGTTTGCCCAATGAAGAGGCCAATTCCTGCACCTGTGACCATTGGATTGATCAGCGATACCCACTATTGGCCTGATTCCACGGTCCAATTTGGCAGCGAAGAGAGCCAACTTCAGCCCTGGTCCACGGAAATTCAGACCGCGCTCATGGCCGAGTTGGCCGGGGCCAACCTGGATCTGATCCTCCACCTGGGGGACGTGACCTGTGGCGGCGGGGTCTTTGGCATGGAGCCGGCCCACGTGCAGTCGGTGATCGCCGATACCCTGACCGACTTTGCCACCTTGCCAGGGGCGTTCTACGCCATCCCCGGCAACCATGACGCCCCCTTGGGCCAGCCGTGGACCTTCTTCGAGCAGCGGGCCGGGCTGGAGCGGGGGTTGGGGCGCACCATCGACCTGTCCCAGGCCCGGCTGATCCTGCTCAACGCCCAGGGCCATTCGGACGCCCAGATCGCCGCAGCGCTGCCCAACGATCCCATCTCCGGCTGGGTCAGGGACGACGAACTGGCCCGGTTGGATCGGGATCTGGCCAGCGCCGGAGATCGGCCGGTAATCCTCTTTGTTCATCAGTTGTTACAGCGTTGGAGCAACACCCAAACATGGGTGGACTACTATTGGGTGGAAAACGCCGAGGCCGTTCTGGCCATCATGGCCCGGCACGGCAATGTGCGGGCGGTCTTTCAGGGCCACGCCCACATGCTGGACGTGCAAGAGATCCCTGTGGGCGGGCGTCCATGCCACTTTATCATTGTGCCCGCCATCATCGAATACCCCGTGGCCTGGGTGCGCCTCACCCTGACCCAGAACGCCCTGCACCTGGCCCTGCGCCCCCTGCCCTTGGCGGATCTGCGTCAACGCAGCCTGAATGCCGGTGAAGGTCAAGCCTGGCGGGCCGGCCGCCCCGAATGGCAGGAGATGCAGATTGTGCTATGAAAATATCGACCATCGAAAGGACCCACCCATGTCCCAACAGCCGACAGAACTGACCCCGCACGATCTGTACAGACGCTGCGACCCGGCCCAATTCAGCTTTACCGACACATCGGAACTCCCGGATCTGGAAGAGGTGATCGGCCAGGCCCGGGCTGTGCAGGCCGTGGAGTTTGGCATCGGCATCCGGCGCAAGGGCTACAACATCTTTGCCCTGGGGCCAACCGGAACCGGCAAACACTCCTTGGTCAACAGCGCGCTGAAAGAGGCGGCGGCCAAACGCCCGGTTCCCGGGGACTGGTGCTATGTCCACAATTTTAGCGAGAGCTACCGGCCCAAAGCCCTCTCCCTGCCCACGGGCCGGGGGGTCGCCTTCCGCAAAGAGATGGCGGACCTGGTGGCGGATATCCTCACCACCCTGCCCGCGGCCTTTGCGGGCGAAGAGTATC
>CAZKEX010000526.1:0-2459 GCA_964551895.1 uncultured Caldilineaceae bacterium | reverse complement strand
TTGCCTTTTGCCTTTTGCCTTTTGCCTTTTGCCTTTTGCCTTTTGCCTTTTGCCTATGGATCTCTTTGACCACGCCCGCCAAGAACGTATCTCCACCGACGCCCCCCTGGCCGCGCGGATGCGTCCGCGCACCCTGGACGAATTTGTGGGCCAGGATCACATCGTCGGTCCGGGACGTCTGCTGCGCCGGGCCATCCAGGCCGACCAACTGAGCAGCCTGATCTTCTACGGCCCGCCGGGCACGGGCAAGACCACCCTGGCCCGGGTGATCGCCAACAGCACCAAGGCCCACTTCATCGCCCTCAACGCCGTCCTGGCCGGGGTCAAGGATATCCGGGAAGCCATCGCATCGGCCCAGGAGCAGATGGCCCTCTATGGCCAGCGTACCATCCTCTTTGTCGACGAGGTGCATCGCTTCAACAAATCCCAACAGGATGCCCTGCTGCCCTGGGTGGAAAACGGCACGGTGATCTTTGTGGGGGCCACCACGGAAAACCCCTATTTCGAGGTCAACAAGGCCCTGGTCAGCCGCAGCCGCATTTTTCAGTTACAATCCTTGGAAGGCCCCCACCTGCGCCAGATCCTGGCCCAAACCCTGGCCAACCGGGAGATGGGCTATGGCAAACTGGCCGTGGATCTGGCCGAGGAGGCCGTGGACCACCTGATCGAAGTGGCCAACGGCGACGCCCGGGGCGTCCTCAACGCACTGGAACTGGCCGTGGAGACCACCCCCCCTGGCCCCGACGGTGTGATCCACATCAGCCTGGCCATCGCCGAGGAGTCAATCCAGCGCCGGGCCGTCCTCTACGACAAAGAGGGCGACTATCACTTCGACACCATCAGCGCCTTTATCAAAAGTCTGCGGGGCAGCGACCCGGACGCGGCCATGTATTGGATGGGCAAGATGATCTACGCCGGGGAGGACCCTCGTTTCATCTTCCGGCGCATGGTGATCTTTGCCAGCGAGGATGTGGGCTTGGCCGACCCCCAGGCCGTGGGCGTGGTGATGGCCTGCGCCGAGGCCTTCGACCGCATCGGCATGCCCGAAGGCCGCTTCCCCCTGGCCCAGGCCGGGCTCTATCTGGCCACCGCGCCCAAATCCAACAGCGCCTTTGCCCTCTTCGACGCCATCGAAACCGTGGGCAAGGAGCCGGACGGCGAGGTCCCCAACCACCTGCGGGACGGCAACCGGGACAAGGAGGGTTTCGGCCACGGCGAGGGCTATCTCTATCCCCACGCCTATCGGGACCACTGGGTGGCCCAGCAATATCTGCCCACGGCCCTGCAGGGCAAGGTTTTCTATCAGCCCACGGACCAGGGCTACGAAGCCTCCATCCGCACCCAGGTGGCCCGACGGCGAGAGGCCCAACTGGCCGCCATGCTGGAAAACGAAGACCGCAGCGCCCCCGGCGAAATCCTCACCAATTCGCCCCAGGATCAGGCCCGGGAACGCTGGCTGCAACGCACCATCTCCCAGGCCGGTCAACGCCTGGGGGATCTGCGGGACCGGGTGATGGCCGGGGCCAACCTCTCCCGCCACAGCATCGTGCTGGACCTCAACGCCGGCAGCGGCTTGCTGACCTGGGAGGCCCTACGCCGGTCCCCGGAAGGCGGCGTCTTTGCCCTTGCCCACACCGCCCAGGATGCCCAGGCCCTGGCCCAGCAGGTCCAGCGCCTGGACGCCATCACCCGCCCCATCATTTTGGCCGGGACGGTGGCGGATCTGGCCGACCCGGCCCGGCTTTCGTCCGAACTGGCCGGGGTGCGCTTCGATGCCCTGGTGGGCCGCAACGTCCTGGTGCAGCAGCCGGACAAGGGCGCGTTGATTCGGCTGCTGGCCACCCTGCTGGCCCCTGGCGGCGTGATCAGCCTGGCCGAGCGGGTGCCCCAACAGACCCAGCGGCTATATAATTTGGTGGATTGGGAAAAATTTGGGGATGATCTTGTCGAGGACTTTGTGGAAAATAGACAGGATCTCGCCGCACGGGTCCAGGGGGCCGAAGAGGCAATCTACGCGGATCAGGCAGATCCCATGGTCAACTGGAACGAGGAAACCCTGCGAGGGCTATTCGAGGCCGAATTTTCCGGGGCCAAGCTTCTGCTGGAGGGGGTGGACGAACAGAGCGATGTCGTCATCACCGCGGCCATGTTGCAGCGCTGGTTCACCCGCACCGCCCCAGCCGGTTCCGCCTCCGGTTCGACCGCTGACACCCGCCCCAGCTACGCCGATCACCTGGCCCGCCACCTCAGCGCCGACGAGATCGAGCAAGTCGCCCAATTCTACCGTCGCCACCTCCTCAACAAAACCGTCCCCTGGCGCAGTCGCCTGCTCTTCGTGCGGGGATCGGGGACCGGGGATTAGGGATTGGGCGATTGGGAGATTGGGAGATTGCCACGGCATAATTCCCGATCCCCGATCCCCGATCCCCGATCCCCGATCCCCGATCCCCGATCCCCGA
>CAZKEX010000525.1:0-2477 GCA_964551895.1 uncultured Caldilineaceae bacterium | reverse complement strand
CACGGGGCCGAACACAAGACCATCAACGCCTATGAGGACGGGGTGGAGCTGACCGTGTCCAACGTGCAGAAATACAGCGTCCAGCACACCCGGTGCGGCACCAGCTTTCTGCTCTATGTGATCGTCCTCAGCATCCTGCTCTTTGCCCCCCTCACCTTTGTGGGCATTCAGCCCGTCTGGCTGGCCCTGCTGTTGCGCTTTATCACCCGCCTGCTGCTGATCCCCATCGTGGCGGGCATTGCGTATGAGATCCTGCGTTTCAGCGCCAACCACGAAGGCAGACGTGTGGTCCGCATGTTGATCACCCCAGGGCTGGCCCTGCAGAAACTTACCACCCGGCAGCCGGAGGATGGCATGGTGGAGGCCGCCATCGCCGCCCTGGTCCCCGTCCTGGCCGCCGACGGCATCGAAGTCGCCAAGATCGCCCCCGCCTCCCTCGCCCAGCCCGAAAGCCCCGAAGCTGCCTTTGACGGCGCAGCCGCGTTGCAGGCCGCCGCACTCAACTGAGAAGTAGCGGTTAGCCGATAGCCGATAGCAAAACGCCGTCAGCGGGTCAATTCCCGCTGACGGCGTTTTTTTGCTGTCGGCTAGTAGAGCTAGACCAGTCCGGCGGAAGGTAGTCCAGGAAATAATGCTCTAGCCGGGTCCGTGACCCGGCGGGTCTGCCGCAGAAGATCGTGTAGACCCGCCCGGTCACGGACCGGGCTAGAGCGGGGATCTCTGCGGCGCTATTACTCCTCAAACACCACTTCCATCTCCACCCCATCCACCGTCACCACATCCCCCTGGCGCAGCTTGCGGCCTCGGCGCGTCTCCTCCTCGCCGTTCACCAACACCTCGCCCGATTGGATCAGATGTTTGGCCTCGCCGCCGCTCATCACAATTTGCTGCACCTTCAAAAACTGATCTAATTTGATAAACTCGTCCATGTTTCTCAATCCTCCCGGCTGACCGGCAATGTCATACAGCGACAGCCGCCGCCGCCCCGGCTCAGTTCCGAGCCGGACATGGCGACGGCGCATTTTTCATAGTCGTCCAAATGCACCAGCCCGGCCATCACATCCGTGGCCTGGATGGTGGGATAGCCGGCCCGCTCCAGCTCCTGGAAGGTGGCCCGGCTGCGGTTATAGCCGATGATCTTGCCCGGGGCCAGGGCAAAGAAATTGGCCCCGCTGAACCACTGCTCCCGATCCTGGGCCACGGGGTCCGCGCCGCCACACAGGATGGGCTTCAACGGCACGCCCACACTGTCCAAAGCCTGGAGCAGGTCCGGGTGACGGTGGATGTTGCCGATGCGATCCCCCTCAAACTCCACATGCATACACGGGCAACTGCGGTCGCCGGTGATCAGCGGCTCGTAGATCACACAGCGGTCTCGGTCGATCATGGTGAAGATCATGTCCAGGTGGATCGTGGCCCGGGTCTTGGGGATCTCCACCACGATCACGTGGCGCACCCTGCCCCCCTGGGCCAAGGATTGCAGCAGCATGTCGATCCCCCCCACGGACGTGCGCTCGCTATAGCCGATCACCAGCAGATCCTCCCGGATCACCAGCACATCCCCCCCCTCGATGGTCACAGCCGGCGTGCCAGGGTCCCGGTGATTCTGCGTGCCGTCAAAATAGTAGCCCGCCCCCTCAAATTCCGGGTGATTGCTAAAGATCGCCCGCAACAGCAAGGCCTCGGAAATTCGGGCCGACTTGGCCATGGAGCCGATGATCACCCGGTCGTTGACGCACATGGTGGCATCCCGCATAAAAAAGGTATTGGACATGGGCGGCAGGGCATAGGGCGATGTGCGCAAAAATTTGCTCAACCTGTCCCGGCGCAGGGGCGTCCCCTCCAAAAGCTGTCGGGCCAGCCGGGGCGCCGGCAGCGCCACCAGTTCGTCCGCCATCTCCTCGGCCCGATGCAGCTCGCACAGCCGGTCCACCAGCCGCCGCTTCACCCCGCCGTCGGCCAGCACATCCACCAGCAAGTCCGCCAGCTCATAGACCTCCGGCACGGTCTGGCGCAGCACCGCGGTGAGCTGCCGATGCTCCTTCAGCGCCCTGGGCAGATAGAGCAGGTCGTCGTAGAGCGACTCCGCGGCCGTGGCCGGGGTCATATTTTCGATCTCCTGGCCCGGCTCGTGGATGATCACCTTGGTGAGACGACCGATTTCGGAGTTTAGCGAGATGTTTGGCATGGGTGGGTGGGTGGTTTGTTGGTTGGTTGGGTGGTTGGTTTGTTGTTGTTGGTCGGCGAGTCCTCAAAAAATAGAACACGGATTGGACGGATGTGACGGATCAAAAACGGATTTTTTTTGATCCGTAAGAATCCGTTTGATCCGTTCAATCTGTGTTCTATTTTTTTGTTGAAAAGGGGACGATCAGGGTAGGCAGAGAGGGGGGGGCCCTAGAGCAAGGATCGGCCCAAAGGGGGGTCGTCAGGGTCGGCATCCACCGGGTCTGCGGCGGTGATAGCCTGGGCTTGAG
>CAZKEX010000524.1:0-2482 GCA_964551895.1 uncultured Caldilineaceae bacterium | reverse complement strand
TCGCCGATGGCCTCGACTGCACCCATGACTTTTTTCTTCATGCGCCCCTCGGCGAACTGCATGAAGTCGTCCGCCTTGGCCTTGGGGATCTCCCGGATCAGGCTGGCCTCGTCGGGGAAGGCGCGCAGGAGGCCGGGGACGTTGGAGAGGATGACCAGGGCTTCGGCTTCAAAGGCGGCGGCGACCATGGCCGCGGCCCGGTCTCCGTCCACGTTGATGGCCTCGCCGGTGTCCGACGCGCCGGGCGGGGTGAGGACGGGGAGGTAGCCGGCGTCCAGGAGCAGGCGCAGGAGGTGCGTGTTCACCCGCTCCACCGTGCCGGTCCAGTCGTCCCGGATCACCATGCGTTTGGTCCCCATGCGCACCCGGATGGTGGACTTGCGGCTGCCCTCGAAGATGCGCCCGTCCAGGCCGCTGAGGCCCACGGCGTTGATGCCGGCGGTCTGGAATTTCTCCACCCACATCTTGTTGAGCTGGCCACAATAGACCATCTCGAAGATCTCCAAGGTGCGCCGGTCCGTGCGCCGGGAGACATAGCCGCTCTCGCTGGTCACAAACTGGGGGGGGTGGCCCAGGGCCTCGGCCACCTCATTGGTGGTCTCCGCGCCGCCGTGGACCAGAAGCAGATCCTGCCCCGCCGCCCGCAGCGCCCCAATATCCGCCACAATGGCGTCAATGTTCAAATCCTGCCCGCCGCCGACTTTAATTACGATCATGGTCTCTCCTTTTGAGGTGAGATGCGAGTTGTGAGATGCGAGATATGCTAACTCGCATCTCGCATCTCGCATCTCACAACTCGCTAAATCGGATGCAACCCCGCAAACCCCAACCCGGTCGTCTCGTCCCAGCCGTGGATCAGGTTGATGCATTGCAGGGCGGAGCCGGCCGCGCCCTTCATGAGGTTGTCGATGGCGCACAGGGCTACGACCCGGTTGGTCGCTTCGTCGAAGGCAAAGCCCACATCGGCATAGTTGCTGCCGCTGAGGATCTTGGGTTCCGGGTAGCGATAGACGCCGGTCTTCTCCTTGACCATGCGCACAAAGGGCTCGTCCCGATAGGTCTGGCGATAGGCCTTCCACAGATCTTTTTCCGTGGTCCCCGGCACGACGAAGAGGTGGGCCGTGGCCAGCACCCCCCGCACGTTGTCGATGGCCGTGGCGCTCAGGTGGACCTGCGCGGCGGTGCCCCCCGCATTGCCCACTGCGCGGAGGGCTTGCAGCACCTCCGCGGTGTGGCGGTGGCCCGTGGGGGCAAAGCTGCGCATGGTGTGGGCGCGTTCCGGGTGGTGGGTGGCGTCGCTGGATCTGTTGCCGCCTTCGCTGCTGCCCACCTTCAGCTCGCAGATCACCCCCCGGCTGTGGTCCACCAGCCCGGCGGCGAAGAGGGGATAGATGGCCAAGTTGGTGGCCGTGGCGTTACAGCCCACGCCGCTTACGTAACGGGTGGCTTTGATGGCCTCCCGATGCAGTTCGGGCAGACCATAGACAAATTTGTCCAGCCAATCTGGCGCTGCGTGGGGCTTGCCATACCATTGCGGATAGTCATCCGGGTTGCGCAGACGGAAGTCCGCGCTCATGTCCACGATGGTGGGGGCCAGGGCGGCGAACTCGTCCATGCGTGTCATGGCCCCGCCGTGGGGCAGGCCCAGCACCAGCACGTCGCAGGGTTCCAGATCCGCCGCGCTGACGAATTGCAGCCGGGTGCGCCCCCGCAGATTGGGGTGGGTGAAGTGGACAAAGCTGCCAGCGTTGCGTTCGCTGGTCACTTGGTGTACGTCCAGGAAGGGGTGGTCCACGAGCAAGCGCAGCAACTCACCCCCCGCATAGCCGGACGCACCGACGATTGAGATTTTCGTGTTTTTTGTCATGATTTCGTATAGCCAATCTAGTGATCGAGGCGGAATTTGGTCCAGGGCTGAACCCAGCCCCCCACCTTCTCGGTGGATTCAAGGGCACGAACCGGTCTGCACATTATGTCAGTTATCACCCGTTCAACCCCTTCCTCCCCAATTTTCGGATAGTTATCCCCACTTTTGCACCTTCTCAACAGGTGCAAAAGTGGGGAGGGGGACGATTTCGGTTCCGGCGGATCAGGTCAAAGAGACCGTGTCGAGCAGGGGGACGTCGCTGTCCCAGCCGTTGGCCGCGGCCCAGCCCTCCTTGGCCACCCGCAGGCTAAAGTCCACCATACGGTCAGGAATATCGATCCCCGTGGGCAAGATGCTATTACGAAATTCCATCGTATAGTTGACCTCGTTGACCAATAATCCCCGGTCAGGATCTTCCAACACGTCGATGGCCACCACGCCGCCGCCCACGGCCTTGGCCGCCCGCACACACAGGTCGTTCAACTCCGGCGTCATGGGGCAGTTGCTCGATTTGCCCCCCCGAGCCGTGTTGGTGATCCAGTGTTGGGAATCCCGATAGATGGCACAGATGGCCTCGTCGCCCACCACAAAGGCGCGGATGTCCCGCATGGGCTT
>CAZKEX010000523.1:0-2500 GCA_964551895.1 uncultured Caldilineaceae bacterium | reverse complement strand
AGTACAAGCGATACGGCCGGAAACTGCCCCGGCCTACTCAACCGGCGGGTACTAGCCCAGGCTGTCGACTTCCATCTGCAAGATTCGGGCCTTGAGCATGATGACAATATGCTCGATTCGTTCCAGTTCGTCCAGTTCCTTCTCTTCAGCTTCTCCGACCAAGCCCGCAGAGTTAAGCGCAAGCAGTTCCCGCACACGATTCTGCCCGCGCTCGGACGCATGATAAGCCACGATTTCCTGGGGCGTGGGCCTGCCCGACAGGAACTCAACAACCTCCGCCGCAGTGGGGTTGGCCGATAATTTCAGTTCAGCCAAAGCCAGTTCCAATCAATCATCCATAGTCCCCCCTCCAATCTCCCAATCGCATAATCTCCCAATCTCAACCCGCTCCACCCCGCCGCCGCCAATTCAACACCGGCACCGAATACCTCACCTTCTCCGCCACGAAGACCTTGATCAGCTCCGCCATCGTATGATCCCCAAAGAAATGTTGCCGATAGGCCCCTGCGCCCATGAAGCCCTCGTCCCGCTTGAGCAGGCTGAGGCGGAGTTTGTTCTTGGGCAGATAGGTCTTGCCGTCCAACGTGGCCAGGAAGGCCTTGGGCACCCAGGGAGCGCTGTGAAAGATGGCCCGCATCTCGGCCACGGCCCGGTCCACCTGGGCCACGTCCGTGGGGTCCGTCGCCTCCATGAGGGTGTCGATGCGGTCGGCGAAGGTGAAGTATTCGGCGAATCCGCCCCCGGCCAGAGTGAGACAGGCGGCCTTTTCCACATAGTCCGCCCGGCTGACGGCCATAGCCCGCACGGTGTTGAGTTTGAGAAACTCCAGATAGGCCCCGGTCAGCCACAGGGCCGAATAGACCTCCCACAGTTTGACATTGCGGAAGGCATGGAACGAATTGGCGATCAGCCGGTCGTTGGTGCGCACAAAGGCCAGGGTCTTCTCTTCCAAGGGCAGAAAGCGCTCGGTGGCATAGTCCCCGGCGGCGTGGGCCTCCAAGAGCAGGTGGGCCAGAACCAAGGTACTCATCATGGACTCGTACAGCCCCTTGGAATAGAGGGGATCGATGAAACCCACGGCATGGCCGAGGAGCGCGAAGCGCTCCCCCACCACCTTTTTGGACGAATATTGGATACGCCCGGCCCGGGTCCACGGGCGCACAGAACGGGCCTTGCCCAGTTGGGCGTGGATACTGGGATAGCGGCCAATAAACTCGAAAAACTCCTCCTCGGCGGTCAGGTCGCTGCGTTCGGGATGCACCCTGGGGTCCAAGAGCAGGCCCACGCTGCACAGGGGATTGGTGGATCGGGGGTGGTTGTCAAAGGGGATCACCCACAGCCAGCCGCCGTCGAAGATGTGGTGCAGGGTGCCCTCGGAGACGGGAAAGGGCAGGTCATACGCCTGATCTTGGAAACTGGGTACATCCACCATATGGGTGAAGAGGCCCCGGGAGTGGGTGAGCAGATCCCGGTCCCGCAGCTCAAAGCGCTCGGCCAGGATGGAGCGATAGCCCCCGGCGTCCACCACATAGTCGGCCCGGACGCGGTCGCCGGTGGCGGTGATCACATCCACCCCGTCGGTGTCCATGGCGATGTCCTGGACTTTGGCGTTTTGGCGCAGGTCGGCCCCATACTTCACCGCGGTGGCGGCCAAGAAGGCGTCCGTGTCCTGGCGGAAGAGGTGGAGTTCGTGGCCGTGGGGCTGCTTGGGGATGACTGCCTGGAGGCTGCGCTTGGGGTCGTGGGGCTGTCCGGGGGTGTGGTGCAGAAAGCTGAAATGGCGTTTGATCCCGTGGGAGGTGCCGGCATAGTTGAGGTAGTTTTCGCTGCTGAAATAGGCCAACTCGGGCACGTCGAAGAGTTCGGCCATGGCCCGCAGGGTCTCGGAGGTCTCCAAGATCATGCTTTCGCCGATGGCAAAGCGGGGATGGCTGCCCGCCTCGAAGATCACCACCCGCAGGCCATGCCGAGCCAGGATGGCCCCCAAGGATGACCCAGCGATGCCAGAGCCGATGATGGCGATATCGTATTTGTCGGGTTGGTGGGTGGTGGTGGCCGCACTCAAAGTGGGTCTCTCCCTTTTGGATGGAACACAATTACAAAATCGGAGTTTACGCTAAATCCCGGCCCGGCGTCAACTGGTCCGTTGTCGCGGGTGTGCGTCACATTTTTGGAAAGGGGGCGGGCATTCCAGGATTGGCGGACGGATCTCCCCCATTCGGCACGCATTCCGGGAATGGGCCAAAACCGCTCACTTGACCCAAAAAAGAACCGGCCCATTCCCGGAATGCCCAGACCCATTTAACGCAAGGAGACGCCAAGATTGCCCATTATCCCCCAAATCCGCCCATTCTTGTGTAAGCCCGTCCACTTCCCCTGGCGCGATCTTCCCATACCCCGACAAGGGTAAATCAACCGTTCAAACGCAGCGGGTCAACCCGCTCTGGTTTCGATACGACCGGAAACTGCCCCGGTCTACTCAACCTACGTGGTGTCCGAT
>CAZKEX010000522.1:0-2542 GCA_964551895.1 uncultured Caldilineaceae bacterium | reverse complement strand
CAGGCCCAACTTTTCTGATTCGTAAGTTGCCCAGATCATCGTCTGGTCGCAGATCGTCCTGCATTTCATCCATTTCTTCTTCATAGGTCTCTTTTTCCCTTCGGGCTGCTTCCCGAATTTCATAACCCTATTGTACCGCCCCGACCTTGCTCCGTCAACGCCCCGAAACCACCCAAATAATCCAGTCTTGTCAACATCACCCCGCCACCACATTCGCCATCCGCACCACGTCCAGCAGCGCTTGGCACAACAAACTCCACATCCAAGCCTGTTCATCCCACCATCTCCTCCAACTGCCGCCCAACCGCCCGGCGGAAGAGCAGGGAGATCCCCCACAGCAGGGGACGTGTCCACGCCGCCTGGGGAAAGAATTGAAAGGAGCGGGTGACCAGGGTGCCGGTTTCCCCTTCTTCGAATGTCCATGTTTCGATGAAGTGGGTGGCCAATCGGCTCAACGGCGGGGTGAAGTCGTGCAGGCGCATGACGATGCGCTGGCCCGCCACCCACTCGGTGATCTCCTCCACATGCTGGGAGCCGTCCGTGTTGTACGCCCGCACCCGGGATCCGACCATGTTCTCCGTGCGCACTTCATACTCGGCCCGCTCGATGCCGGGCAGGATGCCATAGCCGGTGAACTCGCTCCAGCGGGTCACATCCGCCACCTCGGCGCAGATCTGCGCGGCGGATTTGGGGATGAGTTGGGTTAAGGCAAAAGTGATGGGATAGATTTCGTTCATATTGACGCCAAGAGCGAATCCGCCGCCACCTCGAAATAGGCGGCGGCTTTTTCCAGATCGGCCAGGCTGCCGGCCACGTCTACGGTGTTGGAGAACTGGGCCAGCAGCCCCTCCACCTCGTAGGCGTTGAGCAGTTTGTGGGAGAGGTCCTGGGCCTTGGCCATACCGATCAGGTCGCCGATGGCATCCGGCAACTGCTGACCATAGGCCTGCATCTTGGCGCAGTCGCCGTGGGGCACCTCCTGGCGGCGCAGCGCGGCCACCACATTTTTGAGCGTGGCGGCGATCTTGCCATAGTAATCCGCCACCCGCTCCTTGCGATCCGGCTGGGCCGTGGCCACGGTGTCCCGCAGGTTGAAGATGGCCCGGGCTACCTCCAAATTGACCCCCACCACATCCGAGTTCGCGTCCCACGGGTTGACCAAACGCACGCCGGACGGGTCCACGCCGGGGCGGTGCAGCAGCACCGGCGTCTTCTCCTCAGCGATGCCCTCAAGCAGCAGAGCCACCTTGCCCTGATCGAAGGCTTCCTGCACCGTGCGGGCAAAGCCAATGGCCCGATAGAACGAGGCGGCAAAGATCAGCGCGGCCCGGTCGCCCAGATCCCCGCTCATGCCGACCACGCAGTCGATGCTCTCGGCGATGGCCTCGGCCTGGGGCTGGGTGGCGCAGGCGGTGAGGACCACCACCTGGATATTGTCCTTGAGGGTGGCGAAGAGGGCTTTGAGCGCGGCCGTGCTGACCGGCTTGGGCTGCCGGTTGTCGTCCATCAGCACCAGTTGGCCCGAACCGGCGCCGTGGCCGCTGAAGTGGACCACGGCCGGCCGCTCCGTGTTCAACTCCTGGAGCAGATCATCCGGGCGCACGGCCAGGCAGGGGACCAGATCCAGCACATCCCGATAGTCGGACGCCCGGATCTTGGCCCGGATCGCCCGAATCTCCTCGTCCAGGGTGAGGGGTGGCACGGCGTCCGGGTTGCTGGCAAAGAAGAGGATTTTGGTTCGAGTAGCCATATAAACCTCGCAACAAATGAAACAGTTCTATGCATCCGAAACGACACGTTCGTAATCCTCAAATGCATTCGGCGGAAGAATGTCTACGCCCTCATATTGAACTAACACAAGCAGATCCTTGTCGCCTGTGATGATACACTGTGCCTTCCCTGCGAGGGCTGTGCCAAGAATGGCATCGTCATCAGGATCCCGGCAGACAGGTATCCGCAGGGGAACAGGCTTAACAATCAGAAACCTGTCGCGCAAGAGTGCAATCGCTATGGCCACATCTAATGGATCGCGCTTGAACTTCCCGGTCAACTTGTCGGCCAGTTCATCAAGAATAAACGCAGAGACAATCGGTGTATGAACTTGACCACAACGCCGGACAAGGCTACCGCAAACACCATCGGTTGCAATCAACGCCGAGATAAGCACATTGGTATCAAAAACGATTCTCACGATACCATCCGAAAGATCTCTTCTTCCGTATACTCAGGCTCACCCGCAGCAGGCACACTCAACCGTGCGCGCACGTTCTCAAAGCGACTGGCGAAGAAGTAGTTGTCCAACGCACGGTTGATCAAATCATCCAATTTGAGCGCTTGACGTTTCTGCATGACGTCCAACATGGACGCGTTTTCGGGAGTCAGGCGAATACTGACGACTTCTAACATGATTTCCCCTCATTTCATACACATCTACTTAATTTTGCACGATAGCGTCATGGGTCTACCCATATTGTACCGCCCCCACCCCCACCCCGTCAACGCCCCAAAACCGCCCGCCACCCCAGCAGTTCGCCCTGGCCCC
>CAZKEX010000521.1:0-2615 GCA_964551895.1 uncultured Caldilineaceae bacterium | reverse complement strand
TCACCCTGTCACCCTGTCACCCTGTCACCCTGTCACCCTGTCACCCTGTCACCCGCTCCGCAGTCAAGGGCAGGCGGCGCGCCCGCACGCCGGTGAGGGCGAAGAGGGCGTTGGCGATGGCCGGGGCCGTGGGGCCGATGGCCGGTTCGCCCACACCCCGGGGGACGCCGTCCCCGGCTTCCAGCAGGACCACGTCGATCTGGGGAGCTTCCTTCATGGTCAGCAGGGGATAGGTGTCGAAGTTGGCGGGCTGCACCGCCCCATCTTTGACCGTGATCTCCTCCAGCAAGGCCGAGCCGATGCCCCAGATGATGTTGCCCTGGACCTGGGCGGTGGCCCCGTCCGGGTTGATCACCAAGCCGCAATCCATGGCTGCGCTGATGCGGTGAACCCGCACCCGACCATCCTCGCCCACGGAGACCTCGGCCACCTGGGCCACGGCCGTGTCCACATCTGTGGCGCAGGCGATGCCCCTGGCTCGGCCTTCGGGCAGGGGCGTGCCCCATCCGGCCAGATCCGCGGCGGCTTGGAGGACGGCGGCCATGCGTTGGTCGTTGAATTCGTCGGTCAGGTGGGCCAGGCGGAAGGCCAGGGGGTCCTGGCCGGCCAGATGGGCCAGTTCATCCACAAAGCTTTCCACGGCAAAGGCGTTGGGCATCAACCCCAGCCCCCGCCAGGACGCGGTGGCAATGGGCAGCACGGATCGCCAAGCCAGGGTGCGCCGATTGGGAATGCCGCCATAGTGAATGGCCCCGCCCCGCCACGCCCCAAAGTCCGCGCCCAGCACGGTGGCGGCGATGTCCGGGAAGAAGGCGAAGAGCACGTCGCCGCTGGCCTGGCGATGCTCCATGGCCGTGATCTTGCCGCTCTCGTCCAGCTTGGCGTAGAGCTTGTTGCGCACAGGCGGGCGGAAGTAGCCGCTGCGCATCTCCTCCGTGCGGTCCCAGCCCACGTGGACCGGGACGCCGGCGGCCTGGGAGAGAATTGCCGCCTCCCGTGCGGCCTGGGAGACGCTTTTGCGCCCAAAGCCGCCGCCCAAGAAGGTGGGGATGACCTCGACCTGCTCGCTTTTGAAGCCAAGGGCCTCGGCCACATTCCCGGCGGTGGAGTTTTGGGCCTGGGTGGAGGCCCAGACCGTGGCCTTGTCGCCCACCACGTTGGCCAGGGCGGCCTGGGTTTCCAGGGAAGCATGGGCTGCCAGGGGTGTGAAATACTCGGCGCTGAAGCTGACGCCATCGGCCAACAGCCGGGGGGCGTCGCCCTCCTTCTGGACCGTGACGCCCCCCTTGTCGCCGATGGCCAGCAGCTCTTCGATCTCCGCCTGTTGCCAGAGCTTGCCCGCGTCCCACACAATGGCCATCTGGTTGACGCCGACCCGGGCCGCGGCCCGGCTGGTGGCCACCACGCCGGCGAAATCATCCTTTATGACAACCTGCACCACGCCATCCACCTGCATGGCCGTGCCCTCTGCCGCGCTGACCAGTTTGGCCTCCAGGGTGGGCGGACGGGCCACCGCGCCGTAGAGCATGCCGTCCATGCGCATGTCAAAGCCGTAGACGGCCTGGCCGGTCACCTTGGCCGGGATATCCACCCGGGGCTTGGACTGGCCGATGACGGTGAAGTCTGCCACGGGCTTGAGGGCCGGGGCCCCCTTGGGTACTTCCCAGGCGGGTTGACGGGCCACGATCTCGCCGTAGGTCAGGCGCTGGGTGGGGTCGCCCACCACCTGCACGCCGCCGTCAACTGCTTCCAGGCTGGTGGCGGGCAGGGCCAGGGCCACCGCGGCCTCGCCCACAAGCAGGGTGCGCAGGATGGCCGCGGCCTCTCGCAGGGGGCCATAGCTTGATGTCACCGAATTGCTGGCCCCGGTGCCAAAGCTGTCCGCCGGGCCGACGTGGGTACTGGCCTGCTGCACGGCCAACCGCTCCCAGGCGATGGCCAACTCCTCCGCGCCGATCTGGGCGATGGCCGTGTGGATGCCCTGGCCCATCTCCACTTTGGGCACAAAGAGACGCACGCTGTTGTCCGGGCTGATCTCGAACCAGGCCGTGGGGTCGTTGACAAAGCCCCCCGGCCCCGCCGCGCCGTCGAGATAGCGGGCAGCGGTCAGGCGCAGGGCAGGCACGCCAAAGACAAAGCCCAAAGCCAAGCCACCCCCGGCAATGCCTGTGCCGATCAGGAAGCCCCGGCGGGAGGGGCGCCAGCGGCGTTTGGTTGGTTTGGTTTGGTTGTTGGTTGGTTGGTTTGTTAGTTGGTTGGTCATGCGGGCACCTCCAGGGTAATGGGGGTGCGGGCGGTCATGGCGCTGGCGGCCTGGGTGACGGCGGCTTTGATGCGGACGTAGCAGCCGCAGCGGCAGTAGTTCTGGCCCATTGCCTCGACGATCTGTTCCTCGCTGGGCCCAGGATTGGCGGCCAGGAAGGCGGAGGCGGTCATGATCTGGCCGCTCATGCACCAGCCGCATTGGGGTACCTGGTTGTCGATAAAGGCTTGCTGGACCGGGTGGAGTACTTCACCGTCAGCCAGCCCTTCGATGGTGCGGATCTGCTTGCCGGCCACGGTCTGCACCGGGGTGATGCACGAGCGGGTGGCCACACCATCCACATGCACGGTGC
>CAZKEX010000520.1:0-2621 GCA_964551895.1 uncultured Caldilineaceae bacterium | reverse complement strand
GGCCTGGGAATTGGATTGGGGTGTTGGCATGCTCATTAAACAACCAGTTCAGGGTTGATGTTGCTGGCAAAGTCAGCTTTGGGCAGCGACATCAACGAAAGATCACAGAAAGACCACAGAAAGATCACAGAAAAATTACAGATTAATTACGGTGCGGGTCGAAGAGATATCAAGCCATTATAGCCTGACAACCGCTTCTGTCAATAGTTTGTGCCTGGCTTTTTGTCGTTTTGACCCTGATCCCGCTACAATGTGTTGTTGTCATAGGGCAGCATGTGTGAAGGATGGCCGAAAATTGCGGCCCGTTTGCGGCCAATTAGCGGCTGGGAAATCAGAGAAGGTTGTCATGTTTTACGATCAAGCAAAGATTTACGTCAAAGCCGGCGATGGAGGCAACGGGGTTGTGGCCTTTCGCCGCGAGAAGTTTGTGCCCATGGGCGGCCCCTTTGGCGGCAACGGGGGCCGGGGCGGCAATATCTATTTTGTGGTAGATGCCACCCTCAACACCCTCTTCGATTTTCGAAACCAGGTCCACTATCGAGCAGAGCGGGGCGCCCACGGCGGCGGCGCCAACAAGACCGGCGGCTACGGCGCGGATATGTACCTCTCCGTCCCCGCAGGCACCTTGGTGCGAAACGCCGAAACCGGCGAGATTCTGGCGGATCTGACCCAGGATGGCCAACAGATCATGATTGCCCGGGGCGGGCGGGGCGGACGGGGCAATACGGCCTTCAAATCGGCCCGCAACAACGCCCCCCGCATTGCCGAAAAGGGCGAAGCCGGCGCGGAGTTTTGGCTGGAAATGGAGCTCAAGCTGGTGGCGGACGTGGGCATCGTCGGCGTGCCCAACGCTGGCAAGTCCACCCTGCTCAGTGTGATCAGCGCGGCCAAGCCCAAGATTGCCGACTATCCCTTCACCACCATCACCCCAAACCTGGGTGTGGCCGAGGTGGATCACAAGCAGATCGTGGTGGTGGACATCCCCGGCCTGCTGGAAGGGGCCCACGAAGGCACGGGCCTTGGCCACACCTTCCTGCGCCATGTGGAGCGCACCCGGCTGCTGATCCACCTTCTCAACGGCGACAGCCCGGATCCCCTGGGGGATTTCGAGGCCATCAACCAGGAGATGATCCTCTTCAACCCCATCCTGGCCGAACGGCCCCAGCTGGTGGTGTTTAACAAGATGGATCTGCCCGATGCCCAGGCCAGATGGCCCGATGTGATGGCCGCCATTGAGGCCACCGGGGTGCCCGTGTTGGCCATCAGCGCCGTCACCAAGGAGAATGTGCCCCAGATGCTCTACAAGGTCCAAGAGATGTTGGCCGCCCTGCCCAGCCGGGCGGAGATGTTGGCCGATCTCAACATAGGCATGGACGAGGGGATGGTCGAGTTCACCCCAGAGCAGGACGAACGCACCTTCCAGATCCATCAACCGGAACCCGGCATGTGGGTGGTAGAGGGTGTGGCCATCCAGCGGGCTGCCCAGATGACCAATTGGGATTATTACGAAGCCGCCATGCGCTTTCAACGCATTTTGAACGCCATGGGGATTACCGAAGCCTTGCGCGATGCGGGTGTCCGTGAAGGCCACTCCGTGGTTGTCGGTGAGAAAGAGCTGGTATGGGGATTTGAAAACGCTTTTGGGGAATGACGAATTGGGCGGTCATGGCTCGGTGGCCCCGACCCCGCGTCCTGTCCACACCGCCCACGCCGCCCACGACGAATATGTTATCGATCAGCGCATGGATCGGGCCATGGCCGTGGCCGCCGATCCCGTGGAGTTTGATGCCCCGTCGGACGAATGGCGGGAGGACAACCCGGCCGTTGTGGCCCGGCGCTCGGCCTATCGGCGCATCGGCGTCTTTGGCGGTACCTTTGATCCCATCCACATCGGCCACCTGATCCTGGCCCAAGAGGCCTGGTTTCAGCTAAAGTTGGATCGGGTCTATCTGGTCCCCGCCGGGGATCCCCCCCACAAGCAGGATCGACGGCTGATCTCTGTGGAGGATCGCATCCACATGGCCCAGCTTGCCACGGCAGACGTGGACTATGTGCGGGTCAGCCGTATCGACGCCGACCGACCCGGCCCCCACTTCACCGCCGAGATGGTGCGCCTGATCCGGCGGCGGCTGGACCCCAACGTGGAGATGTACTTCCTCATGGGCATGGACAGTCTGCGGGATCTGCCCAACTGGAGCGAGGCCACCTGGCTGGTGGAAAACTGCCGTCTGGTGGCCCTGGATCGGCATGACGTCACCCTGGACTGGCAATATCTCACCCAGGCCCTGCCCGGTATCCAAGATCGGGTGGTGATTTTGGACATGCCTGAGCTGGAAATCTCCAGCAATGCCATTCAACAGCGGGTGCGCACGGGCCAACCCATCCGCTTTCTCGTCCCCCGCTCGGTCGAAGACTACATACGCAAGCATAGCCTTTATTGGCGATAGAGAGCCCGCAAAAACAGAGGCTGTACGAGAAAGAGGACCCCAGCCTGGGGTCCTCTTTTTTGCGGGATTGAGAGGTTTAGTGATTGAGAGATTGGGAGATTAGGAGATTGTGTCGTGCTAATCTCCCAATCTCCCAATCTCCCAATCTCTCACCCTCGGCCAAAGAGAAAAACG
>CAZKEX010000519.1:0-2622 GCA_964551895.1 uncultured Caldilineaceae bacterium | reverse complement strand
CGAAACCCGTCGAAGTCGCTCCTGCCCCCCGGACCCCTGTCGTCGCGGGCGGACGCCGAAGCGCGTTGGGCGCTATCCCACCAACTGCCGCCCCGAAGTGCCCGTATTTCGTCCCCGCTCTCCTGGGCGTGTTCCAGATTTTTGTACTCGTTCAAACACCACTCCCACACATTCCCGCTCAGGTCCAGAATGCCAAAGGGCGAGACCCCCTGGGGATAAAGACCTACAGCGTTGGTACTTTGCAGATTGTGAGGGCCGTCTTTTTCTTTGGTTTCGTTCACATTGGCGTGGCCGGAGATGTAGGCCGGGCCCCAGGGATAGGCCCGCCCATCGTGGCCCCTGGCCGCCTTCTCCCACTGCCGTTCCGTGGGCAGGGTGATGCGCCACTCTTTGGTGTCACCAAGGCTTTCCGGCAATAGAGCCGGATGGGTCTTGGCCTGGGCCGTCAGCCAGCGGCAGAAGGCCACGGCCTGGTACCAAGTCACCCGCTCACGGGGGTGGTTCCAAATCTGGAAAGACTGATCCTGCAGATTGTCGTTGTCCGTGCGATCCAACCCATCCCACCATTCTGGGTTGCGGAAGCCATCCTCCGCATCCACAAAGGCCTGGAACTGGCGATAGGTGACAGGGTAGCGGGCCATCCAGAAGGTCTCCTCCTCTCGCTTTTCGTCTTCTGCATAGATAAAGAAGGTCTTGCCCTGATCATTGGCCCTGGGTACCTTCACCCAGTCGATGTCGGGCAGGCCATCGGCCCGCAGCCCCACACCCGGTCGTTTATCCAGATCCGGTCTGCCGCCCAAGAGACGCCCGACAATTGCCCGTTGCTCCGGCCCCAGATTCTCCGTGTCGGTCAACGCCTTTTCGGCCAAACCCCGCAAGAGATCATAGGCATAATAGAACGGATCGAACTTGTCTCGGATCGATGCAAGGAGCCGGTGGGTGTCGGCCATCTCCAGGGCCAACATGGCCGATTGTGGACTGCTGCCTTCCTCGATATAGGGCCGTCCCATGGCCACCAACAACGACCAAAGCTGATCCATGCGCCCCTGGGCCACCAATTCGTCCCCAGCCAGTCGGGCCACATTCTCCCACAGATCCGGGCGGCTATGCACCCGTTCCAGCAAGCCATTGGGGAAACGCCGGGCCAAGGCCACGGGCGGTTTTCGTTGGCCCGGATCTTGGCAGGTCAGCTCGCAGGCGGCCAGGTGTTCCTGAAAGCTTCGATGCACAAAGGTGAACTCCTCTGGCGAACGGGCAACCAAAATGCCCGCATGTTGGGAAAGATAGTCGGCGACATCGTGAAAATCCCACTTGAACTCGGCAAGATAGAGGATTTTGAGCAGAAGTGCTACATCAAAGGCGGTCGTATCTTGGTCTGGGTTGCGCTGTTCATTCACCGTACAAGCCAGCGATTCAAGTAGCGGGCGAAGATCTGTCGGGTTGCCCCCCAACTCTTCCACCACAGATCGGTGGGGCGCCCGTCGGCGAGTCCACCGATCCAGTAACAGATCCACAGCCTGGCGATAAAGGGCGGCCTTGGTGGGCGGCAGTTGGCCGGGCCGGTCCGGGCTGAGCCAGATGGCCGCCAGCAGGGTAAAAAAGAGGGGGTTGGCCCGCAGGCTTTTGTCAATATGGGGATCCTTGTCGATGGCTTCGATGAAGGCTTCGGCCTCCTCCTGGCCATTCTCTGGATGCACGACAGCGAAAAGAGCCAGGGCCAACTCCCTAAGCCGTTGCCCGTCCAGATCCTCCAATTCGGCCCGGCCAAATCCAGGCAATTCCCAATCCCCCCGACGGTAGGCATGAGGGCGTCCGGTCACCACCATGCGCAGCCGGGGATAGCTCCCCTCCAACGAAGCGATCAGGGCCTTGATCTGGTCCTGCCGCCGTTCGTCCGTGGCCAGAGGCACCTCGTCCAGCCCATCCAACAAGAGCATGGCTTCCCCTTGCCGGCACAGGCGCCGCAATTCTTGCTCAAAGGCCGCCATCCCTGGCCCCAGCACATGCTCCCGCACATAGGCCCACAGGTGATCCGTCGTGGGCAAGACCGTTGGTTGATCCTTGTCTGCCCCCAGCGGAGGAAAGGACATGCGCACTAGATCCCGCAGTTCAATGTAGATGGGAGTGAGGGGATCCGTCAATAGCCAATCTTTTAAGGCCGCCAAACTGGCGTTGTCAGGCACATCCCCATCCCCGCTGCGTCGCCGCAGTTCCCCAGCCTGACACAGGGTCATGTGGCGCACAAAACTGCTCTTGCCCCCACCCGGATCCCCCAGCAGCACAAACCGGGGCTGCACCGTGGCCGCATCATGGGCCTCCATATACCACCGATGTTCGCCATCTTTAGTCTCTTTCCCCGCCTCCCGTCGCTCCAGGATCTTACGCTGGACACCGTCCACAATCTGCTGCATGCCTGCTCGGTCCACGCCCAGGTCTCCCCAACTGTGCTCCTTGGGTTGTTCAGCCAGTTCTGCTGCCTCTGCCAGGTCGTCCGCGCCCATGCTTGCCATTGCCCGGCGCAACAGGTCCGGTCGGTCCATCTTCCCTTCGCTGCCTCGATCCACCCACCAATCGGTAATCTGATGTTCTTTGACCGTCACAATGACTTTGCAATCTACCTGC
>CAZKEX010000518.1:0-2642 GCA_964551895.1 uncultured Caldilineaceae bacterium | reverse complement strand
GGCTTGCCGGATGGGTCACAACAACTGGCGATGGATTTGCCGCGGATGTACCCAATCACACCAAAGATCAAGAACCCGCTCAACACACCGATGGTCAAAAGTGCAATTATCGTGTCATATTGACTTCCCATGAGTTGTCTCCTCTAGCCTGTACCCAAGCAACATCGAAATCCGTGCCTGACTATCAGTGTCCTACAAATCTGGCAGCGAGGATAGGGTTGTTTGGCTTCTCATGGGTAGGCAACTTTGCCTATAGACCATGCGCCATACCACACATGATACGGGCGTAAAATGATGTCATAATAGGTCGAATTCCTGTGCCACGTCACCCACTTCACGAGTCAGGAGACCCGAAAATGACTTCGATTCAACCGGATGGCCCCCAATTGTCACCGACAGAAGAATACCCGACAGAAGAGGCATTAGTAATCCGACCCTCTGCGGATCAAGACTCGACAGTCGATGACGTAACCTCCAGATTTATCATGCCGACACGCCGAGATGTACTGGTTGCTCCCCTTGCTTTTCTGGCGGGCATAGGGGCAGGATATCTGATGTGGAATCGAGCTTTGGCCCCTGCACCTGTCATCATCACCGAGGCCAATCTTGCCGCCGACGCAACCAGCGCCGTCTCTGCCCCAACTGATGTGCCAGTGACAACGCCAGCGACGGCCCATCTTCCCGAACAGTACACCCTGCCCGTGGTCTTTGGCGATGTGGGGCCTAGGCTGATCGAGGCCGGGGCCATCGATCTGCCCCGTTTTCTTCAGGTCTACCAGCAGGCCGGCCAGCCTTTGACGATGACACAGCGGGCAATTCTGACCGACGGCAGTGATGCCGAGGTCCTGATCAACCAACAAAACGCCTATTTTTTGCTCAACTTCTTTTGGGCATTGGGGCTGGCCAATCACAATCCACTCCTAACCGAGGGCCTGATCGCCGCCCGCAGCGAGGGAAAGATTGAACGCTTTGCCTCCACCGGCGGTTGGAGCTTGGCCACCAAACCCATCGCCGATGTCTTCGCCAAGACGACCCTGGTGGCGTTGACGCCGGATCAGCAGACCCGGCTCGAAGAGGCCGTCGGGGGCATCTATCGTCCGTGCTGCGACAACCCCACCTCTTTCCCCGACTGCAATCATGGCATGGCCATGCTCGGGCTGTTGGAGTTAATGGCGGCCAAAGATGCCAGCATTGACGCCATGCTAGACGCGGCAAGATATGTCAACGCTTTCTGGTTTCCTCAACAGATGCACGAAATCGCCACGCTTTTGAAGGTAACCGAAGGCATAGACTACGCCAACGCCGATGCTCGCCGTTTGGTCAGCGCAAACTACGCTTCCGGCAGTGGTTTTAATTCAGTTCACAACTGGCTGGTCAGCTCTGGCAATTTAGGCACGCCTGCGTCTGACGGCAATAGCTGCGGTGTTTAGCCGGTTCCGCACGGCTTTTTTCAATCGATCCCATAAACCAGAAAGTTGATACATTCCACCATGCCCACACTCTCTCGCCCCACAATTCTTTCACGCATCGTTTCCCGCTCTGTGTTGGGGACGATGCTCCTGCTCGGCATCCTTATCTTAGGAGCGTGCGCTGCCGCAACCCCTGCCGCAACCCCTGCCCCGACGCCCAGCCAAGCCACCTCCGTGCCGATCGCCGTATCCACCGAAGTCGACGCTACGGCAGTCCCGTCTCAAGAGGCATCGACCCCCACAGCGGTCCCACAGGAGCAACCCGCGGCGCCAGTTGAGCCGGTTCCGGATCTGACCCAAAGCGCAGAGGCGGCCAGCGTGACCGTGGAGGTAACGCCTCTCACCCTGCAAGATGTCCAGGCGGCCACCCTGGATTTCGAGATCACCCTGAGTACTCACGCGGTGGAGTTGGCCTATGATCTGACCCAGATTGTGGTGCTGCGGGACGACCAAGGCAACGAATATCGTCCGGCAAGCTGGGAGGGTCCGACTGGCGGCCACCATGTTGCGGGCGTCCTGCGCTTTGCAGATCGGGCCACGATCCTCCAATCCGGGGTGACGAAGGTGGAGCTTGACTTGCAGGGCATCGCCGACGTACCCAGCCGCCTGTTCCGCTGGGACGTGCCGCAAGAATAATGCTACTGGAAACGGTCAGCCTTCGGCCCAAATCGTCCTAACCAACCAAATCTAGAAAATGAGGCTTTTTTATGATTACCATGCCCATCGATCCCATCATCTACTCCTTCGGCCATTTCATGCTGCGTTGGTACAGCCTGATATCCATCACGGCGATCTTGGTTGGCATCTGGATTGCCGGATTGGAGGCCGACCGCAAAGGGTTAGGCAATCAGGCCATCCAAGACCTGGTCCTGTGGCTGGTCCCCGCCGGTCTCATCGGTGCCCGCATCTTCCACGTCGCCGACCACTGGGACGATGTGTATAGCCTGGACCCCGTGCGCAGTCTCTACATTTGGCAGGGCGGGCTGGCGATCTGGGGGGCCGTGATCGGCGGGCTGATAGCCCTGGTTATCGTGACCAAAGTCCGGGGATGGCGACTGCCTTTCATGTTGGACATCATGGCCCCGGCGGTGGTGTTGGGCCAGGGCATCGGGCGCATCGCCTGCATGATCACCGGGGACGCTATGGGCAAACCGACCACGGGTCCCTTCGGCT
>CAZKEX010000517.1:0-2668 GCA_964551895.1 uncultured Caldilineaceae bacterium | reverse complement strand
CCCCGTTTTGTCTTTGTGGCAGGCAACGTGTACGAGCTTCCCCTGGCCAGCGGGGTTTTGGACACCTTGGTGATGGTGCGGGTGATGCATCACCTGGCCCATGTGCAGGCGGCGCTGGCAGAATTGCACCGCACCCTGCACCAAAAGAGTGTGGCCGTTTTAGAATATGCCAACAAGCGCAACCTGAAAGCGATCCTGCGCTGGATGGCTCGACAGCAAAGTTGGTCGCCTTTTGATCGGGATCCCCTGGAGTTCGTGGCGCTGAACTTTGACTTTCACCCAGCGTGGATGGATGACCAGTTTGCCGCCGTAGGGCTGACTGTGCAAGAGCAGTTGGCCGTTTCCCATTTCCGGCTGGGGGCCATCAAGAGCCGGGTCAACGCCCAGACCCTGGCCCGGTGGGACAGCAAGCTCTTTGCCCCGGCTGGCCGCTTCCCGGTTTCGCCCAGCGTCTTTGTGCGGGCCACCGCCAAGAGCGGCCCCCTCACCCAGCAAGCGCCGGTTGGGACAGGGCGCGATAGAGCATCAAACTCGGTGGCAGGGCTGTTCCGCTGTGTGGCTTGTGGCCACGAGCCGTTGGTTCAACACGGGGAAGCAGAGGTTGGTTGCCCGGCTTGCAACGCCCGCTATCACCGGCGCAATCAAATTTGGGATTTCAAGAGCGCCGAATAGGTGGCTGCACTGCAAAACAGCGTTTAACCGCCGAGGAAAAACCTTGCTTTTCCCTGTGATCTCTGTGTTCTTTGTGGTGAATTCGACTTTTTGCAGTGATCTCATGGGTGGAATTGTGAAATCACCTACCACAATAGTTGAGGGTTCGGCTTACACTATATGTTATGTCCAATCTGTTATGTTCAATCTGATCAACTTGTCCGTTTAGCCCCCGGATCGAAACGGATAGGTGTATAAAAATCAGCAAAATATCGTAGATCAACCACAGTGTATTCCGCTGTATAATGGAACAAGCTGGACGAAGGATTGTGTCATGGACTGGGCTCGAATCGACGGGACAGCCGCTTATTTGGAAAAGCAGGAAGGAGCGTGCGCATGGCTAAAGGATTAACACGCATGTCCGAGCAGACGGAAATGGATGAGACAATGACAAAAAAACTTGAAACAGAGAAGACAGCCTTGAACAACAAGGCAAATGGTCGTGCCCAGAACGTCCTTGAGGGAGATCTGGATGTGGGGCCAGGCCAGGAGTCGGACGAGGATCTGGATACCCTCATGCAGACACCCGCCCTGCCGCCTATGGATGCAGCCACCGCGCAGGCGCATCTGCTCAAGCTGGGCAAGGGCCAGGGCTTTGTCACCTATGACGATGTCTTGCGGGTCATGCCCGAAGCCGAAAATAATATGGATCAGTTGGAAGATCTCTTTTCCACCCTCTTTGAACAGGGCATTGAGGTCGGCCAGAACAAGGAAGATGCCATCCCCAGCGCAGAAAAAGGGGCCGAGGAGCAGGAAGAGGAGCAGTTCGACCTCAGCCAGATCGAGATCGACGACTCCATCAGCCTCTATCTGAAAGAGATTGGCCGGGTGGCCCTGCTGACCGCGGAAGAAGAGGTCTCCCTGGCCAAGCGCATGGAAAAGGGGCGGGATTCCCGTGGAGAGCTGACCGATGGCGTGGAGGATTGGGAAGAGCGGGAGCGGCTGCTCTGGTTTGTGCGAGACGGCCAGAATGCCCAGGAGCATCTGATCAAGGCCAACAGCCGGTTGGTGGTGAGCGTGGCCAAGAAGTATGTGGGCCGGGGCGTGCCCTTCTTGGATCTGATCCAAGAGGGCAACATTGGTCTGATCCGGGCGGTGAAGAAGTTCGACTATCGCCGGGGCTACAAGTTCAGCACCTACGCCACCTGGTGGATCCGCCAGGCCGTGACCCGGGCCATCGCCGACCAGGGCCGTACCATCCGCGTGCCTGTGCACATGTACGAGCAGATCAACCGTCTCACCCGCACCAGCCGTCAGCTTGTGCAGGAGTTGGGTCGGGATCCCACCACGGAAGAGATCGCCGAGGAGTTGGGCGTCTCCACCCGCAAGGTGGAGCACATCATGCGGGTCAGCCAGCGTCCGTTGAGCCTGGAAATGCCCGTGGGCGAGGAAGAGGACAGCTACCTGGGCGACTTCATCGAAGACGAAGACGCGGACAGCCCCCAGGAGGCCGCCGGCCAGCAGCTTCTGCGGGAGGTGATCGACGAGATCTTCCAGAGCCTCACCCCCAGGGAGGTACGCATCCTGCAACTGCGTTTTGGCCTGGTGGATGGCTATTGCTACACCCTGGAAGAGGTGGGCAAGAAGTTCGGCGTCACCCGTGAGCGCATCCGCCAGATCGAGGCCCAGGCCCTCAGCCGCCTGCGCCACCCCAGCCGCAGTCGTAAGTTGCGGGATTATTTGTAGCGAGGGGCGAGTTGCGAGGGGCGAGTTGTTGCTGTTCGGATAAGTAGAATAAAAAAAGAGGGGCTTTGGAGTGAATTCTCCAAAGCCCCTCTTTTTTTATTCTGGCCATGCGGTCAGGTGTAACTCGCCTCTCGCAATTCGCCCCTCGCTACACATCCAAATTGCGCACTTCGCTGGCGTGGGTTTGGATGAAGGGACGGCGGGGGGGGACGCTGCAGCCCATGAGCATGTCGAAGGTGCGGTCCGCCTCGGCGGTGTCGGCCACGTTGAC
>CAZKEX010000516.1:0-2668 GCA_964551895.1 uncultured Caldilineaceae bacterium | reverse complement strand
CATTTCGCTACACATTTCGCTACACATTTCGCTACACCATCTCGACGGAACGCATTCAACCCAAAGATCGGAAAGAGACGCAAAGATCGCAAAGTTTTTCCTCTGCGTTCTCTGCGTTTCTCAGCGACCTTTGCGTTGAAAAGTAGGTCTAGAACTACTGACTGGGAATTTCCTGATCCGGCAGGGGCAGACAATAGCCCTGGCCCCGCACGGTCATCACATAGCGGTAGTCGGCGTCGGGATCTGGCTCGATCTTGCTGCGCAGACGGCGCATGTGGACCCACAGCGACTCCACCGTGCCCGCTTTGGTGGGATCCCAGGCCTTGGCCAGCAAAAATCCTGGCGAAAGCACCCGTCCTCGATTGGTGAAGAGGATGTGGAGCAACCGGTTTTCCGTGGGGGTAAGGGTGATCTGCTTCCCGTCCAGCATAGCATATTGTTGGGAAAAGTTGATTCTGAGCCGTTCGTCGATGATCTGTTCTGGGTCCGCCTTTTTGGCCCCCGCAACCCGCAACAAAACACGCCGCACTCGAGCAGAGAGTTCGGGGAAAACAAAAGGTTTGGTGATATAATCCTCCGCATAGCGCAACAGCCCGCTCACCTTGGTTTCGGTGTCGGAAAGAGCGGTCAGGAAGATGATGGGAATGTCTCCCATGCGCCGTAGCTCATCGGCCACAGCAAAGCCATCCATCCCCGGCATCATGATGTCCAACAAAACCAGATTTGGCAGCCCGGCTGATTGAACCAAAGCCAACGCCTCCGGGCCATTGCTGGCAGTCAGTATCTGGTATCCTTCCCGTTGCAGTCGCAGGTTGAGTAAAAGCCGGGTATCGGCGGCATCCTCGACAATCAGAATGCATTGGCTTCCTGCGTCGAAATGGTGGTCGGTCATAGATGGTCCTTTCGAAAGGGCGCTTGGTGAGTGAGCTATTGGTCGTTGCCCCTGGCATATTCTCTATCGGGGCTGGCGTGAAACGGAATATCATCCGCCCCCCGAATCCCAAAGAGCTGTTTTGGCTGTAAAATTGTCATAATTCTAAACGATCTATCGCTGACCTTAACTTTCAGTTGCCTGACACCTTACGAACACCTTGAATGGATGCTGGCCGACTTGACGTGGGCCGCTTGACCATGTACTCTTGCCATACTTCTCTGGCACCGACTTCTCTTTTGTATTCTGACGAGGCAACCCATCTCTATGCGTATTCGCTTTGAACGTTCCACTATTCCGCCTGTGCCCCAACCCGGCAAGCCCCGGCGTCTGACCCCCTTGGCCAATCTGGCCTTGATCGTAAGTTTGGTCCTGGGTTCCTTTTTGATCGGCGCCGTGGTTCAGGTGGGAGAGGGCTCGGTCTTGGCCCAGGATGACAAACCAAGCCAGTTTGTGGTTTTTTGGGAAGCCTGGGACTATGTTCAAGAAAACTTTGTGGATCGAGACAAGATTGATCCCACCCAGATGACCTATGGGGCCATCCAGGGCATGCTCAACACCCTGGGGGATCAGGGCCACACCACCTTTATGACCGCCGAGGAGGTGCAGCGCCACGACGAAGATCTGGAAAACTCTTTCGAGGGGATTGGCGCATATATCACCTTCGAGGAGAACGAAATTCGCATCATTTCGCCCATCCACAACTCCCCCGCAGAGGCGGCCGGCATTCTGGCCGGGGATGTGGTGCTGGCCGTGGACGGGGAAGATATCTTTGGCCAGACTCTCAACGAGGTGATCGGCAAGATCCGGGGACCGGCAAACAGCACGGTGACCCTGACCGTGCTACACCCGGATGGCAAAGCCCCGGTGGACATCATAATTGTGCGGGCAGAAATTCAGCAAGAGAGCGTGACGTGGACCTTGGCGCCGGATACCATGATCGCCTATATCTCCATCTCCCAATTTGCTGACCGCACGGGCCGGGAGTTGGCCACTGCCCTGTGGGATGTGCGGCGCACCCGGGTCAAAGGCCAGTCGGTGGCGGGCATCATCCTGGATTTGCGCAACAACCCCGGCGGCTATTTGCGAGAGGCGATTCAGGTGGTAAGCCAGTTTGTGCCGGCCGGCGCGGTGGTCCTGCAAGAAGAGGATGCCCAGGGGCGGCGCATCGTTCACGAATCTCGGGGCCGGGGCTGGGGCCGGGATCTGCCTATGGTGGTGTTGATCAATCCTGGCTCGGCCAGCGCGGCGGAGATCACCGCGGGGGCGTTGCAGGAGAACGATCGGGCCATTTTGCTGGGCGAGACCACCTTTGGCACGGGCACGGTGTTGAACCAGTTCTCCCTCAGCGACGGGTCGGCCTTGCTGCTGGGCGTGGCCAACTGGCTCACCCCAAACGGGCGGCTGATCAAGGGTCAGGGCATCCAGCCGGATGTGGAGGTGATCCAGCCTTCCAGTGTGCGCATGTTGGACAGCTATGCCCTGGAAGAGATGACCGGGCCGGAGATGTTGGCCAGCGAAGACGCCCAATTTCTGGCCGGGCTGGACTATTTGCAAAACATGCTCCTGGGCGGGGAGTCGGCCAGCCTGCCCAACACCACGAACGGTGGCGCGGATCAAGCCGCCCCCACCACCCGGCCCCGGTCAGACGATTTCTTTGCCGAGCCGACCAAGAGCCAGAGCGTTTTTCTCTTTGGCCGAGGGTGAGAGATTGGGAGATTGGGAGATTGGGAGATT
>CAZKEX010000515.1:0-2682 GCA_964551895.1 uncultured Caldilineaceae bacterium | reverse complement strand
GCCTTCAGCGAGATCCCCGGCATCGACTGCCCCGCGCCGGAGGGGGCCTTCTATCTCTTTGCCAGGTTCACCCACACGGAGAAGGACAGCGTTCAAGTGGCCCAGGCCCTGCTCTCCGACGCCCTGATCGCCACCACCCCGGGTGTGGCCTTTGGCGACGCTGGCGAGGGCCACATCCGCTTCAGCATCGCCACCTCCATGACGGATCTGGAGAAGACCGTGGAGCGGATGGCGAAGCTGGTACCGATGCTGTGAGATCTGTAAGATTTTCACCGCAAAGGCGCAAAGGGCGCAAAGAAAAAAGAAGAGCCTTTTGTTTTTCTTTGCGTCCTTCGCGCCTTTGCGGTGAACCCATTTTATAAGGAAGACGATCATGGAACTTGCGTGGTATATCTACCCCCTGGCCATTGTGGCCGGGATTGTGGCGGGGATCATCAACACCTTGGCGGGCAGCGGGTCCGCGGCCACCCTGCCCATGATGGATCTGATGGGGCTGCCCGCGCCCGTGGCCAACGCCACCAACCGCATCGGCGTCATCTTGCAGAACGTGGTGGGGCTGGGCACCTATCGCAGCAGCGGCAACCTGAAACGGGCGGATCTGGACGGGGGCAACTGGCTGATCGGGGTCTCTGCCGTAGGGTCCATTCTGGGCACCTATGTGGCCACCCTCTTGGGCAAGCAGCAGATGGAATTGGCCATCGGCCTTGTCATGATCCTGATTTTGATCACCATTTTCTACGACCCCAAAAAGTGGCTGCGAGTTTCGTCCGACGTGCCGGCGGGGCGGCCCAGCCTGATGACCCTGGGCATGTTCTTCGTCATCGGCGCGTATGGCGGCTTTATCCAGGCCGGTGTGGGCGTCTTCCTGCTCACCGCCCTGGTCCTGGGCGTGGGCTACAACATGAAGCAGGCCAACATCATCAAACTGGTGATCATCTTGGTCTTCTCCGTGGTGGCCCTGGTGGTCTTCATCTTGTCGGTGATATATCTTGGTTCACCGGCAAAGATCAACTGGGGTGTGGGCTTTCTGCTCGCCATCGGCCAGATGATCGGGGCCTGGGCCGGGGCCACCTTTGCGGTCAAAGTCCCCAACGCCAACCTCTGGGTGCGCCGACTGCTGATCGTGGTTGTCGTCTACTCCATCTTCCGCTATTTGGGGCTGTTGGCGTTGCTTGGCGGGCTGTTTTAGGCGGGAAATTTTGAGATTGGGAGATTGAGAGATTAGGAGATTGTCTGCCAAAGAATCTCCCAATCTCCCAATCTCCTACTCTCAAAACACACTCAACCAAAGGAGGTTGTGACATGGACGATGTGGTCATTGTCAGCGCGGTGCGGACGCCCATTGGGCGCATCCGGGGCGCGCTTTCTGATGTGCGGGCGGATGATCTGGCCGGGATGGTGATCCGGGAGGCCCTGGAGCGGGCCGGGGTGGACGGCGGCGGGGTGGAGGAGGTCTACATGGGCTGCGCCAACCAGGCCGGGGAGGACAACCGCAACGTGGCCCGCATGGGGCTGCTCCTGGCCGGTCTGCCCCACCACGTGGCCGGGGTGACGGTCAACCGGCTGTGCGCCAGCGGTCTCAACGCGGTCAACCAAGCGGCGAGGGCCATCCTGGCCGACGAAGGGGACATTTTCGTGGCCGGGGGCGTGGAGAACATGACCCGCGCCCCCTATTCCCTGCCCAAGAATCCGGTCGGCTTTGGCCCCTCGGGCAACGTCACCGCCTACGACACCACCCTGGGTTGGCGCTTTCCCAACCCGGCCATGCAGGCCATCTTCCCCCTGGAGGCTATGGGCGAGACCGCCGAGAACATCTTCGACATGAGCTGCGCCGGGCAGATCGAGGGCGGCGAGATCGGCCGGGAAGCCCAGGACGCCTTCGCCCTGGAAAGCCAGCGCCGGGCCGTGGAGGCCATGAACCAGGGCCATTTTGACCGGGAGCTGATGCCCGTGGTCATCCCCCAGCGTCGGGGCGACCCGGTGGTGGTGGACGCGGACGAGCATCCCCGCTACGTCAAAACCGCCGATGGCTACCAATTGGACACCAGCATGACCGACCTGGCCCGGCTGCGGCCGGCCTTCCGAAAAGGGGGCACGGTGACCGCGGGCAACTCTAGCGGTCTCAACGACGGCGCGGCGGCCCTGGTCCTCATGTCCCGATCCAAGGCCGAGGCGTTGGGCATCAAACCCCTGGCCCGCTGGGTCTGCTCCGGGGCCGCGGGGGTGGATCCCCGGGTGATGGGCTTGGGACCGGTCAACGCCACCCGCAAGGCTTTGCAACGGGCCGGGCTGACCATCGACGACATGGATCTGGCCGAACTCAACGAGGCCTTCGCCGTGCAGTCCTTGGCCGTGCTGCGGGAACTCAACCTGAGCCAGGCCATCACCAACGTCAACGGCGGCGCCATCGCTCTGGGCCATCCCCTGGGCTGCTCCGGCGCCCGCATCCTCACCACCCTGATCCACGAAATGCAGCGGCGAGCCGAGGCCGGCCAACCCATGCGCTATGGCCTCGCCACCCTCTGCGTCGGCGTCGGCCAGGGGGAAGCCACGATTATTGAACTGGAATAGATTGTTGGGTATGAAAAAATAGAACACAGATTGGACGGATCGAACGGATCAAAACGGATTTTTTCTAAAACCGAAGAAAATCCGTTTTAATCCGTCTTATCCGTTCAATCC
>CAZKEX010000514.1:0-2687 GCA_964551895.1 uncultured Caldilineaceae bacterium | reverse complement strand
ACAGGAAAACGGCGAACATCACGTGTCGAGCCAAGTTGCGGAGGAGAAACCCATGAACACAGTCATCGTTCGGGTCGTTCAGACGCTTGAAAAAATGCCAATAGAAGCGCAGAACATGGTTCTTGATTATGCAAAAACCCTGTCTGCCCAGTTTCCAAACCAGCCGATTACAGACAACCCATATCCCCTACGCGGCACAGCCTCGGTGTCCATTGATCCGTCTGAGAGCGTTTTCCTCTACCCTCAAAACAACCCCACAGACTGAGCGATCAACACGCTCCCCAAAACAACCAAAATGCCATAGATCAACCGGGTGAACCGTTGGGCCGGAATGCGTTGGTTGAGCTTGCTGCCCACAAAAACGGCGATCAGCGCCACGGGCAGGCTATACGCGTACAGGGTGAAAACCTGCTGATTCCACAGCCCGCCCAACCCGTGGCTGGCCAAGATCAAGAGGCCGCTGGGGAAGAAGAAGCCCTGGAGCGTGGCCCGAAATTGGGGCGCAGACCAGCGGCGCAAGGTGCCGTAGAGGATCACCGGCGGGCCGTTGGTGTTGTAGGCCGCCCCCAACACCCCGGCCAGAAAACCGGCCGGGATCACCCAGATCCGGCTCTGCACCTGGGGCAGCACAGGCTGGGTCAGGGAATAGAGGGCAAAACCCAGTACCAAGACCCCCAAGCCGCCGATCACCCATGCCTCTGGCGCATAGCCCACCAGCCACACCCCCACGGGGATCCCCGGCAGGGACGCCGCCACCAGCCGCCACGCCGACCCCACGTCGATCTCCCGCCAGCTCTGCCACAGGATCAAGGTCGTCACCGTGGTCGCCAAGAGCGCCACCAGGGGTGTCGCTGTGCGCACGCCGACGATCAGGGTCAACAGGGGCATGGCCAGCAGGGCATCCCCAAAACCGACGGTGGCGTGCAGGATCTGGCCCACAAAGACGATGGCCAAGATCAGCCCAATCGTGAGCAAGGACATGGTCAATCCCCCAAGGCAGGAAGGGGGGCACGGCTCTGCACCCAGACCACACCAGCCACCAGCACCAAGGTGGCCGCAAAGCCAATGGCGCTGACAGCGATGATGCCGCCAAAGGCAAAGGCCGCCCCTGTGCCCAGGCTGCCGGTGCCCGAGGCCAAGGCCACCAGCATCTCGTTGGCGCCCTGCACACGCCCCCGCTCGTTGGCGGCCAAGGCATCCGACAGCAGAGACGACCCGGCAATAAAGCAGAAGTTCCACCCCAATCCCAACAAGAAGAGGGACGAGATCAGCAGCCAAAAGCCCGTGCCCAGGGGGAGCATCAACCCAGAGACGATCAGCATCGCCGCGCCCAGGCCGATGATGGGCACTGGCCCCAGACGGTCGATCAGCCACCCGGTCAGGCTGGAGAGGCCGAACATGCCCAGGGTGTGGGCCATGAACACCCAGGAGATGGCCTTGGTGTCATAGGCGTGCTGGCTCATGTACAGGGGGGTGATCACCATGAGCAAGGTCATCACGATCTGGCCGATGACCATGGAGCCGATGGCCAGGCGCACCCGCTGCCCACGCAGGATCTCCCGCACGGGCCGGGCCGGGGCCAGGGGGACCGGGTTCTCCTCGGCCGCGCTCTCCTCCGCGGCCAGGGCCAGCCCCAATCGCAAAGGGTCCGGGCGCAGGAAGACAAAGATGATCACCAGGGCCAAGAAGGTGAGCAGGGCCGCGGCCAAAAACGGCCCCATCTGGGGGGCCAGACCATAGCGCGCCGCCCACTGCTCGGCTGGATCCGTGAGCAGGGGACCGCCCACCGCGCCCACGGTGCCGGCAAAGACGATCAGGCCGATAGACTTGGCACGCTGGGCGCCGGTCACCACCTCGGCCGCGGCAAAGCGGATCTGCTCGCTGGCCGCCCGGCCCATCCCCAACAGCCCCGCGCCCAGGCAGAGGATCCAAAAGGAGTCCCAGCGCACCGCCACGGCGCTCAACACCAGGCCATAGACCGCCAACATAAAGCCCAGGGAAAAACCCATGCGCCGCCCAAAGCGGTCCATGAGCAGACCGATGGGATAGGCCACCGCGGCCCGCCCGATCATCGAGGCGGTCTGGGGGACGCCGGCCGCCGCGTCCCCCGCCATGTTGGCCGCCAAAATGGTCAACACCGGGAAGGTGGCAATGGTGGCCGCGCCGAAAAGACTTTGGGCGGTAAACAGGGTGGCGTTGATACGCCGTCGGGTGGCAACAGGGACGGCCTGGCTTTGGGTCGTGGACATGGTAGGTTATTTTACCTTCTGAAATGTGATCTCATACGAGAAGTGTACAGCTTGGATGGGCCAGCCGCACTTGATGTCGATGGTGGGACAGACGGCGTATTCGTAGTTTTCATCCCCCAACTTGCCCACAATATCGGGCAGGTGGGGGAAGGCCAGCCCCATCTGGTTGGAGACCTGGCTGGTGGTGGCCCCGCCGCCGTCCGCGGCCACGGTCAGCTTGTAGGGTTCCCAAAACATGGTGATCTCCGCCGTGCCCGGCCCCTTGCTGCCGGTGACGACATCCAGCTTGTCCCCCACCAGATTGCGCACGGTGGCCCCGTCGATCGGGTTGCCCCCGGCGTCCAACACAGTGACCAGAATGTAATGCAACGAGGCGCTGCTGCGAATGCCGCCGTTGTTTTCCCCCAACCCCAACACCCGAAATTTGGTGATCTGATA
>CAZKEX010000513.1:0-2694 GCA_964551895.1 uncultured Caldilineaceae bacterium | reverse complement strand
CACTCAGTACAGGCGATACGACCGGAAACTGCCCCGGTCTACTCAACCTGCGCTAACCCGCGTACCACGGAAGATCCCAATGAGCCATTTTACATTCACACTATCTGTGCTGCACCGGGCATGAGGTGTGGCGGAAGAAAATTTAGCCGTCGAATGGTCGTGGTTACCCGCCACACCTCATGCCCCTACCTCACCACCCCAGAATGACTTCGTGCCAAATCAACCAATCAACCAATCAACCAATCAACCAATCAACCAATCAACCACCCCTACCCCCCGTAAGAATCTTCCAACCGACTCCGCACCAGGGCGATGTACTCTTGGGGCGTGCCTTGTTGGCTGCCGCCTCGGCTGCCGGGCACATCCATGTTGGCCGCTGCATCGGCCTGACCCAGCTTGAGTACATAGTCGGCCACCGCGCTGCCGGCCTCCTCGCGTTGACGCAAAGAGGTGTTGCCCACCAGACCCTTGAAGCGGGTGATCAGCCCCAAGATGTCATGGGCCGGTTTGGAACCAGCCCCCACCAACAGCCCGGTCAGGATGATGTCCCAGGCAGCCGGCACGTTGCTGGCAAAGCTGCCCAGTTCCGGCTGCATGAAGGCAAAGAGCCGCAGGTTGGAATAGTTGACCACGACAATGCCCAGGACGATGGCGGCCAGCGTGCTGCTGGCCCCCTTGAACTGGGCATAGTGGGGCGTCTTCAACTCGTCGGCCCGCCAACCGGCATAGCGCACCACCCCCCACTCCACATAGTTCCAACCGATCTCCACCACCCGCTCCACGCTGACCGCGGCGGCCAGCAACGGGGCAAAGATTTGGCCGATGGACGGGCCACTGCTGGCCTCTTGCAACAGGGGCGCGGCGTGTACATCCGTTGCCCCCCACAGCAGGGCAACCACGGCCAACCCCATAAACAAACTCATGCGCCGGGCCACAACAGCCATCAGTTGTTTCCCGGCAGCGGACCGATTTTGAGCTTTGTCGCGGGTACGATTCTTGCGAACACGTTGCATAGTATTCTCTCCTTCACGGGCTAGAATTAGCAGAACAGGATCAATATGGTGCAATGAATTCCCCACCGCAAAGGCGCAAAGGACGCAAAGCCATAAAAGAAACCTTTCTTATTTTTCTTTGCGCTCTTTGCGCCTTTGCGGTGGGGTCCGACTATCAATTTTCTCTTTTAGAATTATCACCTATCCTTGGGCAAAGGCAACCAAGAGCCTCACGCCAAAGCCGGTTGCTCCCTTGGGGGCCAAAGGACTTCCATTGTCCGACACGACCATAGCGGCGATGTCCAAATGCGCCCAGGGATAGCCTTCGGTGAAATGCTCCAAGAATTTGGCACTGGTGGGCAGCCCCCCCATGCGTCCGCCGCTGTTCTTGACCTGGGCCATCTCGCTCTTGATGGCCTCCTTGTACTCGTCCCACAGAGGCAGGGGCCACAGCCGTTCCCCGCTGGCGGCAGAGGCGGCCATCAGCCCGTCCCGCACGCTGTCGTCGTTGGCAAAGAGACCCGCGGCCTGGTCACCCAGGGCGATCCCCACCGCGCCGGTCAAGGTGGCCAGATCCACCACCACCGCCGGATCATACCGGGCCACATAGCCCAGGGCGTCGGCCAACACCAGCCGCCCCTCGGCGTCCGTGCTGATGATCTCCGCCGTCTTGCCCGTGATCCCGGTCAGGATGTCCGCCGGGCGATAGGCCAGGCCATCGGGCATGTTCTCCACGCAGACGCCGATGCCGATCACCCGCCGGGCCACACCCAGCCGGGCGATGGCCTCCATGGCCCCGATCACCGCGGCGGCCCCGCCCATGTCGTTCTTCATGCGCCACATATTTGCGGACGGCTTGATGCTGATGCCCCCAGTGTCAAAGGTGATGCCCTTGCCCACAAAGACCAGGGGCGCATCGGCCTCCGTGCCGGCCGGCGTATGCTCCAAAATGACGAACTGGGCCTCGTTGGCGCTGCCCTGGCTCACCCCCAAGATCATGCCCATGCCAAGGTCCCGCATCTCCGCCTCGCCCAAAACCGTACAGGCCAGACCGGTCTCCCCGGCCATGTGGCGGGCCAGATCCGCAAAGGCCACAGGGGTGAGGACGTTGGGCGGCTCGTTGACATAGGTGCGGGCGCTGTAGACCCCCTGGGCCACGGCGACCCCGGCAGCCACACCGGCCTCCACCTGGGCCAGCTTGTCCCCGTCGACCTCCACCACCGAGCAGCGGGTCGGCCCATTGGTCTCCTTGGCCGGATATTGTTTGACCGGATAGACGGCCAGCAGGGTACCCTCGGCCACGGCCTGGGCAGCGGCCTGCACATCCAGCCCGCCCACACCGCCCCCATGCACAATGGTGGCGAAGTGGTCCACCCCCTTGAGCTTGGCCACGGCCTGGGCGGCCTCCCCCGCGGCCCGGCGGGCCCCGTGGAGATCAAACTTCTCTGCCTCCCCCAGCCCCATCACCAACACCCGGGCCGCCGGGATCTTGCCAGCCGTGTAGAGTACCATGCTGGACCCAGCCTCGCCGGAGAAGTCACCGCCGGCGATGACCTGGGAGATGGCCCCGCCCAGGGCCTGGTCCACAGCCCCGGTTGCCCCGCCGGGCGCGGTGACCCCGGCAAACAGATTTACAACCAAACAGTCAGCTTCAACGCGGGCGATATCGCCCTGGATACCCTGTACCTGCAACATATAATTT
>CAZKEX010000512.1:0-2701 GCA_964551895.1 uncultured Caldilineaceae bacterium | reverse complement strand
CCTATCCAATCCAATTTGTCGGTGATTGATGATGACGGTAACGCATTGACAGACTATGCGTCTCTGGGTGCGGCCTTTAGCGCCAGCGTGGATGGGTTGGAGGAAGAGGTAATTGACGTGGGGTTCGGCACGGCGCAGGATTATGCTCGCCAAGGGGTGGCTGGCAAGATTGTGTTGATCAACGGGTTGGCCTCGCCCACGGCGGTCTACGCCGCAGAGCAGGCGGGCAGCATCGGCCAGATCTTCATCAACGACGACCATCGCCACTATATGATAGTCAGCTCAATTTGGGGCACGCCCACCCCGAAGTCGGCCCAGCGCATCCCATCAACGCCTTCGGTTTCCGTGACGGCAAAGGATGGCCATGATCTGCGGGCACGCCTGGTCGCCGGGCCAGTGCGGGTGCGGCTTATGTCTCAGGTTTTTATGGACTGGCAGCAGACGCCCATTTTGATCGCCGATCTGCCTGGCCAACAGAGCGACGATTTTGTCCTCTTCAGCGGCCATCTGGATTCGTGGGAAGTGGGCGCTATGGACAACGGCAGCGCCAATGCCACGATGATTGAGGTGGGCCGCGTTCTGGCAAGCCGGAAGGCTCACCTATACCGTGGGTTGCGACTAGCTTTCTGGAGCGGTCATAGTCACGGGCGCTATTCTGGTTCAACTTGGTATGTTGACAACCATTGGGAAGAGTTGGTCGATCACTGCGTCGCTCATGTGAATGTGGATTCTACCGGAGCCCGGGGCGCGACCTTCTATGGAAACATCCCTGCGCATCTGGAACTGGGTAGCTTTGGTGCTGAGATCGTGCGGGAGCAGACCGGCCAGACACCTGCCGTTCGGTCCATGAGCCGGGCTGGGGACATGAGCTTCAACGGCCTGGGTATCCCAGCGCTCTTCATGAGCATGAGTCAAGTGCCTTTCCGAGAAGGAGAGGATACAGATTACGTCTCCCAGGCCCAGGGCAAACTTTTCGGCGGCAGGATGCCTTGGTGGTGGCACACCAGCGAGGACACTCTGGACAAAGTCGATCTGGATGTGCTGGTATTGGATACGCGTGTCTACGTGAGTACATTGTGGCGATTTTGCCATCAGCCTCTTTTGCCCATGGATTTTCAGCCTGCGGTGGCCGAATTTCTGGCCACACTGGAGGCGCTGCAAACTGCCGCCGCAGACACGTTAGATTTGAGCCTCCCCCTTGATCGAACCACCCGCCTAGCCCATGCGGTTTTTGCCCTAGCCCAAACGTGCGGCAAGGTTGACGACACCACGGATGATGCCATCATCGGGAGCCTCAACCGACAGATCAAAAGCTTGTCCCGATTGCTAATTCCCCTAATCTACACCCAGGCAGGTCGCTTTGACCACGATCCAGCCTGGACAATCCCCACGCTCCCCACATTGCAGGACGCCCGTACTCTCCCCGATTTGTCCCCCGATAGCGACGAGTTTCATTTTCTCCATACCCAACTGGTGCGCAATCGCAACTACGTCGCCTTTGTTCTGCGTGAAGCACTAGAATTATTGGACCAATCAACTCGCTGAGAATCCGCTATTCTCTCAGATTTACCTTTCGTGTTTCGTACATGTTCATCCCCCCCTCTGCCCCCCGGCCCCCAATTCTGGGGGAGAATGTGAACAATTCCCCCCAAAGTTGGGAGGCTAAGAAGCGGGGGTGAACGATTACTGTGTTCCGAGACATCTGTCCCAAATCAAATTCGCCCACAGACAAAGGAGAATACAATGCTTGAATTCGCTGGACTATCGGCTGCGCCGGGACAACGCGCACAAGGCATAGTGAGTATCACCGTGGCAGGCGTTGAGGTCCGGCAGGCGGTTTTTCTGATCAATGGTGCCAAACCAGGTCCTACTTTGGTTGTCACCGCAGGAATCCACGGCGCAGAGTATGCCAGCGCCGAGGCAGCTTTGCGTCTGGGGCGGGCGTTGACCCCAGAGACCTTGCAGGGCCAAGTCATCGTCCTGCCCATTATTAACCCCACGGCCTTTGCCGCCCGCAGCATCTATATCACGCCGGCGGATGGCAAGAACCTCAATCGCCAGTTCCCCGGCATGGCCCAGGGCACGTATACCCAGGCCCTGGCCTACTGGATCTTCAATGAAGTTATCAAGCGGGCTGATCTTTTCATTGACCTTCATGGCGGGGATCTGGTCGAGGCCCTGGTGCCCTTTGTAATCCATTTCCCCACGGGGAATCCGACAGTGGACGCGGCCTCCGTGAACATGGCCCGCGTCTTCGGTATCGACTATGTGCTGCAAGGCAACACGCCTGGCAGCACCTACGCAGCAGCCTCTCAGTCCGGAATCCCCAGCATTTTGGCCGAGGCCGGTGGCCAGGGCATCTGGACCGAAGAAGATATCGAACTGCTGCATCAAGGTGTGCGCCGGATCATGGCCGACCAAGGCATGATCGATTCAACTGCTACTTGGGCAGAGCCAACCCCGATCATGCTTGACAAGTGGGCCTGGCTGCGGGCGGAAAACGACGGTTTCTTCTATGCGAAGGTCGCCGTGGGCGATCACGTGACCGCCGGCCAGGATCTGGGCCGAGTGACGGACGTCTTTGGCAACACCATCCAACCACTTCAAGCCCCTATTGACGGCGTTATTCTGTTTCTAGTGACATCGTTGGCCATGAACACTGGGGATCCGTTGTTGGCCATCGCTGGGTAAGGGCTATTTG
>CAZKEX010000511.1:0-2702 GCA_964551895.1 uncultured Caldilineaceae bacterium | reverse complement strand
AGAGGAGGTCGCGGAGGGCGCAGAGTTTTTCTCTGCGCCCTCCGCGATCTCCTCTGCGCCCTCTGCGGTTAACAGTTTATATTAGAGGTTCAGCGGACCCCGGTACCCGTCCCGCAGGGCGATCCAGCAGCCGATCAGACTGCCGAAGAAGAGGACGGTCAGGTTGCTGTTGATCTCGCCGCCGGCCAGGGCCACGATGGAGCCGATGACCAGGGTGATGGTGATGGCGGCCACGATGGCGTAGATCCCCCGCTGCTGGGCGGGCCAGAAGTTGGCTTCGGTGCGCTCGGTCATGGGGTAGGTCTCCTTTTGAAGGGTGAGAGGTGAAAGGTGGGGCGGGTTGGCTCTATTTTGCCTTATGCGGGGTTTTTTGACAAGGTTCTTTTCTATCCACGAATCTTCACGAATCTGCACGAATCTTTTCTTATTCAACAAAAAAGATTCGTGTTGATTCGTGCAGATTCGTGGATAATTTCTAATCCGCAACCGCGGCCAACCGCTTCGACCCGCGGACTTGTTTGTCCACCCACAGCCCCAGCCAGATGATCCCGGCTAGGGCGAAGACGACCAGGTATTCGATGGCGGGGATGCGGATGATCTCGTTGGTGGCGATCAGCCCCCGCTGGCTGTAGACGACGACCGCGGCCAGGGCATAGGCGGCCACGGCGATCCACTTGGCCCACTTGGCCCAGCCCAGGCCGTGCATCTGGGTGATGATGAAGATGGCGGCAAAGCCAAAGGCGAACATGGGCCAGATGCCGTTGCCCTGCAGCACGGCCACCAACGTGCCGTGAAAGACGACCAGGATCTCTTGGGAGACCATCCAATATCTGTTGAGATGGATGCGGGTGAAGAAGAGGCTGCCCTGGAGCATGATCATGAACATGTAGAAGAAGCCGACCAGGTGGCCCGCGGTGGCGATGGTGGGATGATACCAGAAGGTATAGACCATGCCCCAGGAGAAGATATAGCCGTGATATTTGCGCACAAAGGTGACAACTTGCTTGCTCAACGGGGCCTTTTTGCCAAAGAACATCCCCCGCCGAGGATTTTCCATCAGCAGGACCAGCACCAGCAGCAGGATCACCGACCACTGGCTGCTCCAGATGGAGACATCCTGGGCCAGGCCGTCGTACCAGAGGTGGGTCTGGACCACGCGCAGGAATATAAAGGCGGCGTTGCCCCCCAGGGCGATGAGGTTGACCGTGTGCAGCCCGTCCGTGTATTTGAGCTTGCTGCGCTGGGCATAGAAGATCAGCCCCCAGATGAAGATCTGGTGGGCGGCGTAGAAGCCCCAGGCGGTGAGCCGGGTCCAAAAGGTGGGCTCCGGCAGCTTCCAATAGTACCAAGAGGCCCCGGCGTCGGGCAGAAGTGGCACGCTGTCCAGACGTGCGCCCAACAGCCAGATCAGCCCGGTGACCCCGGCGCTGAAGAGGATGCCCAGCCACAGGGCGTTGGCGGCGGACAGGGCGGAGGTAGATTTGGGCAAGGATCGAGCGGTAGTTGTCATGGTAGTGGTTTCCTGGTTTAGGGCTGTCGTGTATCGTGTATTGCGTGGCTGCGTTACTCAGTCGTTTTGTTAAAACGCTGACGTCTCCTCAGGCCCCAAAATACACGATACACGACACTCGATAAATTTTTAAGAAAAGACCAACTTGCGCAGATTTTGCAATCCATCCAGGCTGAAGTTCGGCTCGCCTTTCAGTATATTGCCCAGGGCCGGGTCCAGATTGGGGTAGGTGAAGGTAAAGCCCATCTCTTCCAGCCGCTTGGGGTAGGCCCGCTGGCCTTTGAGGAGGACAAAGCTGACCTCGCCCACAAGCAGTTTCATGGCGAAGGAGGGCAGGGGCAGCCAGGAGGGGCGACCCATGATCTTGCCCAGGGCCTGGCCAAACTGGGCGTTGGTGACCGGGTTGGGCGCGGCCAAATTGAAGGCGCCGGTGGCCTCCGGGTTGTCGATCAAAAAGCGGATGGCCCGCACCTCGTCCTCCGGGTGAATCCACGGGATGGGCTGGGTGCCTGGGCCCACGGGGCCCCCGACAAAGAGGGCAAAGGGCACCATCATGAACTGCAACGCGCCGGCCCCGGCATCCAGCACCACGCCTGTGCGGATGATGGCCCGGCGCACGCCCATCTCCTCCACGGCCGCGGACGAGTTCTCCCACTGCACACACACATCGGCCAGATAGTCGCTCCCCGCGGGCAGGGCCTCGGTGACCCGCTCCACGCTGTACGGCCCATAATAGCCCACGGCAGAGGCCTGGATCACCACGTTGGGCTTCTTGATGGCGTTTTCCACTGCCTCCACCACCGCCTTGCCGGCGTTGATGCGGCTCTCCAAGATCAGCTTCTTGCGCTCGTCGCTCCATCGGCTGCTGGAGAGGTTGGCCCCGGCCAGGTTGACGATGGCGTGGGCCCCGTCGGCCAAATGCGCCCAGCCGGACGCGGTGCGGCCATCCCACTTCTCCGCCCGCACGCCGGTAGGCAGATCTTTGGCTTGGCCCGGGGTGCGGCTGAGCAGGATGACTTCGTGGTTATCCGCGGCCAGGCTGCCGGCCAAGGCACGGCCAATCGATCCAGTACCGCCTGTGATGATGACTCGCATGGGGTTCTCCTTGTTGGGTTGAGGTTGGGCGATTGGGGGATTAGGCGATTGGGGGATTGGGAGATTAGGAGATTGGGTCGTGTCAATCACCCAATCG
>CAZKEX010000510.1:0-2732 GCA_964551895.1 uncultured Caldilineaceae bacterium | reverse complement strand
CAACTCGCAACTCACAACTCGCAACTCGTACCCTTGGAGAATCGATGGATCAGTCCCATATTCGTAATTTTAGCATTATCGCCCATATCGATCACGGCAAGAGTACCTTGGCCGACCGCCTGTTGCAGATGACCGGCTCGGTGACATCTCGGGAGATGAAGGAGCAGCTTCTGGACTCCATGGATCTGGAGCGGGAGCGAGGGGTCACTATCAAGGCCAGCGCCGTGCGCATGATCTATAAATTCGACGGCCAGGAGTACGAGATCAACCTGATCGACACCCCCGGCCATGTGGATTTCAGCTACGAGGTCAAGCGGGCGCTGCAAGCCTGCGAAGGGGCCGTGCTGGTGGTGGACGCCAGCCAGGGCATCCAGGCCCAGACCATGGCCCACCTCTTCGCGGCCATGGAGCAGGACCTGACCATCATCCCGGTGATCAACAAGATCGACCTGCCGGCGGCCACGCCAGAAGAGGTGGCCGAGGAGATCGAGGCCCTGCTGGGCGTGGACGCCGCGGACATTCCCCTGATCAGCGCCAAGAGCGGGCTGAACATCGAGGCTGTCTTGCAGCATGTGGTGGTGGAGGTGCCGCCCCCGTCTGGGGACATCAACGCCCCCCTGCGCGCCCTGGTCTTTGACTGCCACTACGACGCCTACAAGGGCGTGATCGCCTATGTGCGGGTGGTGGATGGGGTGATCGAAGGCACGCCCCGGCTGTGGGGGATGCACTCCGGCACGACCATGGAGCCTCTGGAGATCGGCGTGCTCACCCCGGCCATGCTGCCCATCAACCGGCTGACCGCCGGGCAGGTGGGCTATGTGGCCACCGGCCTCAAGAGCGTCCAAGACCTGGACGTGGGCGAGACCATCACCATGTCCGACCGCCCGGCCACCCAGAAATTGCCCGGCTATCAGCCCATGAAGCCCATGGTCTTTGCCGGTCTCTATCCCTCCAACAGCGACGACCACGGCGACCTGAAGGATGCCCTGGAAAAGCTGCAACTCAACGACGCCGCCCTGGTCTACGAGGCCGAGACCAGCCAGGCCCTGGGCTTTGGCTTCCGCCTGGGCTTCCTGGGCCTTTTCCACATGGAGATCGTCCAAGAACGGCTGGAGCGGGAGTACGATCTGGAGATCATCTTCACCGCCCCCTCGGTGGAATACCGGGTACTCAAGACCGACGGCACCATGATCACCATCGACAGCCCGGCGGATCTGCCCGAACCCAACTATATCGAGCATGTGGAAGAACCCTGGTGCGCCTTGCACATCTTCACCCCGGCGGAACATATCGGCCCGGTGATGGAGCTGATCACCAAGCGCCGGGGCGAGTTCAAAGACCAGACCTGGCTCGATCCCAAGCGGGTGGAGATCTCCAGCCTCATGCCCCTCTCCGAGATCATTGTGGACTTTTACAACGAGCTCAAGGCCCGCACCCGGGGCTATGCCAGCATGGACTACGTGCTGGACGAGTATCGGGCGTCGGACATGGTGAAACTGGACGTGCTGGTCAACGAGGTGCCCGTGGACGCCCTCAGCGTGATCGTGCATCGGGATCAGGCCTATTTCAAGGGCCAGCGCCTGGTCACCAAGATGAAGGCGATCATCCCCCGCCAGATGTTCAACGTGCCCATCCAGGCCGCGGTGGGGAACAAGATAATCAGCCGGGCCAATGTCCAGGCTATGCGCAAGGACGTAACCTCCAAATGCTATGGGGGCGACATCTCCCGCAAGCGCAAGCTGTTGGAAAAGCAGAAGGCGGGCAAAAAGCGCATGAAAATGGTCGGCTCCGTGGAGATCCCCCAGGAAGCCTTCATGGCCGTACTCAGCCTGGAGGAGAATTGAGTTTCCTGCAAGAACTGCTTAACCGCAGAGATCGCGGAGACTACGCAGAGGTTCGCAGAGGAAAAACCTTTTCTTTCTTTGCTTTTTCTTTGCGCTCTTTGCGTCTTTGCGGTGAAAACGATCTTTGCACCGGGGAGCCGCGATGATGATTCCGGCCCTCTCCGCCTTTGACCTGATGCGCCAGTACGGGCTGGACCCCAAGCAATCCTTGGGCCAAAACTGGCTGGTGGACGAGAGCCACCTGGCCCGCATCGCCGCCGCGGCCGACCTCTCCGCCGCGGACACGGTGCTGGAGATCGGGCCGGGCCTGGGCGGCCTCACCCGGCATCTGGCTGCCCAGGCCGGCCGGGTCGTCGCCGTGGAACTGGACAACCGCCTCATCCCCATCCTCCGCCACCGCTTCGCCGACCAGCCCCATGTTGAGATTGTACACGGGGATATTTTGGAGATCGACTTCGCCGAATTGATTGAGGGACAAGATAGGACGATCGAGAGATTAGGAGATTGGGAGATTGTTCGCCAAACCGACGCCCAATCTCCCAATCTCTCAATCTCTCAATCGCCTGTTCCCGCATCCGCAACTCGCAACTCGCAACTCGCAACTCCCTACAAAGTCGTCGCCAACCTGCCCTATTACATCACCAGCGCGGTGTTGCGGCATCTGTTGGAGGCGGCGCATCCGCCCACGGTGGCGGTGCTGCTGGTGCAAAAGGAAGTGGCCCAACGGCTGTGCGCCGAGCCGGGGGACATGTCCATCCTGGCCGTGAGCGTGCAGTTTTACGCCCGGCCCAAGATCGTGCAGAAGATCCCCGCCGGGGCCTTTCACCCCCGGCCCAAGGTGGACAGCGCGGTGGTGCGGCTGGACATCCATCACCAGCCCCTGGTCCC
>CAZKEX010000509.1:0-2736 GCA_964551895.1 uncultured Caldilineaceae bacterium | reverse complement strand
CCCCGATCCCCGATCCCCGATCCCCGATCCCCGATCCCCGATCCCCGATCCCATTTTTCCCCTCCACGCACCACTAAGTTATAATCGTTGGATGAACAACGACACCTCGACCCAACCCATGCCCACCCGTGTCACCGTCGGCCTGGCCCAGATCGCCCCTCGCCTGGGGGATGTGGACGCCAACCTGGCCCTGCATGTGGACGCCATCCGCCAGGCCCGGCAGGAGGGGGTGGAGCTGCTCGTCTTCCCCGAACTCTCCCTCACCGGCTACAAGCTGATGGATCTTGTGCCCACCGTGGCCCGGCCCGCCCACGCCCAGGAGCCTATCCTGGCCAAGCTGTTGGCCGAGGCCAGCAACGGGGATCGGGAGATGGCGGTTGTGGTCAGCTTTGTGGAAGAGGACCGTCGTCATCGGTTCTATACGGTGGCGGCCTTCTTGTATGCGGGGAAAATTCGGCACGTCCATCGTAAAGTCCATCTCCCCACCTATGGCATGTTCGACGAAGGGCGCTATTTGGCCAAGGGCGAGTCCATCCGCGCCTTCGAAAGTCCCTGGGGCCGGATCGCCCTGCTCGTCTGCGAAGATTTCTGGCACATGAGTTCGGTCTATCTGGCCTGGCTGGACGGCGCGGACATGCTGATCATCCCCACGGCCAGCCCGGCCCGGGTGGCCGGCGCGGACAGCCCCACCTTCACCATCACCCAGTCAGTCGAGCAGATCCTGGGCGCCTATGCCCGCCTCTTCAGCGCCCACATCCTGCTCTGCAACCGCACGGGCGTGGAGGACGGCATCGGCTTCTCCGGCGCCTCAATGGTCTTTGGCCCCACGGGCCAAGTCCTGGGCCGAGCGCCCGACCTGATCGACAGCCTGTTCACCCTCAACCTGGACCTGGACGCCGTGCGCCGGGCCCGCCTGGCCTCCCCCATCCTGCGGGACGAGCGCCCCCACTGGGTGATACGCCAGATGCAAGAGATATTAAAATAGACCACAGATCTGACGGATCAAACGGATTTTAACGGATCAAAAAAAGATCCGTTTTAATCCGTCAAATCCGTTCAATCCGTGGTCTATTTTTTAGAAAAGCCAACGATTTTCAAGACTCAGCGGAGGAATCCCCACATGTCCATCAAATTTGGCACCGACGGCTGGCGCGCCGTGATCAGCGACGACTTTACCTTTGCCAACGTGCGTCTGGTCAGCCAGGCCATCGCTGACAAGACCCTGGCCGACCAGAAAGAGAAACAGCAATACCCCAACGGCGCAAGCTATGCCAACCGACGGGCCACCCTGGTAGTGGGCTACGACACCCGCTTCCTCAGCGATCGCTATGCGGCGCTGGTGGCCGAGGTGTTGGCGGCCAACGGTATCCATGTGCTGCTGTGTGTCGGCGACGCCCCCACCCCCCTGGTCAGCTATGCCATCGTCCACCACAAGGCCGACGGCGGGGTGATGATCACCGCTAGCCACAATCCGCCCCGCTACAACGGTATCAAGCTCAAGGCGGCCTATGGCGGTTCCGCCAGCCCGGCGGACGCCAAAAACATCGAAGATCGGGTGCGGGCCAACGTGGCTGCGGGCAAATCCCCCTTGCAGATGGAGATGAATCTGGCCCTGGCCCAAGGTTTGGTCACCCGCTTCGATCCCCTGCCCGGCTACGAGGCCCATCTGGCCTCACTGGTGGATTTCGACGCCATCCGCCGGGCCGGGTTGACCGTGACCGTGGATGCCATGTACGGGGCCGGGCGGGTCCATCTGCGCCGCCTGTTGCAGGACGCTGGCTGCACCGTCACCGAACTGCGGGGGGAGATGAACCCCGGCTTCAACGGCATCCATCCAGAGCCCATCGAACGCCACTTGCAACCCTTGGTCCAAGAGATGCTCACGGGCAAATACCGCCTGGGGCTGGCCACGGACGGCGACGCCGACCGCATCGGCGCGGTGGACCCCTCGGGCCGCTTCGTGGACCCCCACTGCATCATGAGCCTGCTCCTGGAATATCTGGTCCACGAGCGGGGCATGACCGGCAGCGTGGTCAAGACCGTCAGCACCACCCAGATGCTCAACCGGCTGGCGGACCGCTATGGCCTCACCCTCTACGAGACCCCTGTGGGCTTCAACCACATCAGCGATCTCATGTTGGCCGACAGCGTCCTCATCGGCGGCGAAGAGAGCGGCGGCATCAGCATCAAGGGCCACATCCCCGAGGGGGACGGCATTTTGATGGGGCTGCTCCTGGCCGAGATGGTGGCCCGCACGGGCAAGACCTTGGTGCAATCCTTGGGCGAACTCATGGATGCCCCGGATATCGGCCCCTTTTTCTATGCCCGCACAGACCAACCGGTCAAGTCCTTCAGCAAGCAGGCCCTGGTCAGCCAGTTGATGGCAGACCGGCCCAAGACCCTGGCCGGCCACCCCCTCAGCCAGGTCAGCGACCGGGACGGGGTCAAGTACATCATGGCCGACAACAGTTGGCTGCTGATCCGGCCCAGCGGCACAGAGCCGGTCCTGCGCATCTACGCCGAAGGCCGCACCATGCAGAACGTCAAGGCCCTGCTGGCCGAAGGGGCCGCCCTGGCCGCCGCGCAGGTGGACGCGTTGAGCCGCCCCAGCATCATGCCGGTTCCTGTGGAGGATTGAGATGTTGCGCTAGGTTGAGCGTAGGCGAGTGGGCGATTGCGTGGGGTAATCGCCCAATTTTCGAGAATAGAAATCCACGCCAATAAAGATAGACAAAG
>CAZKEX010000508.1:1161-2737 GCA_964551895.1 uncultured Caldilineaceae bacterium | reverse complement strand
AGGGAGATGAAGCGGTTGTAGAGGTTGGCGTAGTCCCGCTCCACCACGCGGAAATGGGGCATGGTCTTGCCGGGAATGGCCTCGCACTCGCCTTTGGCCCAGTCCAGGGGTTCGGTCTGGGCCAGCTCGTCGGGGGTGTCGTGCATCAAGGGCACGGCCACCAGATCCCGCACCGGCTGCGGGAAGGCGAGGGGCGACATCTCGCTGACCTTCTTGGCGAAGCCCTTGAAGATCTCGTAGTCGGTCTTGGCCTCCCACACCGGCGGCACCGCCTGGCCCAACGGGTGGACAAAGGAGTGCAGGTCAGTGCTGTTGAGGTCGTTTTTCTCGTACCAGAAGGCGGCCGGCAGGACGATGTCGGAGTAGAGGGCCGAGGTGTCCATACGGAAGTTGAGGTCCACCACCAGATCGAACTTGCCCCGGGGGGCCGGCTCCCGGAAGGTGACGCTCTTGACCTTGCCCTTGGCGTGTTCCTCGGCCACGATGTTGTCGTGGGTGCCCAGATAGTGGCGCTGGAAGAACTCGGCCCCCTTGGCGCTGGAGGCCATGGCATTGCCGCGCCAGATGAACCAGACCCGGGGCCAGTTCTCCTGCGCGTCCGGGTCGTCCACCGCGAAGTGCAGGTCGCCGTCCTTGAGCTGCTGCGCCGTGTAATCCGAAATCTCATCCCCCGTCTTGGCCCCGGAAGCCTCGGCCTCGGCCAGCACCTCCATCGGGTTGCGGTTGAACTGGGGGTAGTAGGGCATCCAGCCCAGACGCACGGCCATGGTTTCCAGATCCATGGCGTGGCCTTTGGCCCACTTGGTCTTGGGCGGCACAGGCGCGTAGTCGGTGAAGTCGCCTTCGTAGCGCCACTGGTCGCTGTTGACATAGTGCCAGGTGGGGGACTGTTGCAGGCGCGGCACAATGCCCCAGTCCTTGGCAAAGGCCATGCTCACCCAGGGCGCCACCAGGGTCAGCTTTTCCTGGCCCACATAGTGGTTCATGCCGCCGCCGTTGCGCCCGCAGCAGCCGCACAGGATGAGCGAAGTGATGGGGGCGCGGTAGGCCAGATTGTTGTTGTACCAGTGGTTGATGCTGGCGCCGATGATGACCATGGAGCGGCCATTGGTGGCTTCGGCGTTGTTGGCAAACTCCCGGGCCAGGCGGATGGCCGTGTCCCGCCCGATGCCCGTGTACTGCTCCTGCCAGGCCGGGGTGTAGGGGCCGAGGTCGTCGTAGCTGGTCACGTAGTCGCCGGGCAGGCCGCGTCCCACGCCGAACTGGGCCATCAACAGATCGAAGGCCGTCGCCACCGGCACGCGCCCCTCTTTTGTTTCGATGTAGCGCACGGGAATACCCCGCAGGTGGGTCGCGTCCTCGGCAAATTCGTGGTAGGCCACTTGCAACACTTCGTCGTGTTGATCGAAAAAGGAGAGGGTCGGATCGATGGGGCTGTTGTCCAGGCCATCTTCCAACTTGAGATTCCAGTTGCCCTTTTCCGTCTTCCAGCGGAAGCCAACCGTGCCCTTGGGCATCTTGGGCTGGCCGCTCTGCTTGTCCAGCATCAGCAGCTTCCAATCGCCGTTGTCCTCCT
>CAZKEX010000508.1:0-1061 GCA_964551895.1 uncultured Caldilineaceae bacterium | reverse complement strand
TCGGCGCTCTCGCACACATCGGTCTGGTCGCCCCACACTTCGGGGAAGGCGTTGGGCAGGTCCGCGTACCAGTCGTAGAAGCTCATGTTGACGCCGCCGAAGAGCTGCAAAAAGCGGGAGCCGGCGGCGTACGAGAGATAGGACATGGCCGGGATGGGCGAGAAGCCGAAGACGCGATCCGGCCCCCACTTCTTGGCGGTGTAGAGACAGGAGGCCGAGATCAGCTCCTGCACCTCCTCCCACGCCACCCGACGGAAGCCGCCTTTGCCCCGGGCCTTCTGAAAGCGGGTGCGCTTGGTCTCGTCCTCGACAATCGACCCCCAGGCCTCAATCGGGTTGGCGTAGTCGGTCTTGGCATCGCGCCACAGATCGATCAGCGCGCCCCGGGCATAGGGGTACTTGACGCGGATGGGGCTATAGACATACCACGAGGCCGAGATGCCCCGCTGGCAGCCCCGGGGCTCGTAGGGCGGCAGTCCAGATTCCAGTAGGGGATAGTCGATATGCTGCATCTCCCAGGTGATGATGCCATCCTTGACGTAGATGGCCCACGAGCAGCCGCCGGTGCAGTTGACACCGTGGGTCGAGCGGATGACGTTGTCGTGCTGCCAGCGGTTGCGATAGAACTCCTCCCACCCGCGTGCCTTTGGATTGATGATGTCCTGAATCCAGCCCATGTCAATAGCCTCCAAAAGTGGTCATGCAGAGATACGCGCCCGCTCGACGAGTGGCCGCCGCACGGCAACCAGACGCTTGCGCCAGTAGAGATGTGCCAGGAAGATCAGGACAGCGGCGCCGACGATGGCCAACGCGGACAGTTGGCCCAGGACCTGGATGGGTCGCTCCGTCACAGAAGCCTGGCGCAGGAAAGACCACATGCTGGCCTGTTCGTCGGGCGTGAGGGGTTGACGGGCCCACACGGCGTTCATCGTCAACGTGGGTGACGTGGCCAAAAAGTTTGCCAGACCCGTTTCGCCAAATTTGCTGAAGGCCGGGGTCAAATCTGGCCCCAACGCGCCGCCGCCCAATGCGCCCAGCCCGGCGATGCTGTGACAGCCCAT
>CAZKEX010000507.1:0-2744 GCA_964551895.1 uncultured Caldilineaceae bacterium | reverse complement strand
GGATATAAAGATGGACCGGCTGCGCCGTCTCCTTCACCTGCACCGTGTAGAGCAGGTCCGACTCGCTCTCGGCCATGGCTTCGTCCACGAAGCTGGTTTCGACCAGGGTCAAGGTTTCCCATGCCAGCCGCTCTGTCTCGGCTTTGGGCAAGTACGCACGCAGGAAACTCTCCGCCTCATCCGGGTCCGAGAAGACTGTGCGAAAGAGCTTGTCGTGGGGTCGTTGCACCGATGCGGACATGGTTCATCCTCCTTGGGGAGAGCAAGGCGCTCACTGTTATCGATTATAGCACAGCAGACCAATCGAGTTGAAACCCGATTTTTCGGACAGCCCAAGTACGCTCATTTCTTCTTGCGCTGGGATTTGGCCAGACTGGAAACCGTGTCGACTTTCTTGGTCGCGCTTGTCTTGGTCGGAGACTTTTTGGCCGGGGCCTTTTTGGCGGACGGCTTGACCGTCGCCGCGTCTTCGTCCCCGAAGAGACCTTGCTGCACTGGGGCCGCCGGGGAGACTTTGGCCGCCGGAGCAGGGGGCTTTGCAGCCGTGCGCCGGGTTCGAGGCTTGGCCGCAGATTTGGTCTCGACTTTAGCCTCGGCCTTGGGTTCGGTCTTGGGTTTGGCTTTGGCCTTGGGTTCGACCTTCAACTTGACCGTGGCCGCGGGTTTTGTCGTCGCCGTGGAGCGGGTTTTGGGAGCGGGTTTCGACTTGGCCGCCGTCTTCGGTTTGGCCTCGGCCTTTGGCGCATCCCCGCCGGAATCGTCACCGGGATCATCCCCGCTGCCGGGGGCCTTGCGCACCACGGTCATGGTGGCGATGGCGTCCCCGGAGGCGACAGTGACCACGGACTTGCCCAAGGTGCCCCGGCCCAGTTGGGGGATCTCCTCCAACATGACGGGCTTGCTGACGCCCCGCTTGGTGAGCAGCACCACGCCGCCGCCGGCGATGTCGTGGGCGACCACCGTGGCCCCGGCCACCAACCCCGTGCGGGCGCTGGTCTTGTGGGTGACGATGCCACCGCCGTTGCGCCCTTGGACGCTGTATTCGTCAAGCGGCGTGCGCTTGACAAAGCCCAACTCTGTGGCGGTGACCACGAAGCCGTCGGCGTGGACCAGGGCGGCGCTCACGACTTGGTCTTTCTTTTTGAGCTTGATGCCCGCCACGCCCCCGGCCGCCAACCCCATGGTGCGCACAACCCCTTCCTCAAAGCGGATGGACTGACCGGAGCCGGTAAAGAGCATCACCTCGCCGTGGCCGGGGGTGAAGAAGACCCAGCCCAGCTTGTCCTTTTCCTCCACCCGGATGATGTCCGGGTCCGCGGCCGCGGCTTTGAGGAAGTCGGTGAGCGTAACCCGCTTGACCATGCCCAAACGGGTGGCCATGAAGAGGTTGCCCTCGGCCTCGTCCGACGCCACACGGGGCAGGACCACGGCGGCCACAATGTCATCCCGGCGGCTGAAGTCGGTGAGCTCGGCCAGATGCTTGGGCGTGCCGTCCTGGGGGATCTCGTGGATGGAGAGCCGCCGGGTGCGTCCGTTGGTGTCGAAAAGATAGAGGAAGTCCCGGGTGTTGGCCAAGATCAGAGCCACTTCGCTGCCCTTGCCCAGCTTTTTCAGGCTGGCCGTGTTCACGTTGACCACGGCCTGGCGTCGCAAATTGCCATCCACACCCACAGAGACCCACACATGCTGGTCGGGCAGCAGGTCCGTGCTGGTCAGGGTGCCCCCCGTGCGCTCGACGATCTGGGTGCGGCGGGCATCGCCAAACTGGGCTTTGGTGGCCAGCAGATCCGCCCGGATCACCCCAAGCACCTTGCCGGGGTTGGCCAGCAACTCCTCCAAATAGGCGATCAGCTTGAGCAGTTCGTCGTATTCACTCTGAAGTTTCCTGCGCTCCAAGGCGGCCAGCTTTTTGAGCTGCATGTCCAAGATGGCCTGGGCCTGCACCTCGCTAAAGCCAAAGTTGCGCACAAGGTTGTTGCGGGCCGTCTCCACCTTCTGGCTGCGGCGGATGGTCTCGATCACCTCGTCCAAAATGTCCAAGGCTTTGAGCAGCCCCTCGACGATGTGGGCCCGCTCCTTGGCCTTGGCCAGATCGTACTCCGAGCGGCGGCGGATCACCACCTGGCGATGCTCGACGAAGAGCTGCAACATGCGTTTCAAACTCAAGGTGCGGGGTTCGCCGTCCACCAAGGCCAGCATGGACATGCCAAAGGTCTGCTGCATGGGGGTGTATTTGAAGAGATCGGCCAAAATATCCTTGGGTTCCACGTTCCGGGTCATCTCGATACACAGGCGCATGCCCGTGCGGTCGCTCTCGTCCCGCAGATCCGTGACGCCTTCCAACTTGCCATCCCGCACCAAGGAGGCAATGCGTTCGATCAGGTTGGTCTTGTTGGTCATGTAGGGCATTTCGGTCACGACAATGCGGCTGCGGTTGCGGCTCATCTCCTCGAAATGGGCCTTGGCCTGCAGGGTCAACCTGGCCCGGCCCGTGGCATAGCCCTGGGTGATGGCGTCCACATCTTCGTCCGCTGTGCGCTTGCCCGAGCGGAAGCGGTAGAGAATGCCCCCGGTGGGGAAGTCCGGCCCCTTGACGAAACGCATCAGATCCTCAACGCTGATCTCGTCCAGCTTGTCGAAACGGTCGATCATATAGACCAGGGCGTCCACGATCTCGTCCAGGTTGTGGGGAGGCACGTTGGTGGCCATACCCACGGCGATGCCGCTGGCTCCGTTGATCAGCA
>CAZKEX010000506.1:0-2756 GCA_964551895.1 uncultured Caldilineaceae bacterium | reverse complement strand
CCCTCCGGCCACGCCAACACAAAATTTTCCCGCCCGAAGACCGCCCGCAGCGCCTCGGTGGATGCCCGCCGCCAGTGGTGATCCGGCCCGAACTGGGTGGCGTGGCAGAGATAGGCCCGCCGCTTTGCCTCCACAAATTCCGCCACATCCATGCTCACGGTGATGGCCGCGTCCGGCCAGATCATGCCGTGTTTCTCCGCGTACGCCAAGAAGCCTATCCCCGCCCCCATTGCCGCCAACTGCCGCCCCATCTCGTCAAACTGACTGCGTGACCAAGCTCGATAGAAGAGCCGCCCCGGCTGCCAGGGTGGTCCTGCTTCAGGGAACTGGGCCGGGTCTCCGGCGGCGCGCACCGCGGCCAGGGTATGCTGGTGGATGGCGATGTGGTCCGGGTGGCCGTAGCCGCCCTTGGGGTCGAAGGTGATCACCACCTCTGGCTTGAGACGGCGCATGATTTTCACCAGCTTGCCCACCACATCCGCGGCCGGCGCGTTGATGAACGCCCGGGGATCCCCGTTCTCCGGCGTGCCCGCCATGCCCGAATCCCGATAGTCCAGCAGGATCGGCTCTTGGATGCCCAAGGTGCGGGCCGAACAGCGCAGCTCCTCCGTGCGCACCTGGGCGATGGTCTCCGGCGTAGCCAGGCTGGGGTCCGAGACCTCCCCCACATCCCCCCGGGTGGCGCAGACCAGGTGGATGGTTGCCCCTTGGGCGGCGTAGTGCAGGAAGGCGCCCCCCGTGCCGAAGACTTCATCGTCCGGGTGGGCGAAGCAGGCGAGAATGGTTGGACTCATGGGTTGCCTTTCATCAGCTTGAAAATCAGGGGATGGATTGCTCACGTTGCCGCCTCCGGTATTCGATGATTCCACCCTGGCGCACGATGAGCAGAGCTTCGCGTTCGCTCAGGTTTGGGTCAAGTTGGCGCAACCTGTATGCTGCTGCACTCTCGGCGGCCCGGATCATGGAGGCCGCCTGGGCGACGCGCTGGGCGGGGGTCAAGCGGCGAGAGACGGCAACCTGCGCCAGATCGACCTCCGCCACGGCCCCGGCGATAATTTTTCTCAAATGGCCGCGGGATTGAAGATCGGGCGAAATTCTTTGGATCGACCCAAAAGGGGCATCGTTACTCATGACTGGCCTTTTTCAGGTGGTCCAAGGTGTGACAAGCGCGGGTTTTGAGGATGTTGAGCTGATCTACCGTAGCCAGAAGCTGGTCCAACTCGGCCTCCTCGGCGGCGGATAGGGTGGACTCTTGGTTGCGTACCAGCAGATCGGTCAACCGACTTTGGGTGGCCGGAATCAAAACGCTTTCGGCCAAGGCATGTAATTCCGCTTGGCTGATATTGAGCAGTAGTTCAGGATCGCCCGTCGTGGGCAGAGTCAAGTGTCGGTATTCCTCCATGCTCAAAAGAACCCCAACCCGTTCTCCGCCGGCATCGGTCAAGTACTGAAGCTGTGTATCCATAGCGCCTCCAAATCGAAAAAACGATTCACCGCAAAGGCGCAAAGAAAAAAGAAGACGAATCTTCCCTTCTTAGCGTCCTTTGCGCCTTTGCGGTGAAATTACGCGTCATAATCCAAATTCGGCCCCAGCCAACGCTCGGCCTCGTCGACCGTCATGCCCTTGCGTCCGGCGTAGTCCACGACCTGATCCCGGCCGATCTTGCCCACGGAGAAGTAGCTGCTCTGGGGATGGGCGAAGTAGAAGCCGCTGACCGAGGCGGTGGGGGTCATGGCGAAGGACTCGGTCAGGTGTACGTCGATGGCCGTGTCCGCGCCCAAAACATCCCAGATGATACCCTTCTCCGTGTGTTCCGGGCAGGAGGGGTAGCCGGGGGCCGGGCGGATGCCTCGATATTGCTCCTTGATCAGCGCCTCGTTGTCCAGGTCTTCGTCCGCGGCGTAGCCCCAGTGGATCTTGCGCACGTCTTCGTGCATGATTTCGGCCAGGGCCTCGGCCAGACGGTCGGCCAGGGCTTTGACCATGATGGCGTGATAGTCATCGTGGTCGGCATTGTAGTGGGCCACCATTTCGGCCACGCCGATCCCCGCTGTGACGGCGAAAAGGCCCATGTAGTCGGCCACGCCGTCCTCTGCCGGGGCCACAAAGTCGGCCAGGCTGAGGTTGGGCCGACCCTCGCCCCGGTCGGCCTGGGTGCGCAGCATGTGCAGGGTGGTCAGCACGTCCGAGCGGCTGTCGTCGGTGAAAAGGTGGACGTCATCCCCCACGCTGTTGGCGGGGAAGAGGCCGATGACCGCCCGCCCGGTCAGCTTGCCCGTGGCGATGATGTCGGCCAGCATGGCCTGGGCATCGTCCAGCAGTTTGCGGGCCTCGACACCCTTCATGGGGTCGTTGAGGATGGCGGGATAGACGCCCCGCATCTCCCAGGCGTGGAAGAAGGGGGTCCAGTCGATGCGCTCGGCCACCCGGCCCAGGTCGATGTTGTCGAAGACCTGCACGCCCAATGTGGCCGGGCGCACAATGTCCACTTCGTCCCACTGGCTGACAAGGCGGCGGGAGCGGGCCACGGAGAGGGGGAGCAGGGGCTTGCGCCTCTGGTTGGATTTGTGGTGTTCCCGCAGCCCGGCATATTCGGCCTTGATGTCGTCCATGAACTGCTCTTGGGTGTTGCGGTTGAGCAGCTTTTCCACCACGCCCACGCTGCGGCTGGCGTCGTTGACATGGATCACCGGCCCGCTATAGACCGGGTCGATCTTGACCGCGGTGTGGATGCGGGAGGTGGTGGCCCCGCCGA
>CAZKEX010000505.1:0-2761 GCA_964551895.1 uncultured Caldilineaceae bacterium | reverse complement strand
CAAGGGGTTGTGAGGGGAGAGGTTTGGAGACAGAGGTGGAGATAGAGATAGAGATTGGGCGATTGGGCGATTGGGCGATTAGGCGATTGGGAGATTGTGTGCCTGGTCTCGATAAATCTCCCAATCTCCCAATCTCCCAATCGCCTAATCGCCTAATCGCCCGTCTTATCCCGCCATTCGCCATCCGCCATTCGCCATTCGCTAGGAGCTACCATGTTCCGAAAAGTATTGATCGCCAACCGCGGGGAGATCGCTGTGCGCATCCTGCGCGCCTGCCAGGAGCGGGGCATTGCCACGGTGGCGGTCTATTCCGACCCGGACCGCACGGCCCTGCATGTGCGCTCCGCGGATGAGGCCTACCACATCGGCCCGGCCCCCAGCCTGGAAAGCTATCTGCGCATCGACAAGATCATCGACGCCGCTCGGCGTTCCGGAGCGGACGCCATCCACCCTGGCTATGGCTTCTTGGCCGAAAATGCCGAGTTTGCCGCCGCCTGCGCCGATGCCGGCATCACCTTCATCGGCCCCAGCCCCGAGGCCATCGAAAAGATGGGGGACAAGATCACCGCCCGGCAGACCGTGGCCAAGCGGGGCGTGCGCCTGGTGCCGGGCAGCGAACCGGGGCTGGGGGATGAGGAACTGCGGGCCATCGCCGACCAGATCGGCTATCCGGTCATGATCAAGGCCAGTGCAGGGGGGGGCGGCAAGGGCATGCGGGCGGTCAATGCACCGGCAGAGTTCCAAAACGCCCTGGAGGCGGCCCGGCGCGAGGCGGGTAAAGCCTTTGGCAACGACGAAGTCTATTTGGAAAAGATGATCGTCAACGCCCGACACATCGAGTTCCAGATCCTGGCCGACAGCTTTGGCGCCACCATCCACCTGGGCGAACGGGAGTGCAGCATCCAACGCCGCCACCAAAAGCTGATCGAAGAGTCCCCCAGCGTGGCCATCGACGCCAAGCTGCGGGACGAGATGGGCAAGATGGCCGTGGCCGCGGCGGAGGCGGTCAACTATGTCAACGCCGGCACCATCGAATGCCTCTTGGACAGCCGGGACAACAGCTACTATTTCCTGGAAATGAACACCCGGCTGCAGGTGGAGCATCCGGTGACCGAGTTTGTCACCGGCGTGGACATTGTCAAGGAGCAGATCTCCATTGCCGCCGGTCGGCGTATGCGCTATCGCCAAGAGGACATCGTGGCCAAGGGCTGGTCCATCGAATGCCGCATCACCGCCGAAGACCCTTTCAACGGCTTCATGCCCAACAGCGGCATCATCACCTTCTTGCAGGAGCCGACCGGCCCTGGGGTGCGGGTGGAAAGTGGCCTGTATCGGGGCTACGAGGTCGGCCTCTTCTACGATCCCATGATCGCCAAGCTGGTGGTGTGGGGGGAAACTCGGGCCGAGGCCATTCTGCGCATGCGCCGGGCCTTGGCCGAATATCGCATCGGCGGCATCAAAACCTCTATTCCCTTCCACCAATCTATCATGGACAGCACGGAATTTATCTGGGGCACCTTCGACACTGGCTTCCTCAACCGCCGCCAGTTTGTCAAAGAACCCATAGACAAAGATGGGCATGGCCGCATCGCCGCGGTGGCCGCCGCCCTGATCGCCCATGAAGAGGGCCGCAAAGCCGTCCACATTGGCGCTTCCACCGACTCGACTGCCCAGGACAACCCCTGGAAGCAGGCCGGGCGCATCCAAGCCACAGGAGGTCGCTGGTGAAATACTTTGCCACCGTGGGCAGCAACGAATACGAGATCGAGATCGCCCAGGATACCGTCACCCTCAACGGGGAAGTGATCGATGTGGATCTGGCCCAAAGCGGCGTGCCAGAACTATATAGTCTCATCTTGGGTGGGGCCAGCTACGAAGCCCTGATCGAACCATCCGTCCAGGACTATGCGGTTACCCTGAAGGGCGAACAGTTCCATGTGCGGGTGGAAGACGAGCGTACCCGTCGCCTGAGCGCTGGGCGGCGGGGTCCTTCTGCTCCCAAGGGGGACCTCTCCATCCGCGCCCCCATCCCCGGTCTGGTGGTCAAAATTCTGGTGGAAGTGGGACAGACCGTCGAGGAAGGCCAGCCCTTGGCGCTGCTGGAAGCCATGAAGATGGAGAACGAAATCCGGGCGCCCCGTTCTGGGTTGATCAAGCAGATCGATGCCAGCGCAGGCAACCGGGTGGAGCAAGGCGCGGTTCTCATGGTTCTGGAGTGATCCGCCGGGTTTTTGCCCCTGTTCGATTCGGCCCAGGTTTGATGCGTTTTTTTGAAATATGTAATTGACATCCCCTCCCACCTGTGATACATTTATGGGGTCAGCGAAATCGACGACTGCTCACTAACAAGCGAACTAATATGACCTTTGTTTTGGTGCCAAACGCAACATACTCCCAAGTCACCTGATGGCTGAAAAGTCATTTCGGGAGTAGTTGGCACCGCCAGGAAACTGGCGGTGTTTTGTTTCTAAAGATGGTAGTCTTCACGGAAACCAATCTGCGGAAGCAGCAGCCACCAAGTGACAAAGGTCAGCTTTTTCACCAAGGCTCTGAAAGCTCAAGCTGATTCCAAAGTAGGTTGCACCATAACATGGTTGACAATCACAATGGGTCGGATTTGACGGAAAGAACCGGCAGTGGTAAAGTTATCTCTTGTGCCCAGCGAGCAGGAATTAGGTCAGCTGGGCAAGCGAAATAGGAAGCTAGTCGCACATTAACAACTGAAGAGTGACAAAGTGAGAGGTTTGGTATTTGTTTACGG
>CAZKEX010000504.1:0-2767 GCA_964551895.1 uncultured Caldilineaceae bacterium | reverse complement strand
CATGGGTGGATTATAACATAACGGCAAAGGTTTGCATTTCTCAATCAAATCCCTGGTTGATCCTCGATTCACTTCGTGGTACAATCTATTTGAATATATCGAGGAAACAATTCTGGAGATTTACCGAAATGGATGACCCGATTTCTGTTGCCCGTCACCTACACGCCGCCAATCTCTTTTATCTCACCCCCAGACTTTTGGCGGGTGTTTTCGATGTGGAGATTGCCCAAGCCTATGGGCTACTGCAACAACTTGCCGCTCGTGGACTTGTGATGGCCGTGGAGAAGGGAAAATACCTGCTGGTTGGGTTGGAGCCGGAGCGGGTTTTGGGCAACCCGCTCTTTATCGCCAATCAACTGGCCTACCCTTCCTATATTTCCTATTGGTCTGCCCTGCATTTCCACGGCCTCACCGAGCAGGTTCCCCACATGGTCTTTGTGGCGACGGTCCGCAAGAAACGCCCGGTTGAGTTCCAGGGCCATCGCTTCCGCTATGTCACAGTTAAGCCGGACAAGTTCTTCGGCTATCAACGGGAGACAGTCGGCGACCTGCCGGTGATGGTGGCCGACTTGGAAAAAAGCCTGATCGACAGCCTGGATCAGTCCCGCTACGCCGGGGGCATGGCCGAGGTCGCCCACGCCCTGGCCGTGGCCGGGCCGGATCTGGATATTGACCTGTTGATCGACTATGCCATCCGCATGGATGACCGTAGCTTGGCCTCCCGGCTGGGTTTTTTGCTGGAGCGGCAGGGCATCCACGCCGAAGGGCTGCCCATGCCCACCACGCCGATTCTATTGGACCCCCGCTCACCCCGCACCGGGGAGATCGATGTCCGCTGGGGGATCCTGCCCAATCTTTCGAATAGCCAATTGCATCGAGAGGGGATCGGCTGATGCTAACTCGCCAACAAATCCAACGCATAGCCCAACGTCATGCCGTCGGGCTACACGCCCAAGAACGGGACTATCTGCAACACCTGATCCTGACCGTGCTGTATAGCCGCCCGACCCAGTTGATCTTCAAGGGGGGGACAGCCCTACGTATTGCCTATCGGGGCAATCGTTACTCGGAAGATTTGGATTTCAACGCGCCGGATATGGAAGTTGCGGCAATCGAGGCAACTTGGCAGACTGTGGCATCCAATCTGGCCGCCTATGGTATCGAAGCGGAATTGCGCAATCCCTGGCAAGGCGAGCATGGATATAGCGTGGACCTGAGCTACCGAGGGCCGCTGTACGATGGCAGGGACCGCACCAAGGGCAAAGTACGCCTGGATGCCAATTTGCGCCCCGAAGTCGTCGCCACCCAGCCCGTTCTGATCAGCTCCGAATATGACGACATCCGCCCCTTTGTGATCACCGTCATCTCCCGTGAACATCTCATGGCCGAGAAGGTGCGCGCCCTGGTCGTGCGCGGAAAGCCACGGGATCTCTATGATCTGTGGCTGTTGGTCAATCAGAACGTATCCCCGACTCAGGAACTGCTCCAAGCGAAGCTCGATCTGTACAACATTCCCTGGTCGCAGGAGGCATGGCAAAAGGGGTTGGCCCAGGTGGAATCAGACTGGGAACGGGATCTGCGCCCGCTTCTGCCCCACTTCGTAGACTTCGCCGATGCTAAACAACAGGTTGAGGCCGCCATCATTGCCTGATCGCCCCCCCATCCCCCAAAAACCTCCACCCCGCTTTTACCCCCCATCATTTGAACCACTCCGCAAAAAACGCTATACTGTGCAGATGACTTTTGAAAATGAGTGATGAGTAACGAGTAATTTCGTGGTGTGGGGGATGGTTGTTTCAAACGGCGATCCGTCGTCAACCACGCTTACTCCTTACTCATTACTCATTACTCATTTCACTTCATAGCACTTACCCGCAAAGGATCATCATGTCATCCGGCTATTACCGATTTCCTACCATTCACCATGACGCCATTGTCTTTGTCTCCGAGGACGATCTGTGGCGTGTGCCCGCGTCCGGGGGCGTGGCCCGGCGGTTGACCAGCAACCTGGGCGAAGTGACCTACCCCATGCTCTCGCCGGACGGCGAACACCTGGCCTTTGTGGGCCGGGAAGAGGGCGCGCCCGACATCTATGTGATGCCCGCGCAGGGGGGCAGCGCCCGCCGTCTCACCTTCCAGAGCAGCGATTGCCGCATTGTGGGCTGGAGCCCGAACGGAGACGAGATCCTCTACAGCAGCGCCTTTGGTCAGGCCAACCGGGGGGAGTACACCCTCTTCGCCGTGGACGTGGCCGGCCACAACGGGCAGGTGCGCGCCCTGCCCCTAGGATCCGCCCGCACCATCGCCTATGGTCCCCTCAACCCGGAGAGCGGGCAACGGCCGGCGGTGCTGGGCCGCAACACAGGGGACCCGGCCCGCTGGAAGCGCTACCACGGCGGCACGGCCGGCCATCTGTGGCTGGACACGGCCGGGGACGGCCAGTTCCGCCGCATCCTGGCCGACCTGGAGGGCAACATCGCCTCGCCCATGTGGCTGGGGGATCGCATCTACTTCATCAGCGATCACCAGGGCATCGGCAACCTGTACAGCGTGGCCGCCAATGACCCGGACGGCGCGGCCCCCCGCCGCCACACGGACCACGAAGACTACTACGCCCGCAATCCCTCCGCCGGACCGGGCCTGGGCGAAAATGGGAACGGGGACTGGCAGATCGTCTACCACGCCGGCGCGGATCTACACGTCTTCGACGTAGCCGCCGACCGCACTCAGGCCGTGGATGTGGCCTATCATAGCCCTCGGGTCCAGC
>CAZKEX010000503.1:0-2789 GCA_964551895.1 uncultured Caldilineaceae bacterium | reverse complement strand
TGTCACCCTGTCACCCTGTCACCCTGTCACCTTGTCACCTTGTCACCTTGTCACCTTGTCACCTTGTCACCTTGTCACCCCCTCACCCCTCCACTGAACACAGGACGACTTCATGACAACAACCCCACCCCACCCCGCACCCCGGCGCATCGCCATCATCGGTGGCGGCATCGCCGGGTTGAGCGCGGCCTATGATCTGACCAAGCCCGGCGCGGCCCCGGCCCAGGTGACGGTCTTCGAGGCCGGTGCCGTGCTGGGCGGGTTGGCCGCTGGCTTCAAGGGCCGCCCCACCTGGGCGTGGCCCCTGGAACACTTCTACCATCACCTCTTCACCAACGACGACGCCATCATCGGCCTGACCGCTGAATTGGGTCTCTCGGATCTGCTGGAAATCCACCGGCCCAACACGGTCATCCACTGCCAGGGCGACGACTATCAGTTGGACAGCCCCGTTTCTGTACTCCAATTCCCCCTGATCCCGTTCATCGACCGCCTGCGCATGGGCATGGCCATCGCCTATCTGCGCTATCACCCCCTCAAACCCTGGCGGCAGTTCGACAAGCTGTTGGCGGGCCAATGGATGCGCAAATGGATGGGTCGGGCCGCCTATGAGACCGTCTGGCAGCCCATGCTTCAGGGCAAGTTTGGGCCCCATTATGAGGAGGTCAACCTGGCCTGGTTTTGGGCCAGAATTGTGAAACGCACTCCAAGTTTGGGCTACTACCGGGGGGGCTTCCAGGCCTTCGTGGATGGATTGGCCCATCGGGTGCAGGGACAAGGCGCGGCCATCCATACCTCCGCGCCGGTGCAGGCCATCCGCCCGGCGAATGGCGGTTTGACTGTGACCGTGGCCGGCCAGCCTCCGGCCCATTTCGACGCCGTCCTCAGCACGGTCAGCCCCGGCTTGATGGCGAAGCTGGCCCCGGATCTGCCTGCGGCCTATCTGGGCCAGTTGGCCAAGCTCAAGAGCATGGGCGCCGTGGTCTTGACCGTGGCCCTGGATCGCCAGCTCACCCCCAACATCTATTGGAACAACATCCCCAAGCGGGAGGGGCTGCCTTTCCTGGCCCTGGTGGAACACACCAACATGATCGACCCGGCCCACTACGCCGGGGACCATCTGCTCTATTTGGGCGACTATTTGGACCCGGATCACCCCTATTTCAGCATGGACACGGACCAACTCTTGGCCGAGTTCCTGCCCGCCCTCAGCCGCTTCAACCCGGATTTCGACCCCAGTTGGGTCACCGGGGCGTGGCTTCACAAGGCCACCTACGCCCAACCTGTCCCCCCCGTGGGCTACGCCGCCATGATCCCCGACATCCGCACCCCCCTCCCCGGCCTCTTCTTCGCCTCCATGAGCCAGGTCTATCCCTGGGATCGGGGCACGAACTATGCCGTGGAGATCGGGCGGCGGGCGGCGGGGATGATGGCGCAACGAGTAATGAGTAATGAGTAATGGACGTGGTTGACCACGTCCATTACTCATTACTCGTTGCACTTCACGCGCGTGAACCGTATACTTGCCTACAACATCTGACCGGGGAAGCGGTCAAAATAAATCAATCGAAACGAAGCTATTTTTGATCCAGCGCCCCCAAGCCATGTACCCTGTACAAGGTCAAAAATCAACCAATCAACCAATCAACCAATCAACAAATCCCAACGAGGAACTGTCATGTTTGGAAAAAAGAACACCGGCATCACCGAAGCAGCCGTGCGGGATGCACTCAGTACCGTGATCGAGCCGGAACTGCACAAGGATCTGATCACACTGGACATGGTGAAGGACATCACCATCAGCGGCAGCAACGTGGGCTTCACGGTTGTGTTGACCACCCCGGCCTGCCCCCTGCGCGGCCAGATCGAGGACGCCTGTATCGCCGCGGTGATGACCGTGCCCGGCGTGGAGGAGGTCAATGTGGATTTCACCTCCGTGGTGCGCACGGACAGCCGCATCATGAACAAATTGAATATCCCGGTCAAGAATGTGATCGCGGTCAGCAGCGGCAAGGGGGGCGTGGGCAAGAGTACCCTCAGCGTCAACCTGGCCGTCAGCCTGGCCTTGGAAGGGGCCAAGGTGGGCATCATGGACGCGGATGTCTATGGCCCCAACGTGCCCATGATGATGGGGTTGAGCGGGCCGCCTTCCGTGCGCAACGGCAAGATGGTGCCCCAGACCGCCTATGGCGTGGAGACCATCTCCATGGGCTATCTCATGCCCGAAGGTGAGGCCGTGGTGTGGCGGGGACCCATGCTCCACGGAGCCATCCGCCAGTTTTTGACCGATGTGGCCTGGGGCGAACTGGACTATCTGGTCGTGGACCTGCCCCCGGGCACGGGCGATGCCCAGCTCACCCTGGCCCAGAGCGTGCCCATCACCGGCGGGCTGATCATCACCACGCCCCAACAGGTCTCGGTCAGCGATGCCCGGCGGGGCGCAGCGGCCTTCACAAAGCTGGATGTGCCCATCCTGGGCATTGTAGAGAACATGGCCGGCGACATCTTCGGCTCCGGTGGCGGCATGGAGGCGGCCAAGCTGTTGAACGTGGACTTCATCGGTCGGGTGGGATTGGACCCCAACATCCGCGTGGGCGGGGACGCCGGCACCCCCATCGTCATCTCCCACCCGGAGAGCGAGACGGCTTTGGCCTTCCGCCACATCGCCCGCATCACCGCCGCCCTGCTCAGCGTGCAGGCGCAAGCGCCGGATCCCCAGTTGGAGATTATTTAGTCAGTGACCGCAAAAGGAACATACACAGATTTCAGCCCAGGTGATATGATATGGG
>CAZKEX010000502.1:0-2790 GCA_964551895.1 uncultured Caldilineaceae bacterium | reverse complement strand
GGCCAGCGCTTTGATCGCCGGGCTTTGGACAAGGCTGCGTGGGCCAAAACCCAGCGCACCCAACAGGGTCTCACCTTCCCCATCGGCCTGGATGGGGGGGTAGGCGAAGAGACCGTGGCCGATGCCGTGGCCGCGGGGGTGGATTTTTTGGTGGCGGGCACGGGCATCTTCGACGTCAACCCCACGGGTGCGGCGGAAGATGATCGGGTGGCCGCCAATATCCGCCATTTGCGGAGTCTGGCCGAAACAGCCTAATCTCGCTCCCCGATCTCGCTCCCACGCTCTGCGTGGGCGCGGTTTTCGGCGCTCCTGCGCCGAGGGGCGCAGAGCGCCCGTTTGCATTCCCACGCGGAGCGTGGGAACGAGAATGAGAACGAGAACGAGAACGAGAACGAGAACGAAAAGGAATTGAGGATGGTATGACCCAAACCCTGATCACCCCCCCCACCCTGCCCTGGACCCCGGACGAGATCGATCTTTCGCCGGACGTCCTGCGGGAGATGCTCTATAAAATGAAGCTGATCCGCCAGTTTGAAGAGGCGGCCTTCGAGCAATATTCTGCCGGCAAGGTCCACGGCACCATGCACCTGTGCATCGGCCAGGAGGCCACGGCCGTGGGTACCATCGCGGCCCTGCGCCCGGACGACCAGATCACCTCCACCCACCGGGGCCACGGCCACGCCATCGCCAAGGGCCAGGATGTGCAGGGGATGATGGCCGAACTGTTGGCCAAAGCCAGCGGGGTCTGCCACGGCAAGGGCGGCTCCATGCACATGGCCGACCTCTCCCTGGGCAGCCTGGGGGCCAACGGCATCGTCTCCGGCGGCATCCCCCTCTCCGTGGGCGCGGGGTTGAGCGCTGTGCTGCAAAAGAGCGGCAAGGTGGTCGTCTCCTTCTTTGGGGACGGCGCGGCCAACAACGCCAACTTCCACGAAAGCCTGAACATGGCCGCTATCTGGAAGCTGCCCGTGGTCTTCGTGTGCGAGAACAACCAGTACGCCATGTCCATGCCCGCCTCCTTTTCCATCCCCGTGGCCCAGGTCTCCCAGCGGGCTGTGGCCTATGGCATGCCCGGTGTCAGCGTGGACGGCATGGATGTGTTGGCGGTCCACAAGGCGGCCACGGAGGCCGTGGAGCGGGCGCGCCGGGGCGAGGGGCCGACCCTGCTGGAACTGGTTACCTACCGTTATCGGGGCCATTCCAAGAGCGACCAAGAGCTCTATCGCACCAAGGCCGAGGTGGACGAATGGCGAGAGAAGGACCCCATCGTGCGTCTCCAGAATTGGCTGGTGGCCCAGAAGCTCATCAGCCAAGACGAGGCGGACGCCTTCGACGAGCAGGTTGAGGCCGAACTGGACGCCGCCGTGGACTATGCCGACGGCGAGCCGGAGCCGGAACTCTCCGCCCTGACCGAGGATGTCTATTTCATCGACCCGGCGGAACGGGACCCGGACCGGCTACTGCCCGCCTGGGCCGCCCAAAAGCTGGGACCGGCCACGGCCATCAACCCGGCCCCTGGCGACCGCACCATCACCTATGCCCAGGCCCTGCGAGAGGCCATGCACACCGCCCTGGCCGCGGACGAAAAGGTCTTCATGCTGGGCGAGGACATCGGCATCTACGGCGGCGCGTTTGGCGTCACCGTGGGGCTGTTCGAGGAGTTTGGGGCCGAGCGGGTGCGGGACACCCCCATCTCCGAGAACAACATCGCCGGCACGGCCATGGGCGCGGGGATGACCGGGATGCGCCCCATTGCCGAAATGCAGTTCATGGATTTCGTGACCCTGGCCATGGAGCAGATCGTGTTGCAGGGGGCCAAGATCCGCTATATGTTTGGCGGCAAGGCCTATGTCAGCATGGTCCTGCGCATGCCCGCCGGGTCGGGGACGGGCGCGGCGGCCCAGCACTCCCAAAGCCTGGAATCCTTGTTGGTCAACGTGCCCGGTCTCAAAGTCGTCATGCCCAGCACGGCCTATGATGCCAAGGGGCTGCTCTTGGCCGCCATCGCCGACAACAACCCGGTCATGTTTGTGGAGAGCAAGCTGCTCTACAAGTTGAGTGGCCCGGCGCCGGAAGAGCCGTATATCATCCCCCTGGGCAAGGCCGACATCAAGCGCCAGGGCACGGATGCCACCCTAATCGCCATCGGCGTCATGGTCCCCCGGGCCTTGGAAGCCGCCGAAATCCTGGCCGCCGAGGGCATCGACCTGGAAGTGGTCGATCCCCGCACCCTCAAGCCCTACGACGCCGACACCCTCATCGCCTCGGTCAAAAAGACCGGGCGGCTGATCATCGCCCACGAAGCCCCCCTGGTCGGCGGCTACGGCGGCGAGATGGCCGGACTCATCGCCCAGAGCGACGCCTTCGCCTATCTGGAAGCCCCCATCGTGCGCCTGGGCGGGGCCGAGTGTCCGCCCCCCTACAACCGCAACCTGGAACGGGCTATGGTCCCCCAGGTAGATGATATGGTGGACGCGGTGCGGCGGCTGGTTCGCTACGAGATTTGAATTTGTCGAGTATCGTGTATCGAGTATTTTAGCGTGGTGGGCAGATCCTTGGATCTTCTCGACCTACCAAAAATACACGATACACGATACACGATACTCGATATTCCTCACACAACACGGAACACACACCCATGCCCAAAAAAGTCATCATGCCCAAATTCGGCATGGATCAGGAAGAGGGGACGGTCGCTGCTTGGCTGCGTCAGAACGGCGACGCGGTGGAGAAGGGCGAGGCGATCCTGGAGGTGGAGACCGACAAGGTCAACATGGAGGTGGAGGCCCC
>CAZKEX010000501.1:0-2801 GCA_964551895.1 uncultured Caldilineaceae bacterium | reverse complement strand
GCGAGTAGCGTTCCTTGCATGGCGTTCTCCTGTAAAGTTGGACAGGGGGTGCAGGGTGAAAAAGGGGCGCAATGCCGAGATTTGGCGATTAAGAGATTGGGAGATTGTCACGACACAATCTCTTAATCTCTTAATCGCCCAATCTCAACCCAGATCGATGAGTTTCTTAATCATCAACCCTAAAGTTAGCGGATGGGAAACAGGATGGGGGCGGTGGCGCCGGCTGGCGGCCACACAACCTGCTTGCCCAAGGCGCCGGCATCGTCCTGCTGCCATTGGATGTAGACCATGGAGTGACCGATTTGCAGACCGTGGGCATCCGGCGTGGTGTCAAACTTCAGATTGCCGAAGAAGGTGAGCATGTCCACGGCGTCCAGGGCCTCCTTGACGGCCTGGGTGTCCAGGGATCCCGAACTCTCGATGGCCTTTTGCAGGAGCAGCCCAGCCGCAAAGCCACCGGCCGCATGGTAGGAAGGCTCTTCGTCATAGGCGGCCATGTAGGCGGCGGTGAACTCGGCGCTGGACGGGCCGAAAAACTCCATCTCCCCGGCGGTCTCTGCGCTGAATTTCACCAGGGGTTCCCACTGGCTGGGACCCACCACGCCCAGGGCGGCGTCGCCCAACTCGGAAAAGGTCGGTTCCGGCGGGGCGACCAGCAGGGCCACATATTTGATCGGCACATTCTTCTCGAACAACTGCTTGGCAAAGGTGCTGCCGTCCTGGAAGTGACCGCCGCCCATGATGGCATCCGGGGCCGCGTCCTGGATCTTGTTGATGAAGGGGGCGAAGTCCGTGGTGCCGGAGTCGTAGCCTTCGAAGAGGACGACTTCGTAGCCTTGGGCCAGGGCGTATTCCTGCAGGGCGTTGGAGACATCTGTCGAGAACTTGTCGTTCTCATGCACCACGGCGATCTTCTTGACCGAGGCGTCCGTGGCGGCCAGCAGATCCGCCGCGCCGGTCAGGTAGCGGCTGGCCGGGGTGTAGGCCTGGAAGACCAGGGTGTACCCCTTCTTGTAGGTGCTGTCCGAGGCCGCGCCTGTGGTGATCATGACCTTGCCATATTGCTCGGCGATCACCGACGAGGCGTCGGTCAGGCCGCTGGAATAGGGGCTGATCAGAAAGTCGGCGTTGTCTTCGGTGGCCAGACGGGTGTACAGCTCCTGCACCCGGTCTGTGTTGGACTCGTCATCGTAGAACTTGGTGTCGAACTTGACCATAGTCCCATCGGCCAGGGCGATGCCCCCGGCGGCGTTGACCTGGCTGATCCACAGATTCAGCCCGTTGAGCTGACGGGTGGACTCGACATTGTACTTGCCGGTCTGGGAAGCGGTGAAGCCGATCACGGCGGTCATCTCCGCCGCGGCGGCCGGGGCAGCAGAGTCCCCAGCGGGCGCGGCGGGGGCGGCGTCCGGTGCGGTGGCGGCTGGCGGGGCGGCCTGGCAACCGGCCAGGGCCAAACTGACAACAACGAGCAGAACAAAAAAGACGGAAAGTGCACGCTTCATGGTTGATCTCCTTTGATTAAACTGATACGTGAAGTCCTCCGACGATGCAAGCCACCGGATCCGGCGTGGCCCGCAAAACAAAAAAACGGTAAACAAAATCCTCAGGCGAATCCTGAATTTACAACACAGGGTACCGATCCCTGTCTCCGGTGAGCCCCCACTTGGGGCGGAGTTGGATCGATGCCACGACGACACGACAAATGTGAAATCTGCTATCGAAGGCGAAGGATCGTAGGCGAAGGATCGTAGTTGAAGGATCGCAAATGAAGGATCGCAAACGAAGATTCGTAGACGAAGATTCGTAGACGACAGGCAGTGACCTAGAAAGAGTCAGCGGAAGTCGGGTAAATTGTGGATCGAAAAGAGAAAGCAGAAGAGGTTTTGGGGGCGGCAGGGAGGCCAGCGCCACACCCAGTTTCTATAGTAAAATATTTTTCCCCATTTGTCACATGACATTTGTCCCTGACATATGTCCTAAAACGCCCTAATTGTCCTAAAAATGGACGATCTGGGCATTTGATGAGCGTTTGACCACAGATGGTGGGCAATTGTTGGCCGAAAATCACCGCGCACATATCTTCTCAATATTTTGGGATACGGCAGAAACTGAGTTTTCTCAACCAGAAATTTCCACAACCACGATCCAAAACTCAGTTTCTCCCCGGTTTATTGAGAAAACGCTTTTGCACGGTATAATCACGCCAACTCTGTGCGCTTCTCATCTCTTTTGCCCAAGAAGGGCTGTACCACCCATGACCGTTGATCAGCCAGCCCCCCAATCTGAAGAGTCACCCACCCAGGCTCCATCTGTTTTGGATCGTCTGCGTCGGTTGCACGCGCTGCGGGAACAACGCAGCGATCTCTTCACCGGCGGGGAGCTGGCCGAACGCGCCCCGGTTCCCCGGCCCGTCCCAGCCCCGGCCCAAAGTTCGACCAACCCCCGGGATCTCATGGCCCTGGTCCCCGGCGTGGAGGTGGAGAACGAGCGGGGCATCTGCTTTGTCAGCCAGGTGGCCTACCCCGTGGAGACCGACCGGGGCGGCCATCCCCTGGCGGATCTGCTGGCTCGCCGCTCCCGCTCCCTGACCACCCCCGCTGATTTTGACTTCCGCAATGCCGCCTTCATCGACACCGAAACCACGGGCTTGGGCGGGTCCGGTGTCTACGCCTTCATGGTCGGCGTGGGCACCTTTGAGGTCGGGGATCGGGGATCGGGGATCGGGGATCAGGGACCCGACCAACCCAATCCCCAATCCCCAATCCCCAATCCCCAATCCCCGATCCCCGATCCCCGAT
>CAZKEX010000500.1:0-2821 GCA_964551895.1 uncultured Caldilineaceae bacterium | reverse complement strand
CATTGTGCATTGTCCATTGTGCATTGTCCATTGTGCATTGTCCATTGTGCATTGTCCATTGTGCATTGTCCATTGTGCATTGTCCATTGTGCATTGTGCATTTTTGGAGCACTCGATGAACCGTGGAATTCTCTACGCCGCCTCGGCGTATGTTATCTGGGGGCTGCTGCCTCTCTATTGGAAAGCCCTCAAGCCCATGCCCGCCCAGGAGATCTTGGTGCAGCGCATGGTGGGATCGTTGATCTTTTTGGGCCTCGTCCTGACCGTGCGCAAGCAGTGGCAGTGGCTGCCCCGGCTGCGGGAACCCCGGGTCTTTCTCACCTTTCTGGCCACCTCTGCCCTGTTGACCGCCAATTGGTACATCTATATCTGGGGCGTCAACGCTGGCTTTATCATCGAGACCAGCCTGGGCTACTTCATCACCCCCCTGATCAACGTCCTGCTGGGGGTGATCTTCCTGCGGGAGCGGCCCCGGCCCTGGCAGTGGGTGGCCCTGGCCATCGCCGCGGCCGGGGTGATCTACCAGACCGTCAGCTATGGCGCCCTGCCTTGGATCGGTCTTTCCCTGGCCTTTAGCTTTGGCACCTATGGGTTGTTGCGCAAGACCGCGCCCTTGGGGTCGTTGGAGGGGTTGTCCACGGAGATGGGGATGATGTTTATTCCAGCGGGGATCTATCTGCTCTTCTTGGTGGGCAGCGGCCAGAGCGCCTTTGGCCAACTGACCTCGTTTAGCCAGGTCATGCTGCTGCTCGTGGGCGTCGTCACCGCCATCCCCCTGCTGCTCTTCGCCGCCGGGGCCAGGCAGATCCCCATGATCTCCCTGGGCGTGCTGCAATACATCGCCCCCACCCTGCAATTTCTGATCGGCGTCCTGGTCTACGGCGAGACCTTCACCCCCATCTATCAGGTCAGCTATGGCCTGATCTGGGTGGCGTTGCTCGTCTACACCGCCGAAGGCATCACCGAATCCCGCCGCCGCGCCCACATCCGCCGCCGGGAAAAGTTCCCGATAGCTTAGAAATTATCCACGAATCTGCACGAATCTGCACGAATCTTTTTACGAACGATTCGTGCAGATTCGTGTAGATTCGTGGATAGCCCTTTTCACTTCTCGAATTGATCCAAGATCTTTTGTAGCTCGGCGGGGAGGGGGGCGACGAATTCTTTCTCGACTCCCCTGGCCGGCAGGCGGAAACGCAAGGTGTGGGCGTGGAGAAAGTGCCGTTTGAGGGGCAGCCGTTGACGCCGGAAACCGTACAGGGTGTCCCCCACAATGGGGTGCTTGAACCAGGCCATGTGGACCCGGATCTGGTGGGTGCGCCCGGTGTGCAGGATGGCCCGGATCAGGGTGAAGTTGGCCGCGCCGCTGCCGGTCTGCCCGGAATAGAAGCCCAGTACCTTGTAGTCCGTCACCGCTTCCCGGCCAGGGGAGACCCCGGTGATGGCGTCCACGGGCAGGACGGCCTGCATCTTGCGGTTGGTGGGATGGCGGCCTATTGGCGCGTTGATGCGTCCGTTGGCCGGTTGCACATGGCCTTCCACCAGAGCCAAATACTCTTTGTGGACGGAACGGGCCTTGAACTGGGCCTGCAGGTTGTGGTGCGCCTCATTGTTCTTGGCCACCACAATCAACCCAGAGGTCTCCTTGTCCAGCCGATGCACGATGCCGGGCCGCTGTTTGCTGCCCACGCGCTCGATCTGGGGGCAGTGGTGGAGGATGGCGTTGACCAATGTGCCTTCCCCATGGCCCGGGGCAGGGTGGACCACCATCCCCGCCGGTTTGTTCACCACCAGCAGATCGTCGTCTTCGTAGACGATGGCCAGCTCGATGGCCTGGGCGGCCAACATGTTCTCGGCAATTTCGGGGATGATCACCTGCACCCGCTGGCCCGCTTCCAGCAGCCGCCTGGCCTTGACCGTCTCGCCGTCCACGGTCACAGCCCCCTCTTTGATCCAGCGCTGCACCTCGCTGCGGCTGCGGTCCGGCAACGCCCCGGCCAGCCACCGATCCACCCGCTCCCCCGCATCGTCCACCGAAACCACAAACTCATTACTCATTACTCATCGCCTCGCCCATCGTCTTGACTTCCTCGGCTTCCTTGGCAGCCTTTGCCAGCCGATTCTGCTTCACATCGTCCCAGATCACATAGGCCCCCAGCAGAATCACCCCGACCACCACGCCTGAATCGGCAATGTTGAAGTTGGGCCAATAGTAGACGCCGGGCACGCCGACCTTGATGAAATCGGTCACAAAGCCCTGGTTGATGCGGTCTAGCACATTGCCAATGGCCCCGCCCATCTGCAGGCCCAGCAACACCCGCAGATAACGCTGCTCCCCGGGGATGAAATAGACATAGATCAAGATCCCAATACTGACCAGTCCGGCCACGATGGTGAAAAACCAACCCTGGCCCTGCAAAATCCCAAAGGCCGCCCCATAGTTGGGCACATGCTCAAACAACACATAGTTGCCCAGGGCCGGGATGGGCACAATATAGTCATACAGGGCAATGCTGCCCCGGATCATCCCCTTGGTCCACTGGTCCAGCCCGATCACTGTGCCGGCCACCAGCAGAACCAACCACGCCTTGCCCGCCCACTCACGTACAATTCCCATAATTACCCTCCCAAAAATAGGCCACGGATGACACGGATGGGACGGATTAAAACGGATCTTTATCTAAAAAATAAAAAATCCGTTGTTATCCGTCCAATCCGTCCAATCCGTGTTCTATTTGTAGTTTTCGTCAGATCCGAATTCGACCCATTGTAACCCATCCCCCAAATAATGATGAATTCCCGCCTATATGATATACTATGC
>CAZKEX010000499.1:0-2852 GCA_964551895.1 uncultured Caldilineaceae bacterium | reverse complement strand
AGCCCGGTCCGTGACCGGGCGGGTCTACACGATCTTCTGCGCCAAACCCGCCCGGTCACGGACCGGGCTAGAGCAGGGATCGCAGACCTGCGATGCTATTCGCAACGGGCCACTAGCTGGCGGCGGATGGTGAAATTACTCTGATTTGTGCCCCTGGCCTCGGGTATCGGGCGAGAGAGATGTTTCACGTGAAACATCTCAGGGCTATGCAACCTCGAATAATCCGTTAGCGCGAATAAGTCTTGGGTTAACCAAGAGCGAATAGATGAGGTGCGCCGCCCGCCCCACCCTGAAAGGGATGGGGCTACAACTGCAACGCCTGCTAAACCAGGCTACGTGTCCCGTCCAGCCTCCTTTGAGGAGGCGTGGCCCGTGTAGCCCCATCCCTTTCAGGGTGGGGCGGATAGCTTTACCCAGGACTTATTCGCGCTAACAATAATCCTGATGCACGCCCGTTTTCTGCCCGATGACAAAAAAAGAGCGGTAGAAGCTGCCTCCTCCCACTGCTATCTCTTCTCTGCTTCTCTGCTGTCCCAACCCAAATCAATCCCATTTAGGGTACCTGTGCAACGAGGGAAAGCGTACATTAAAAGCGCCGTTTCGATTGATGTGGAAAATAAAGGTCATTATAGCACTGTTATGGAGTGATTTCAATACCCAATTTCGTGAAATCATCGTTGAATATTGAACATGTTCTTTGCAGGTGTTGCCGATCCCGCAAGAATCCCTCTCATTTTCGTCGCCAAGGGCAACGTGTTGGGACGATTGACCGTTCCGTTGGTTTCGTACGCCATGCCAGATCGGGGTATACTCATAGCGCTACTTTTCAGCGATACAGGCAATGACTCCGCTGCGGAAACTAAAGATCCACCGCAAAGGCGCAGAGAACGCAGAGAAAAAAAGATTTCCCTGCTCATTTTTTCTTAAAATCTTTGCGTCCTTTGCGCCTTTGCGGTGAAAATCGGTTTTTTCAGTGCAGTCAGGCCAACACTTCAAAAATAGGAGACCCAACCATGCCAGAAGCTGTGATTGTCGAAGCCGTGCGCACCCCGGTGGGACGGCGCAACGGAACCCTCAGCCGGGTGGAGCCGATTCGCCTGGCCTCCTTCGCCCTGCGGGCGCTGATCCAGCGCACGGGGATCGACCCGGCCCTGGTGGACGATGTGATCATGGGCTGCGTCACCCAGATTGGCGAACAGGGGGCCAACATCGGGCGGCTGGCCGTGCTGGACGCCGGTTTCCCGGTCACTGTGCCCGCGGTCAGCCTCAACCGCATGTGCGGATCCAGCCAGCAGGCGGTCCACTTTGCCGCCCAGGCCATCACCGCAGGGGACGCGGACATCGTCATCGCCGCCGGGATCGAGAACATGAGCCGGGTCACAATGGCCTCGGACTACCCGGACCACTTCCCCGCCGACTTCCCCCACGACCTGGTCCACCAGGGCATCTCCGCCGAGCTGATCGCCAAAAAGTGGGGGTTGAGCCGGGAAGCCCTGGACGACTACGCCTACGCCAGCCACCTCAAAGCCGCTGCGGCCACGGAGGCTGGCTTCTTCGCCAAGGAGATCGCCCCCGTCCACCTGCCCGGCGAGAGCGGCGCCCCCATCTCTCTGGACCGAGACGAGGGCATTCGCACCAACCCGGACCGGGCCAAAATGGGCGCGCTGGCCCCGGCCTTCAACCCGGACGGGGTTATCACCGCCGGGAACGCCAGCCAGATCAGCGACGGGGCGGCCGCGGTGATGGTGATGAGCCGGGAGAAGGCGGACGAGCTGGGGCTGCGTCCCCGGGCCCGTTTCCTCAGCCGGGTGGTTGTGGGCAGCGACCCCCTGCTCATGCTCACCGGGGTGATCCCTGCCACCCGCAAGGCGTTGGCCAGGGCCGGTCTTTCTTTGGAAAAAATCGACACGGTGGAGATCAACGAGGCCTTTGCGTCGGTGGTGCTTTCGTGGGCCGCGGAGCTGGGGGCGGACATGGACCGGGTCAACCCGGATGGGGGCGCCATTGCCTTGGGCCATCCCCTGGGGGCCACCGGGGCTAAGCTGATGACCACCCTGCTTCACCGCCTGGAGCGCACGGGGGGCCGCTATGGCTTGCAGACCATGTGCATCGGCCACGGCATGGCCACGGCCACGGTCATCGAGCGGCTGGACTGAGCCATCAACCCCGTGGATGCCGTCTGGGCCACCCTCGTGTTGGGGATCACCCTGGGCTTTGGGGCCGGGATCAGCCCCGGCCCTCTGTTGACCCTTGTCATCACCACCACCTTGGAGCGGGGATTTGGGGCCGGGCTGCGGGTGGCCCTGGCCCCCATGCTCACGGATGTGCCGATTGTGGCTCTGGTACTGTTGACCCTCAACATGCTGCCATCTTGGGCGTTGATGGGGCTCTCCGTGGCCGGGGGCCTCTTCGTGATCTATCTGGGCGTGGAGACCTGGCGCAGCGCGCCCGCCGCCACCCTCTCCGCCCAAACCGACGCGCCGGGACGCCAGGATCTGTGGCGGGGCGCGTTGGTCAATCTGCTCAGTCCCCACCCCTGGCTCTTTTGGATCGGGGTGGGTGGGCCGTTGCTGTTGGCGGCGTGGGGCCACAGCCTTTGGCATGGGCTGGCCTTTTTGCTCGGTTTCTATGGTCTGTTGATTGGGAGCAAGATCGTCCTGGCCTGGGCCGTGGGCCGGGGCCGCACTCGTCTCGGCACCCGATGGTTTCGCCGCCTCCTCTACGGCGGCGGCGCGCTCTTGATCGGGATGGGCGTGTTGATTTTGAGTCAAGCTGTGGGCTAAAATGTCTGCTATGGCTGCACTGCAAAAAGCTAATTCTCACCGCAAAGACGCCAAGGACACAAAGATTTT
>CAZKEX010000498.1:0-2869 GCA_964551895.1 uncultured Caldilineaceae bacterium | reverse complement strand
CATTCGACGGTGAGGTTTACATCCGCCACTCCTCGTGCCCGGCTCGTACCGACACCGGAAATGAATGAAAGGCCGGGCACGAGGTGGGATGGCGATGAAATCGGTCTTTCTTTACGGAAATCTTTCCGCCATCCCACCTCGTGCCCCTACAAAGTTGGGCCCTACCGTGGTTAACCCACCATTCATGCTAACAAAATGTTACACCGCCGGGACAGACGCGGCGAGGAAGGCGGCCATGTCCAGCTTGATCTGGGCCAGGCTGGCCGGCAGGACGTACATCATGTGGCCGGCGGGGTAGTAGTGCATGGTGATATTGTCGCGCAAGGGCGGCTCGATGTCCAGATGGTTCAGGGTGTATTCCGTGGCAAAGTAGGGGGTGGCCAGGTCAAAATAGCCGTTGGCCACGAAGATGCGCAGGTGGGGGTTCTTGCTCATGGCACTGCGCAGGGTCTCGGCCACGTTGAGATATTTGTTGGCGTGCTTGCCATAGTCCCATTTGTCGTAGAGGCTGGTCAGGATCTCGTAGGGCAGGTCGCTCTCGAACTTGAGTTCCCGGCGCAGATAGTCGTTGAGGACCGCGGTGTAGAGGCCCTGGATGGCCGAATAGCTGGGATCGTACTCGATGTTCTCCCCGGCCGCGTCCCGCTCCATGCCCAGGAAGCGGCTGTCCAGGCGGCCCACTGTGCGCCGCTGGTCCCGGAGCAGCTCTTTGACAAAGCGGAAGATGTTGATGCGCAGGTTGGTGCGCTCGATATAGTCCGGGGAGAGACCGGTGAAGCGGGCCAGTTGGGCCACGATCTCGGCCTGTTTCTCCCCGGGCAGGGCGGACCCCTGCATCAGGGCCAGGGTGTAGTCTCCGGCGGCGAAGGCTTCGACCTGGTCCAGGGTAGCCCGCAGGTCCCTTTGCAGATCCTCGGCCAGCCGGTTGTGATACCAGGCCGTGGCCGCGAAGGTGGGCAGGAAGAGGATGTGGGGCAGATCGTTGCCAGGGCTGAAGTCCAGGGTCTGGAAGTTGAGCACCACGGAGATGAGCAAGATGCCGTTGAGGAAGAGGCCGTGGCGGTCCTGCAGGTGGCCGGAGAGGGCGGCGGCCCGGGTGGTGCCATAGCTCTCGCCGATCAGGAACTTGGGCGAGGTCCAGCGCCCCTCCCGGCTGGTCCACAGGCGGATGAACTCGCCCACGGTCTCCACATCCTTCTCCACGCCGTGAAACTGCTTGGCCTCTTCACCCGGGGCGGGGCGGCTGTAGCCCGTGCTGACCGGGTCGATGAAGACCAGATCGGTCACATCCAGCAGGCTATGGGGGTTGTCCGTGGGCCGATAGGGGGGCGGCGGCACTGTGCCGTCGTCGTTGACCGCGGCCATGCGCGGCCCCAACATGCCCAGGTGCATCCACACGGACGACGACCCCGGCCCGCCGTTGAAGGAGAAGGTGATGGGCCGGTCGCCAGGGTGGGCGGATGAATCATCCCCAGTGCCCAGGTCCGTGCGGGTGTAGGCCACATAGAAGATGGAGGCCTTGGCCTTGTCGTCCTCCTCCTTCAGCACGTAGGTCCCCGCGGTGACGGTGTAAGCGATCTCTTTGCCGCCGATGATGGCCGTGTGCTGGGTGATGGACTGCTTGTCCTCCACGGGGGCGGGCTTGGGGGTTTCGTCCGCGGTGGGTTTGTCGGTTTTGTTGGGATCTTTTTCTGACATGATGGCTCCGGATGGGTGGGTTTGGGATCGAATCTCTTGGATTGCGTTTTTAGTGTATTGACAACGCTAAATTTATCTGATATACTGAAAATCAGTAATTCGGCCAGTCGGTTGATTGTCTTTTGTGAGGAGAACCAAAATGAGCGAAATGATTACTCTACAATTGGCCCAGCGCGGCATCTTAACCCTGCCCAAAGCGCTGCGCGATCAGTACAACTTGCAGCCTGGAGAAATCTTTACGTTGCTTGATCTTGATGGCGTCTTTGTACTCATGCCGGGACGTTCCAAGATCGACTATTTATCGGATCGAGTCCGTTCTGTCTTGGAGGATCAGGGTGAGACGCTTGAATCCATGCTGGTCGCGCTGAGAGAGGCGAGGGAAACCTACGATGCGTCAACCTAGGATTTTTCTGGACACGAGCGCCCTCTTTGCGGCGGTGTGGTCTGCCCAAGGCGGGGCGCGTGCCTTAGTCCGATTGGGCGAACTCTGCACAGTCTCTTTGGTCGTCAGCTCTCAGGTTCTGACCGAATTGGATCGCACCGTAAACAGCAAGGCGTCCCAAATCATCGCTGATGTTGCCGTGATCTTGAATGAAGCCCGATTAACCGTGGTTGATCCGGCGCCAAGCGCGTTGGTCAATTATTGTGAAAGTCTGACCGGCTACGCCAATGACGCTCATGTTTTGGCTGCGGCATGGCACGCCCATGTGGACTACTTTGTCACTCTGGATCGAAAGCACTTTCTTTCGAATGAAGTCCTCATTCAAGAATCCCCGTTTCCCATCGGGACGCCAGGTGACTGTCTGGGGTGGCTGAGGACGAAACTCGCCCCTGACCGGAGGAATTGACGGGGTTCAGGGAAGACCTATAATCACCGGCTCAAACCCCACCGCCGGGGAAATCGAATTGCCATAAATATCCGTGGCGTTCCCCTCCAAAACCGGCGCCGCTGACCGCACCGCCGCCTCGCCCGGATCTTGGTTGGTCCAGTAGATGTCGTACTCCTGCCCGTCCACCCCGCTGCGCAGTCGGTGACCTTCCACCGGCCCACTCGCCAAACTCTCCACATAGTCCGCATTGCCCAATAGTCCGGCTAAATGTTGGATGGCCGTGTACGCCGGTCGGGGCGTGCCCTGGCCATCGGCCAACAGCCCGCCATCCCGCCAGCCGG
>CAZKEX010000497.1:0-2881 GCA_964551895.1 uncultured Caldilineaceae bacterium | reverse complement strand
TTATCCCGAAGCCATGCAGAAAACCCTCGAATGGTGCAACAGCCCGGAAGGGCGGACGATGGTCAAGCGTCCAAAAAAATAAACTTGTTGATTGGTTGATTGGTTGATTTTTTACTGAGCGGCTCACTCCGAACATTGGAGATGTCGGCGGCGATAAAAATCAACCAATCAACCAATCAACATTTTTCAGGAGGCTCAAATGAAACACGTCGTGTCCATCAGTTTGGGGAGCAGCACCCGGGACAAGCGGGTGGAGGTCGTGCTGCTTGGCGAGGAGTTTGTGATCGAGCGCCGGGGCACCAACGGGGACGCGGCGGCCATGCGCCAGCTCTATGAAGAGTTGGATGGCAAGGTCGACGCCTTCGGCTTTGGCGGCTATGACCTGGGGCTGACGGTCAACGAGCGCTACTATCCCTTCCATTCCGTGCAAGGCTTGGTGGCCGGGTTGACCACACCCGTGGTGGACGGCGGCCAGGTGCGGGCCTTTGTGGAGCGACGCACGGCCAAGGCCATGACCGATCTGCTGCCCCGTCCCCCCTCGCCCAAGCGGGCCTTGATCACCGTGGGCGTGGACCGCTACGATCTGGCCCGGGGCTTTGTGGATGAGGGCTACGAGATGCTCTTTGGGGATCTGGGCTTTGGCCTGGGATTGCCCGTGGCCATCCGCAAGTTAAGCGCCATCCACACCCTGGCCAGCATTCTCCTGCCCATCTTGGGCCGTGTGCCCTTTCAATGGCTCTACCCCGCTGGGGACAAACAGACCCAGATCATCCCCAAATTTCCCGGCTGGTACGCCTGGGCCACGGTGATCGGCGGCGATTTCCTCTACATCAAACGCCACCTGCCCGCCCGTCTGGACGGCAAGATCATCGTCACCAACACCACCACCGCCGAAGACGTGGACCTGCTGAGGGAGCGGGGCCTGGCCGCCCTGGTCACCACCACCCCCCGGCTCCAAGGGCGCAGCTTTGGCACCAACGTGATCGAAGCCGTCCTCACCGCCCTGGCCGACAAAGGCCGCCCCCTCACCCGGCAAGAAGTGGCCGATATGGTGGGGGAGAGGGAGTTGCTGCCCACGGTGACGGTATTTTAGATTTTGGATTACGGAAAGCCCTATGTCCCAAAAACAACCCACCACCTCCGTCCTCTTCATCTGCCTGGGCAATATCTGCCGTTCGCCTATGGCCGAGGCCATCTTCCGCAAGCAGGCGCAGGATGCCGGGCTGGCCGACGCCATCGAGATCGACAGCGCCGGGACCGGGAACTGGCATGTGGGCAACCCGCCCCATCACGGCACCCAGGCCATCCTGCGCAAACATGACATCTCTTTTGACGGCCAGACGGCCCGGCAGATCGCGCCGGCAGACCTCAGCCACTACGACTACCTGATCGTCATGGACAGCAGCAACCTGGACGATGTGCAGGCCTTGGTGCGCCGCCACGGCACAGGGGACCACAGCCCGATCATCGCCCGCCTCCTCGACTACGCGGACCCAGCCATCGCCGGGCGGGAGCGCAATGTGCCGGACCCGTATTACACAGGAAACTTCGATTACGTGTTCGAACTGGTCACCTCCGGCTGCCACGGCCTTTTGAAGGAAATCACCCAATGAATCATCCCACCCTCGCCGACGTCCTATTGGCCCAAAAGACCATCGCCCCCTATCTGGCCCCCACGCCCCTCTTCACCTATCCCACATTGGATGCGCTGATCGGGACGCAAGTTTATGTCAAACACGAAAACTATCAGCCCATCGGCGCGTTCAAGGTGCGAGGCGGCATCAACTTTATGGCCCATTTGGCGGACGGGGAGAGGGCCAAGGGCGTGGTCACCGCGTCCACGGGCAACCACGGCCAGTCCATCGCCTATGCGGCCAATCTCTTTGGGGTGCGGGCGGTGATTGTGGTGCCGGAAGGGGCCAACCCCATCAAGGTGGAGGCCATGCGCAGCTACGGAGCAGAGGTGGTCTTCTTCGGCGCAGACTTCGAGGCCAGCAAGACCCACTGTCTGACCTTGCAGCGGGAAGCGGGCCTGCGTTTCGTCTCCTCCGGGGATGAGCCGACTCTGATCAGCGGGGTGGCCACCCACACCTTGGAGATCCTGCAAGCCCAGCCGGACATCGACGTGATCATCGTGCCCGTGGGCGGGGGCAGCGGCGGGGCCGGCGCGGCGTTGACCGCCAAGGCCATCAACCCGGCCATCCGGGTGATCGGCGTCCAGTCCAGCCAGGCCCCGGCGGCCTATTTGACGTGGCGGGATCAGACGGCCCACACCGCGCCCATCCGCACCATTGCCGGGGGCCTGGCCACAGGCGCACCCTTCATGATGCCCCAGGCGATCATGTGGGCGCACATGGACGACTTTGTGCTGGTGGATGACGAAGAACTGATGCGGGCCGTACGCATCTACTTGGAGAAGGCCAAAATCCTGGCCGAACCAGCCGGGGCGGCCCCGTTGGCCGCGGCCATCAAGCTAAAAGAGGCGTTGGCGGGGAAAAAGGTGGCGCTGATTTTGAGCGGCGGCAATATCGCGCCGGATCAGTTGGTGGCCTGTCTCAACCAAAGCTGACGCCAAAAATCATCAAAGCCAACGCCGGTTGAGTAGGCCGAGTTGACCACAAATATCCGCTAACCAAGGAATGAGGCCGTATCGCTTGTACTGAGTGCGAAGCCTATCGAAGTGAAACCAAGTGGGTCAACCAGCACCCGCTGGTTTCACTTCGATAGGCTTCGCACTCAGTACAAGCGATACGGCCGGAAACTGCCCCGGCCTACTCAACCGGCGGGTACTAGACCCATAGGCATCAAGCTAAGGGGCTTGTAGTCACTCGGTAGTTGTGTTTTGAGCGTTAGCCGGATTTGACACAATCGTTGTCATGTC
>CAZKEX010000496.1:0-2917 GCA_964551895.1 uncultured Caldilineaceae bacterium | reverse complement strand
TCCGCATAGGGGCTGGCCGGGGCGTTGGCCAGGCGGACGATGGCGTTGGCGACCGCCTGTTTGGCCACCTCGGCGTTGCGCTGCACGATGCGGATCACCGCGTCCACGGTGACGGCCTCCTCGGTCTCGTGCCACACGTCATAGTCGGTGATGTGGGCCATGACCGCGTAGCTCATCTCGGCCTCTCGGGCCAGTTGGGCCTCGGGCGTGGTGGTCATGCCGATGATGTCCATGCCCCACTGCCGATAGGTGTGGCTCTCGGCCTTGGTGCTGAAGCGGGGGCCTTCGATGGTGACAAAATTGCCCCCCTTGTGGACCTGGGCCCCGGTCTCCCGCACGGCTCTGTAGCAGATGTCGCTGAGGTAGTGGCAGAAGGGGTCGGCCACGCTCACATGCACCACCAGCCCCTCTGTGCCCACGGCAGGGTCGTCGAAGAAGCTCAACGCCCGGCCGCTGGTGCGGTCAAAGAGCTGGTGAGGGATCAGGATGTCCCCCGGCGCGTAGCGTTCCCGCAGGCTGCCACAGGCGCTGACGCTGATCAGATAGTCCACCCCCAGCATCTTGAAGCCGTAGATGTTGGCCCGCTGGTTGAGCCGGGTGGGGCTGATCTTGTGCCCCCGACCGTGCCGGGCCAAGAAGGCCACCCGCTGCCCGTGCAACGTGCCCACAATATACGCGTCCGACGGCGCGCCAAAGGGCGTCTCCAGGGTGATCTCCTCCACATCCTGCAACGCCTCCATCTGATAGACCCCGCTGCCGCCGATCACGCCGATACGAATTGGGTTGCTCATGTTATCTCCTTTGGAGTTTGTTTGAGAAAAAATAGAACACGGATCTGACGGATTGAACTGATTTTCACGGATTTTTTTTGGGATAGAGAAAAAATCCGTTTTTATCCGTCGTATCCGTCAAATCCGTGTTCTATTTTTAAGATTGTTGGGTTGCTATTCGCCGCCAGCCGGGGCCAGGAAGTCGTAGACCGTCCACCCCACCAGCCCATCTTCGGCCCGGATGCGGTACCAGCGATAGCCTTCGGCCTCCACAGGATAGGCGCTGTAGTCGCTGCTGGGCTCCATCACGGTGAAGAGATCCCCGTCTTTGTAGAGTTCCAGGGTGAGGCTGCTGGTGCTGGGCTCATCTCGCAGGCGGATGCCCTCGCCGTCTGTGTTGGCGACCTGCACCCGCTGGCCCACCTCCAACACGGGGATGGGTGTGGCCGTGGGCGGCAGGGGCGTGGCCGTGGGCTCCACCACCTCCGTGGGCAAGATCATCCCCCCGGGCGCGCCGGCGGTGACCTGGATGGCCGGCACCTCCGGGGTGTCCTTCCCCCGCTGGAAGAGCAGGATCAAGGCCAGGATCACCACCAGGATCAGGAAGATCGCCCCCCACATGGGCCCCGTGCGGCCCAGCCGCCGGTTGGGGTCGGGCAAGGTACTCACCGCCGGGACGGGCGGGCGGTTGCGCTCCGGGCCGGTGGCTTCCGGCTCGAACGCATCCGGCTCATATTCCGGCTCAAATTCGTCGGGCATGTCGTCGTGGGCGGACAGGTTGGGTTTGGTCACGGCTTTTCTCCCTGGTTTGTGGGTGTGAGTTGCGAGTTGCGAGTTGCGAGATCTTTTACCCGCATCTCGCAACCCGCATCTCCCATCATTTTTTCAACAAAGACAACATCTCCGACGCGGATCGGGTGTTGATGACGTCACTGGCTTTGATCCAGCCCCGGCGAGCGGTGGCAATGCCATAGTCCATGATCTCCATGCCAGCCGTCTCGTGGGCATCACTGCTGATGGCGATCTGGCAGCCCAACTCCACGGCTCGCCGGGCGTGGCTGTCCTTCAGGTCCAACCGGGACGGGTGGGCGTTGATCTCCACCACCGTGCCCGTCTCGGCGCAGACTTGCAGCGCCGCGTCCACGTCCAATTCTGTGGGCGGACGGCGGCCCAACAGTCGGCTGGTGGGGTGGCCCAAAATGTCCACGTGGGGATTGCGCACCGCCTTCAGACAGCGGGCGGTGATGGTCTCCCGGTCCTGGCGTTGGGCGCTGTGGATGGAGGCGACGACCACATCCAAGGTCGCCAACACCTCGTCGGGCAGGCCCAAAGAGCCATCGGCCAGGATCTCCACCTCGATGCCGTGCAACAGGCGGAAGTCGATGCCCTGGGCCGCGTACTCGGCGTTGACCTCGGCGATCTCCTCGGCCTGCTGGGCCAACTGGGCCCCATCCACCCCCTGCACCACCCCCAGCCCCACGCTGTGATCGCTGACAGTCCAATAGGCGTAGCCCCGTTGTCGAGCCGCCTCGGCCATCTCTTTGACAGAGGCCTGCCCATCGCTCCACGTGGTGTGGCCGTGGACCTCCCCCTGGATGTCGGCCAGGGTGATCAGATCCGGCAGGGCCTGTTTGCGGGCCAGATCCACCTCGCCCGTGGCCTCCCGCAGCTCCGGGGCCACCCAGTCCAGCCCCAGGAAATTGTAGAGGGCCTCCTCGGTTTCAAAGAAGCGCTGTTCGCCCTCGGCCACCTCGGCGTGGCGGTCCGTGGCGGTGAGGCCATATTCGTTGAGGCTCCAGCCCTGCTTTTGGGCGATCTCCCGCAGTTGCACGTTGTGCTCTTTGCTGCCGGTGAAGTATTGCAGGGCCGCGCCCCAATGTTTGGGGGCCACCACCCGCAGATCCATTTGCAGGCCGTTGTGCAGGGCCACCCGGCTCTTGGTGCTGCCCCGGGCCAGTACCTCGGCCACCTGGGGCAGGCTGCCAAAGGCGTCCATCACCGCCTCAATGTTTTCCGCGCCGTCGCTGGCGGCCAGCAGATCCATGTCGCCGATGGTCTCCTTCCACCGGCGCAGACTGCCCGCCACGTCCATGCGTTGGATCACCCCAGGGGCGACCGCGGCTTGCAGGGCGGCCATCATGTCCAAC
>CAZKEX010000495.1:0-2919 GCA_964551895.1 uncultured Caldilineaceae bacterium | reverse complement strand
GATTGAGATCTACAGTTTGTCGCGCTCTAGCCCGGTCCGTGACCGGGCGGGTCTACCTAGGAAGATCCTTGAAAGCACACGCTGGGTCCGTGACCCATAGGCTTCAAGCTAATAATTTTGGGATCGAGAACGGAGCATTCCGGGATTGCTCCCCTTGTTTCCAACCCGCTGACCCATACCCGATCCCTTAGCTTGATGCCTATGGGTCACGGACCCGGCTAGAACACAAAAGTACAGGTTTCAATCTGATTTCAGTTCAGCGCTTGGTCAAACAAAGCAAGAGGGAGTTTCTTCATGGATCACTTACAGCAGTTGTTCCCCAAAGTCGGCCCGGCGCCCTTCCCCGGCGCGTATCTGGCCCACAATCTGCGCCAGGCCACCCGGCAACCGGGCCGACCCTTTATCTACGCCAATTTTGTGGTCAGCCTGGATGGGCGCATCGCCGTCCCTGCCGCCGATGGCAGCGGCCTGACCGTGCCCAAGCAGACCGCCAACCAGCGAGATTGGCGGCTCTACCAAGAGTTGGCGGCCCAGGCGGACCTGATCATCAGCAGCGGGCGCTATCTGCGGGACTGGGCCGCGGGCCGGGCCCAGGAGATCTTGCAGGTGGACGATCCCCGCTTTGCCGACCTGCGGGCATGGCGGCAGGAGCGAGGTCTCAAGCCCCAGCCGGACATCGCCATCATCAGCGGCAGCCTGCGCTTTCCCATCCCAAAGGTGCTGACCGCCGGGGGGCGCGAGGTGGTGGTCTTTACCGGGGCCGATCCCAACCCGGACCGGGTGCGGGAGATCGAGGACCAGGCGGGTCGGCTCTTTGTGGTGGGGGATGAACGGGTGGAGGGCGGCCCGTTGGCGCGACAGATGGCCGCGCTGGGCTACGGGACCGTCTACTCCGCGGCCGGACCGCGGATCGCCCATCTGCTGCTGGCCGCCGGCGTGCTGGATCGGCTCTATTTGACCCATGCCAGCCGGCTGCTGGGCGGGGATCCCTTTGCCTCCATCGTGGAGGGGCCGCTCTTTGCCCAGGCGGTCGATCTGAAACTGAGCATGCTCTATCTTGATCCGGCGGCGTTGGGCGGGCTGGGGCAATTGCTTGTGGCCTATGATCGGGTTTAGGCGCTGGATATCGAGAAGACAAAAGCCAACAAAAAAGGGGAAATCATGACCGTTACCGAAGAACGCCAAGCTGTCCCAGTGGCCGTGTGGAGTGAACTGGCCGACCGTCGGCCCGCCTATGCCCTGGTCGCCAACGTGGATCTGGTGGTCATCCGCTACGGTGATCAGGTCTCCGTCCTCTATGGCCGCTGTCTGCACCGGGGCGCGCTGCTGGCGGACGGGAAAATTCGGGGCGATGACCTGATCTGCGGTCTGCACAACTGGGATTACCGCTACGACACGGGCATCAGCGCCTACAACAACGAAGAGGTGCTGCCCAAGTTTGAGGCCTGGGTGGACATCGACCAGGACGCGGTGATGGTGGATGGGGCGGAGATCGAACGCTGGCACAGGGCCAATCCCCAGCCCTACCAGCGCCAGGCCTATCTGGGCCTCTATGCGGATATACATGGGGCTGCCGAGGAGCCATACACGGGCTATATCCAGCGGTTGGCCAAACACGGGCTGAAAAAGGACGGTCACCACGGCAAGATCGCGGCCATGGGGGTGCCGCTGATCGACCTGCCCCGCTGGGATCAGATCCAGATCGTGACCGCTCAACTGGCCACCCGCCCCCTGTTGGACGACGAGCCGGTCGCCACCGAGCTGGTCATCGGCCCGGCGGCCCGCAAGCCCCTACACTTGCAGATCCCGATCTTCGTCAGCGACATGAGCTTTGGCGCCCTCAGCCAGGAGGCCAAGATCGCCCTGGCCACAGGCGCGGAGATGGCCGGGACCGGCATCTGTTCCGGCGAAGGGGGCATGTTGCCCGAAGAACAGGCGGCCAACAGTCGCTACTTCTACGAATTGGCCTCCGGGCGCTTTGGCTGGCAGTTGGACAAGGTGCGCGACGTGCAGGCCTTCCATTTCAAAGGGGGGCAGGGGGCCAAAACCGGCACGGGCGGCCACCTGCCCGGCCACAAAGTGGTGGGCCGCATCGCCGAGGTGCGGGGGCTTGAACCTGGCGCCCCGGCCATCAGCCCGGCCACCTTTGTGGACCTCAAAACCGTGGCGGATTTCCGCAACATGGCGGCCCAGGTCCGGGAGATCAGCGGCGGCATCCCCATCGGCTTCAAGCTCTCCGCCCAACATATCGAAGAGGACATGGACGCCGCCCTGGCCATTGGCGTGGACTACATCATCCTGGATGGCCGGGGCGGGGGCACGGGCGCGGCCCCGCTGGTCTTCCGTGACAATATCTCCGTGCCCACGATCCCGGCCCTGGCCCGGGCCCGCCGTCATTTGGACAGGCGGGGCGCCAGCGGACGGGTCACCCTGATCATCACCGGCGGACTGCGCACAGAATCCGACTTTGTGAAAGCCCTGGCCTTGGGCGCGGACGGCATCGCCATCGCCAATTCGGCCATGCAGGCCATCGGCTGTGTGGCCATGCGCGCCTGCCACACCAACAACTGCCCGGTGGGCATCGCCACGCAGAAAGAGTCCCTGCGCAAACGGTTGGAGATCCGCAAATCCGCGGTGCAACTGGCCACCTATCTGGCCGCCACCGTGGAACTGATGCAGGTGTTGGCCCGGGCCTGCGGCCATTCACACCTGAACCAATTCACCCCCGCCGATCTGACCACATGGAAGCGGGAGATGGCCGACCTGGCCCAAATCCCCTTTGCCGGAGACGACGGCAAAGTCTGACTGGTTGCCCCAAAAAAACCGACCCACCGATTAGTACCTAACCAACAATATTCTTGTTATTTGTGCAAGAATTTTTACCACAAAGCCACAAAGACACGAAAATCCACGAAGAGA
>CAZKEX010000494.1:0-2930 GCA_964551895.1 uncultured Caldilineaceae bacterium | reverse complement strand
AAATCCTCCGATGCCACAGAACAAATCTATAAATTTTATCGCTTCGTTTTTCTTAGTTCTCATTATATTCCTTCCTTGAATAGCACGATCAACGAAGTCAGTATATCTCGAACATTTGGTCTGGTCAAGAAAAGTGTTTTTTTCGCTGTACTTCAAACACCTAACTATTCATTATCCAGCATTTGACTGGACAAATGTAGCATAGACCGACTTATTTTGCAATGGATTGCGCGAAGATGCGAAGGTCGAATCGGACGTCAAGACCACCACGATCTACACCCACACCATGCAGACAGCCCCCTGGGTGTACGCAGCCCGCTAGATATCTGATCCCCCTCAATTCCTCGCCCCACCCGCTTCTGTGATACCATTTATGCACCTATGAATGGACCCATTCTCCCAGCCACCCGATCCCTGATCCCTGATCCCTGATTCCTGATCCCAGGAGACACCCATGCCCACCCACCAACACCACCTCTCCAACCCCAACACCGCCATCATCACCGGCGCCTGCCCCCACGACTGCCCGGACACGTGCAGTTGGCAAGTCGCCGTGGACCGCGCCACCGGCCGCGCCCTGGACCTCTGGGGCCACCCGGATCACCCCGTCACCCAGGGTCGCCTCTGCACCAAGGTGGACAACTACCTGGAGCGCACCTATCACCCTGACCGCCTGACCGCGCCCCTCAAGCGCATCGGCCCCAAAGGGTCGGGCCACTTTGCCCCCGTGCCCTGGGACGCGGCCATGGCCGACATCGCCGCCCGGCTCCAGACCATCATCGCCCAGCACGGGGCCGAGGCTGTGCTGCCCTACGCCTACGCCGGCACAATGGGCATCCTGCAAGGGGACGGCCTGGCCGAGGCCTTCTTCAACCGTATGGGGGCCAGCCAGCTCGCCCGCACCATCTGCTCCCAGGCCGGGTTCGAAGGCTATCGCTACACCATCGGCGCCACCGAGGGCACGGAGACCGAGGCCTTCGCCCAGGCCAAGCTGATCCTGATCTGGGGCAGCAACACCCTCACCAGCAACCTGCACCTGTGGCCCTTTGTCCAAGAGGCCCGCAAGCAGGGCGCACGGGTCATCGTCATCGACCCCGCCCGCACCCGCACGGCCCGGGCCGCGGACGAGTGGATCGGCATCGTCCCCGGCACGGACGCTGCCCTGGCCCTGGCCATGATGCACGTCATTCTTGAAGAAGAACTCTGTGATGCCGGATATGTGGCAGATTTCACCATTGGCATCGATCAGTTGACCGACGCGGTGGCGGCGTGGACCCCGGCCCGGGCCGCTGCCCTCACCGGTGTGGACGCCCAGCGCATCCGCACCCTGGCCCGGGAATACGCCACCACCCGGCCGGCGGCTATCCGCATCAACTACGGCATGCAGCGTCACGCCCGGGGCGGCATGGCCATGCGCACCATCGCCTGTCTCCCTCCCCTGGTCGGGGCCTGGCGAGACGTGGGCGGCGGCATCCAACTCAGCGCCAGCGGCAGCTTCCGCCACATGGACCGCACATCCATCACCCGCCCGGACCTCCTGGCCGGGCGCACCCCTCGCACCCTCAACATGATCGCCCTGGGCGACGCTCTCAGCCCCGACCCGGCCCGGCGCGCCCAGGCCCACTTCCACCCCCGGCCAGTTGATCCCGTGCCAGCACCAGAGCAGGCCGGCCCCCCGGTCAAAGCCCTGATCGTCTACAACTCCAACCCCGCGGCCGTGGCCCCGGACCAAGCCGCGGTCCGGGCCGGATTGATGCGGGACGACCTCTTCACCGTGGTCCTCGAACAGTTCCAAACCGACACCGCCGACTACGCCGACTACATCCTCCCCGCCACCACCCAGCTTGAGCATTGGGACATCCTCAAGCCCTACGGCCACCTCTATCTGGGCCTCAACCGGCCCGCCATCGCCCCCGTCGGCGGCAGCCTGCCCAACGCCGAGATCTTCCGCCGCCTGGCCGCCGCCCTGGGCTACACCGACCCCATCTTCCGCACAGACGACGAAACCCTCCTGCGCGCCTTCGTCGAGTCCCAAACCCACCCCCGCTTCGCCACGATAACGTGGGAAAAACTCCTGGCCCACGGCTTCGCCCGCCTGGACCTCCCCACCCCCTACGCCCCCTTCGCCCACGGCAACTTCCCCACCCCCAGCGGCAAATGCGAATTTTATAGCGAGCGTATGGAGCGGGACGGCTATGATCAATTTCCGGGGGGCGAAGGGCGAATTGCGAGGGGCGAGGTGGACGACGACTCGCCCCTCGCAACTCGCCCCTCGCTCCTCTGCATCTCCCCCCCCGCCCACTCCTTCCTCAACAGCACCTTTGTGAATGTGCCCCGCTTTACGAAGCGGGAGGGAGAACCCGTGGTCTGCATCCACCCGGCGGATGGGGAAGCCCTCTCCGTGGCCGATGGCGAGACCGTCCGCCTGTGGAACGAGCTGGGCGAAGTGCGCCTCACCGCCCGCCTCACCGCCGACATCGTGCCCGGCACCGTCCTGGCCCCCGGCGTCTGGTGGGCCAAGCTCAGCCCGGACGGCCGCAACATCAACCAACTCACCCCCCAAGCCCAGGCCGACATGGGCGGCGGGGCCACGTTTTACGATGCCAGGGTCTGGATCGAGTCGGTGAAATAGGCCGCGGATGACGCTGATTTGGCGGATTTGCGCGGATCGCAGAAACGTCCCCGGCACGTCGGCACCAAGCGAGCCAACCCCTCGTCAACCCCACCACTCGTCCGTGCGTGCCGGGGACGTTTCGGTTTGCCGCACGATCTGGGGGTCTGCCCTGCCAAGTCAACAGGGCTTTTCAGAAGTCGCTGGGACACCTCGTAGGGGCACGGGTGGCGGCGGACAAGGATGATCTTGAGACGACGAATTTGCCATCCGCCGTCTCCCGTGCCCGGCACGACAGGATCGTTTTGTCACCCTGCCG
>CAZKEX010000493.1:0-2939 GCA_964551895.1 uncultured Caldilineaceae bacterium | reverse complement strand
GACCTCTACAGTGCGATTGTAGCGCTCTCCCAGCTGAGCTACAGCCCCAGGATGGTCCGCGGGGACGCCGCAGACCTGAACGAGTATACCAGACGCCTCCCCTTTGGTCAAATTTGGCGGGATTTTTGGGGAGGGGATTGGGGGATTGGGAGATGGGGAGATGGGGAGATTGTCGTGTCAATCGCCTAATCTCCCAATCTCCCAATCTCCTAGTCTCCCAGTTTCCCAACCCTTAGCCCTCCCGCACCTGGATGGTGTCGCCGTCCATGCTTTCGATCACGGCCAGGGTGATGATGGGCACGTCCAGGTCGGCCAGTTCGGCCCGGCCATGCTGGAAGGCCTTTTCGATCACACAGCCGATGCCGCACAGGGTGGCCCCGCACTTGGCGATCAAGCTGGCCAGGGCCTTGATGGTCAGCCCGCTGGCCAAGAAGTCGTCGATCAGCAGCACCCGATCCGTGGGCAGCAGATATTCGGGCGAGACGATCAGCCGGGTGACGCCGCCCTTGGTGGGGCTGGGGGCCTCGGCCTCGAAGGTGCCGTCGGGCATGGTGATGGGGCGTTTCTTGCGGGCGTAGACCACGGGCACGCCCAAAGCCATCCCGGTGGCCAGGGCCGGGGCAATCCCGCTCACCTCCGCGGTGATGATCTTGGTGACGCCCGTCACCCCAGCGGCGGCAAAGCGCTGGGCAAAGGCCTGGCCCATCTGCATAGTCAGCGCCGGGTCCAGTTGATGGTTGATAAAGCCATCAACCTTGAGGATGTTGCGGCCCAGGTTGCGGCCTTCGCTGTGAATGCGGTCAACCAATGCTTGCACGGTGTTCTCCCTTGGCGAATGGCGAATGGCGAATGGCGAATGGCGAATGGCGAATGGCGAAGTGATTTTACATGGGGGGTGGAAACAAGACAAGATTGAGGGAGGACGCAAAAGGGCCGCGGGAGAGATTTCCCGCGGCCCTTTGATACTCTTTGAATGCGAAGGCAACGGCTAACCCCGCCATTCGCCATTCGTCTTAGTCGCTCAAGAAGGCATCAATCGCACCCTTGCTGATGCGATATTGGCTGCCGATCTTCTTGGCCTTGACATCCCCGGCGTCGATCATGGACTGCACATCCGCCTCGGAGACCCGGAGATAGGCCGCGGCCTCGGCCAGGGTCATGACCTCGGGTACGGCCGCGGGTTGGGCTGCGCCCCGCGTGCCGCCGCCCTGTTGCTGGGCGCCGACAAAGGCGTTGGCGATCATGCCGGCCATGCCTGCCCCCATGCCCAGGCCAGCGCCCAGGCCCATGCCCTCACCCAGGCCACTGCCGCCACCGGCTCCGCCCCCCTCTTGCTGGGCCACATCACCCAGGGCACGGGCGGCCTTGAACTGCATGTAGGCGCCCATGTCGCCGATGGCGCCCATGCTGGCCCGCTCGTCGATGGCCTTGGAGGTCTCTTCCGTGGGGCTGATGGAGACGATCTTGAACTGCTTCAGCCCCAAGCCCAGGGCGGTGAAGTCATCCTGCACCTTGGCCCGGATGCCCCCGCTCAGCTCGTCGAAGAGCTTGGGCAGGTCAAAGAGGCTGGTCATGTTCTCGCCCAGGATATCGGTCATGCTGCTGAGGATGATGCCCCGCAGAAAGTCTTCGATGTCCGAGGTGTTGTAGAGCCCCTGGGTGCCCACGATCTGGTCCACAAAGCGCTTGGCGTCGCTGATCTGCATGCTGTATTGGCCAAAGGCCCGCAGGCGCACCAGCCCCAACTCGGCATCCCGCAGGCTGATGGGTTCCGGCGTGCCCCACTTCAGGTCCGTCATCTCTCGCTGGTTGACGAAGTAGACCTCGGCGGTGAACATGTCCTTGCCGTCGGTGACCAGACGCATGAGGCTGGAGAGAACGGGCAGGTTGTAGGTGGTGATGGTATGGCGGCCAGCGTCAAAGAGGTCCAGAGAGTGGCCGTCTCGATAGAAGATCGCCTTCTGGCTCTCCCGCACGATCACCTGGCTGCCCAGGCGGAAATCGCCGGAGCCAAACTCCGGCACACGTTTGACAAGTTCGTTGCGCCCTTGGTCCGGCGCTTCAATGACATCAATTATACGAGCCATTTTGGTCTCCTGGTTGTTGGTTGGTTAGTTGGTTAGTTGGTTGGTTTGTTGGTTGGTTGGTTTGTTGGTTGATTGGTTGATTAGGGTGTGGGGGTGGTGGCGGCGCCAACGTCCCAGCTTTGGGTATTTGACCCGGTGTCGGTGTCGATGTCGGTGGTGGGGAAGGCGGCGGCCAGGAGGGTGTCGTCCAGGGCCGGGGCGCCGGTCTCGATGAGCAGGTCGGGGTCGTCCACGGCGTTGGCCCGCTGGCTGAAGAGATTGTTGAGTTCGGTCAGCTTGGCGGTGAGGCCGTCAATGGCGCTGTTGATGCCGTCCTTCTGGCCGATGGCGGCTTCCAGTCCGGCGATGGCGTCCTTGACCTCCTGCACCCGGGCCATGAGGGCCACGTCGAAGCGGTGCAGGGCATCCAGTTGCACATCCTGGATCTTCTGGGCGCTGAAGAGACCCGCATAGCCATAGCTGGCGGTCTTGACCCGGTCGGCCAGGGTTTGCAGCTTGGTCACCGCGCCGTCCACGTCATCCACCCAACTGAGGCCGCCGCTCTTGAGCAGTTGCTTTTGCAGGTCATAGAGCTTGGCTTTCTGCTCCTCCAACCCCCCGGCGATCATCTGGCGCAGACGATAGTCTGCGTCCCGGCGCAGATCCTTGTCCCGATAGCCCCGGATGCCGGGCAGACCGCTGATCAACTTCTCGATGGTCCCCATGCCTTCCTTGGCCTTGTCCACATATTTGTTGTTCATGTTCCCTCCTGTGGGAAAAGTGTTGCGAATTGCGAGTTGCGAGGGGCGAGGGGCGTGATGCGAGATGCGGGTCAGCGAGCTCTTAATTCGCAACTCGCCCCTCGCAACTCGC
>CAZKEX010000492.1:0-2960 GCA_964551895.1 uncultured Caldilineaceae bacterium | reverse complement strand
GGTCAACCCGCTCCGGTTTCGATACGCCCTCTCTCTTTTTGGTCGGCGGACTTGGTTTGTTGAGTCGGGCTACTCAACCTGCACTGTCACCCCCTCACCTTGTCACCTTGTCACCCTGTCACCCCTCACCGTCCTCCGCCACGGACAGGCCCAACAGCTTGCGCAGCCGGGCTTTCCAGAAGATGGGGCGCAGGGGACGCCAGATCTCATCCCCGGAGGCGGGGGGCTGACCGGCAAAGCGATAGCGCACATAGTTGTCGGTGATGGTGTCGATGGCGGGCCGGGCCGACGGCAGGGTGTCGCCCAGGTGATCCGCGTGTTCATAGGGGGTCTGGCCCGGACGGATGGCGAGGCCCAGGCGGTCTGCCCAGCGCTGTAACCGTTCGTAGAGGATGGGCGTCCAGTCCGGGGTGAAGTCTGGGGCCGCGGCCTGGCGCACCCGCAGCGCCAAGAGGGCGCTGAGGGCCAGACCGGCCAGGGTCAACAAGGCCCAGGCCCACAGGGGCAGCCCGGCTCCCTGGGTCAAATTTTCCAGTTGGCTCAGATCCTGGGGCTGGTTGTCCAGGTTGCCCCGCTCAAAATCGTCTTCTGGCAGCAGGTCTTCCCGATCGTTCGGCGGGACGCCGCCTGAACTGTTGGCCGCCAAGCCCGGATCGCTGCCCACCGGACGTTCCAACACGCTCTCCCCCGCGGTGGGCTCAAACTCGATCCAGCCCATGCCGGGGAAATAGACCTCGACCCAGGTGTGGGCGTCGGCCTCGGTGACAAGGTAGCTGCCCGACTCGTCATCGTAAAGGCCCTCGGCATAGCCGCTGGCCGTGCGGGCCGGAATGCCCACACTGCGCAACATCACCGCCATGCTGGTGGCGTAATAGTCGCAATAGCCCCGCTGAAGCTCGAAAAGAAAATAGCTGACCGGGTCCTGCTCCGGGCCAGGGGCCGGGATCTGGTCGTCATAGGTGTAGCCCCGCAGATGGCCCTCGATGGCCTTGGTCTTGGCGAAGACCGTGGCAAAGGGGGCGGTCAATTCCTGGGCCAGGGCGCCCACCCGGGGGTCCATGTTCTCGGGCAGTTGCAGAAAGCGCTCGCTGATGGCGGCGGGATAGTCTGTGCTGGCCCGTTCCAGCATCCACTCTGTGGCCTGGGTGGCGTCGCTGACCACGGTATAGCTTTGGTCCGCGTCCATAGGTTCCGTGGATTGGATCAGGGTCAATTCCAGAGGTAACTCGGCCAGGGGACGGGGGTCATCTTCGGCCACTGGGAGGGCTGGGCGAGCCTGGGCGGTAAAGGCAATATCCGCGGCGCGGATGTCCGGCGTGCCCACCAGGACATTGCCCATTGGCCCCAGCAGGGTCACGGTTTGGGTCAGGGGCACGCGCTGCGCCCACGTCGCCGGGGCCAGGGAGTCCCCCACCTCCACGGTCACTTCATCCTGGCTGGTGTTGAGCCATTGTCGGCCCGTGAAGGTGTCGAAGATCACGGCCCGCCAATAGCGGCCCACGGGCGCACTCACCACAAAGACCGGGGTGTTGGCCACATCTCTGGCCCCGCCCAGGGTCAACGTGCGACCAAAGGCGCCCCCGACGGACCGGGTCTGCCGGTTCAGCCCCTTATAGAGTCGGCTCCACTCCTGGCTGGTCTCTTCCCAGGTGGCGTTGATGGGTTCCATGATCTTGCGCAATTGGGCGCTGCTGCCCAGGCTGGGGGCGATCCAGGCCAGGGCCACCACCAACACGCTAAAGATCAAGCCATCCCGCAGAAAATCAAAGGTGACTTCGGAGCTGAAACGAATATGCCGCTCTCGCCAGCGCAACTGCTGCTCGGCCAAATTTGCCCGCACCAGCAGGACCAGGGCAGTGAAACAGAAGATGATCAGCAAGGTCACCACAGGGTTGGGCGCATAGTAGGTGTTGACCATCAGGGCAACCCCCGCCGGCACCACCCCCCGCCACACAAAGCCATGCCGAAAGATGGCCCATGTGCCCAAATAGGCCAGCCAGAAGATCAACAGACTTATATAGAGGACAAAGATCAAATTTTCCTGGCTCGGGGTGCGAGAGGCCGCGGCCTCGATCCAATCCAGCCAGCGCAGAAGGATAAAGTAGGATTTGGCCCGCAGATCTGGGATGTCCATAGCCAGCAGGTTGGCGACCTCGGTTGTCGACACCAGCCGGGTCATCAAATAGATCACCCAGGCCAGGCTGGTGAAGATACCGTGGCTGACCATAAAGAGGCCATCAAAACGGCTGCGGGCCATCAACATGCCCAAGATCACCGCGCCAAAGGTGGTCGTGGTGAAGATCTCCGTGTTCAGCTCCACCCAGTGGGCAGCGTTCATAGAGATGGCCAAGGTCATGTAGAGAACCAGGGTCAAAAAGAAGGTCAGCCACGACCCGTCTTGGAAATAAAAACCGGAATCGGACCGGCTGGCGGCGTAGCCATGAGATTGGGTTTGGGTTTGTGTAGTCATTGTTTTTCCGTAAAAGGTAGGGATGGGGCGGGTGTAGAGACGCAAAATCTTGCCTCTCTACATCAACCGCCACAACAGCCCGGCCAACAGCAGCAGGGTCAAGATCAGCCCGCCCAGGGCCAGAAACGTCCGGCCCCGGTCCAGGGTGCGGCCGGTCAGGTGCATGGTGGCCGGGGCATCTTGGGATCGCATGACCCAGGAACGGGTGGCCGCGGCCCCGTCGGCCCCCAGTTCCAGGGTGACGAAGATCTGGCTGTTGTCCGCCAGCCCCTGCCACACCTGGGCCGCGCTGCGATAGTTGGCCGCCCGGATGCGATCCTGGATCACCTGCTCGGCCAGGGCCGCGTCCCCGGCCTGGGCCAGACCGGCGGCGCTGGATGCCTCCAACTGGGCGGCCTGGTTGCGCAGATCCCCGGCCAGGGCGCGCCACTGGTCCGTGGCCGGGCGCAGATCCAGCCGCTGGGAGAGATCCACCTCTTGCCACAGGGCG
>CAZKEX010000491.1:0-2993 GCA_964551895.1 uncultured Caldilineaceae bacterium | reverse complement strand
GAAACCACTCGCCAGACACGACCCTTTTGCCTTTGTCTTTTGCAATTTGCCTTTTGCCTTGCTTTTTATCTCGACCGCACCAACAACGCATCCCCCATAGCCCACAACAACGACGCCTCGGCTTGATCCCCAAGCGCCTTGATCAGCCAATCCAACCCGGCCTGATGGTGTACGTGAACCTGGGCCTGGGCAACCTCCCGGGCCTCGGTTTTGGCCAGCAGATCGAGCATCACGGGCAGATCCTCGGGCTGGATGCCTTGGGACCAGAGTTGCTGTACCTCCTCGCCCCAGCGGGGGTGGTTGAGGGCGTAGAGCAGGGGGAAGCTCTTTTTGCGCCGCAAAATGTCGTTGCCGGCGGCCTTGCCCGTCACCGCCGGGTCGCCCCAGATGCCCAGGATGTCGTCCTGGATCTGGAAGGCCAGACCGATGCCCAGGCCAAAGCCGTAGAGATCGCACTCCTGGTCTGGGTCACCGCTGGCGATCATGGAGCCGATCCCGGCGCTGGCGGCCAACAGGGCGGCGGTCTTGCCCCGGATCATGCGTAGATATTCGTCCACACTGACCAGGTCCCGACTCTCGAAGCTCATGTCCAGGTGCTGGCCTTCGGTGAGGGCGATGCAGGTCTGGGTGAGACGGCCCAGGGCGGCCAGGGTGCGGTCCGCGGAGACGCCCCGCTGGGGCAGACGGTGGAGGGCGGAGAAGGCCAGGGCGTGCATGGCATCCCCCACGTTGACGGCCTGGGGCATGCCCCACACCTTCCACACGGTGGCCCGGTGGCGGCGGGTCTCGTCCCCATCCTCCAGGTCGTCGTGGACCAGAGAAAAGTTGTGCAGAATTTCGATCCCCGCGGCCGCGGGCAGGGCTTGCAGGGGATCGCCGCCCACGGCCTCGGCGGCCATGATGGCGACCATAGGCCGCACCAGCTTGCCGCTGGGCTGCTTTTCGGGCGCAAAATCGGCGTTGACCCAGCCCATGTGATAGTGCATCATGGCATAGTGGGCATGGACCGCGCCCTCGCCGTTGGCCAGGATGGATTGCATCTCCGCCTCCACCTGGGGGGTCCACTGGGCGTAGAAGGCTTTTAGCCGCTCGGTTTGCGCTGCGCTATGGCTTGTCATGGTTAAAATCGTCCTTGTTTGGTTGGTGGAATGAGTAAGGAGTAATGAGTAATTTGGTACTCGACACCCAAATTACTCATTACTCCTTACTCGTTTTTACACCGTCTCGATCACACCCGGCGCACGCAGGTCGGCGATGGTCCCGGCCCCGGCGGCGAACATGGCGATGCGCAGTTCGGCTTCCAGAAGCTCCATTTCTTCCACCACGGCGGCCACAGGATCCTGGGGGGCGACGGCTTTTTTGAGGAAGGGACCGGCCAGGCCGACCAGATCCGCGCCCAGGGCGATGGCTTTGGTAATATCCTGGCCCGTGCGGATGCCGCCGCTGGCGAAGATGGGCAGGGCTGGCAAGCCCATCTCCCGGCGCACCCGATCCACGGCCACGAGGCTGTGCGCGGTGGGGATGCCCCAATCCCCGAAGGCCGCGGCCAGACGGCGCAGACGTTCCGTGGGGGCTCGGTGCATCTCCACTTCGCTCCACGAGGTGCCGCCGGCCCCGGCCACGTCGATAGCCCTGATCCCGGCGTTGATCAGGCTACGGGCGGCCTGTTCGCTGATCCCCCACCCCACTTCCTTGGCCATCACCGGCACGCCGTCATCGGCCAAGGCCCGGCAGACCTGTTCGATCTTGCCCAACAGCCCGGCCCAGTTCACGTCTCCCCCGGGCTGCACGGCCTCTTGCAGGGGGTTGAGGTGCAAGATCAGGGCGTCGGCCTCGGCCATCTCCACGGCCCGGCGGCAGTGGTCCACCCCATAGCCATAGTTGAGCTGCACCGCGCCCAGGTTGGCGAAGAGCAGGATATCCGGGGCCACATCCCGCACCCGAAAGGTTTCGGCCAGGGCGGGATCTTCCATGGCGGCCCGTTGACTGCCCAGGGCCAGGGCCAATCCTCGATCTTGGGCGGCCTCGGCCAGGATCAAATTGATACGCCCAGCCTCGCTGGTTCCCCCGGTCATGGAGCTGACCAGGATGGGCGCGTTCGCTCGTTTGCCAAAGAGGGTCAGCCCCGTGTCAATGGCGGCCAGATCAAGCTCTGGCAGGGCCTGATGGGTCAGGCGATAGCGCTCAAGCCCGGTGGTCAGGTTGGGGAAGTTGACATCCTCTTCCAGGTTGATGCGAATGTGGTCGGCCTTGCGGGCGCTGTGGGACATAGTCTGGCTCCTCGAGGGGCAAATGTGGCTTGGGGCAAACCCGGCCCAGTTGGCGTAACTTTCGTCTTGGTTTGGGGTTATCACTCTCAGGCAAATGGATCTTACCCCTAGGCGATAACCATGTCAATCTCAGGGGCATGCCCGGTCACACCGTCGAACAGCCCGTTTGACAGGTTTTGTGCCACTGGCTACAATAGTGGGCGTCCGTTGCCCATTGGTTCGGGGCGGCAAGTTCGGTTCAGCGTTGTACACGCCAATCCAGCGTAGCAACAGATGCCCACCTGGCCACAACCAGTTTTCAGACAGCGCACACAAAGTGCAATTATCCACATCATCATAACACGAAAAGGGAGAAGAGAGATGGCTTCAACATTAGAGACAATCCAAGGCATTATCGTAGAGCAATTGGGCGTAGAACCCAGCGAAGTCACCATGGAAGCCAGCTTCCGGGACGATCTGAAGGCTGACAGCCTGGACCTGGTCGAACTGATCATGGCCTTCGAAGAGGAGTTTGGCGGCGATATCAGCGACGAGGTTGCCCAGGGGCTGGAAAGTGTGGGCGACGTGGTGAAATACTTGGACGAGCAGGCCGCCGCCTAAGTTGGCCAGTCTGACCATCGGAACAAACCAAGGGCGGGCTGTGCATTTCGGCACAGCCCGCCTTTGCGCGTCTATCTTTGATTCAATGGACAATGGACAATGCACAATGGACAATGCACAATG
>CAZKEX010000490.1:0-3002 GCA_964551895.1 uncultured Caldilineaceae bacterium | reverse complement strand
TGTTTTGCTGTTCAAACGCTAATATCGCTGTTTCAGCGCCCGTCGGATATCCCGCTTGGCGTCTCGGTCGGCGATGTCGTGGCGCTTGTCGTAGTTTCTCTTGCCCCGGGCCAGGGCGATCTCCACTTTGGCCAGCCCCTTCTCGGTGATGTACATGCGCAGGGGGATGATGGTCCAATTGCGCTGGGTGGCGTCGCTGTGCAGATCTTGGATCTGGCGCTTGTGCAGCAACAGCTTGCGGGGCCGGGTCTCTTCGTGGTTCTCTCGGTTGCCGTGGGAATATTGGGCAATGTGTACCTGGCGCAGCCACGCCTCCCCATCCTTGATCAGGACAAAGCCCTCTCGCAGGTTGACCTGGCCCGCCCGCACAGATTTGATCTCCGTACCCAGAAGCTGGATACCGGCCTCGAGGGTCTCTTCGATATGAAAATCATGCCGGGCTTTGCGGTTGGAGGCGACGGTGCGGGGGCCCTTGGCCCCACCCTCTTTGCTCTTTGTGGCCATGGGATTACTGTCCGGTCTCCAGAAATTGAAGCGCCCGCTCCAGTTGGGGATCCTCACCGGCCTGGAACTGCTCTTCGCTGATCTCCACCAAAATGTCCGGGTCCAGCCCAGTGCCGTCGATGGTGCGATCCTCCGGGGTGAACCAGCGGGCAATGGTGACCCGCATGATGCTGCCATCGCTGAGGGTGTGGGGAAGCTGGACGCTGCCTTTGCCAAAGGTGGTCATGCCGATCAGAATAGCCCGGCCCGAATCCTGCAACGCGCCGGCCACAATCTCGCTGGCGCTGGCGCTGCCTTCGTTGACCAAGACCACCAGGGGCAGCTCTGGGTCGATGGCCGCGCTGTCCCGGCTGCGGTAGATCTCCTGGGTGCCGTCGGAAAACTTTTCGATCAGCACATCCTCGTTCTCCATGAAGACGCTGGCCACGTTGATGGCCTCGTTGAGCAGGCCCCCGGCGTTGCCCCGCAGATCAAAGATCAGGGCCCGGGGGTTGCGATCCAGCATATCCTCCACAGCCTGGCGCACCAGCCGTCCGCTGTTGTTGCTGAAGGTGGTCAGCTCCACATAGCCGATCTCTCCGTTGGCCCCCACCATCTCCGTGCTGATCACCGGGGTCTCGATCTGATCCCGCACCACCACCACATCAAAATCAGCGTCTTCGCCCTCCCGACGCAGGGTGAGGGTGACTTCCGTGCCCTTGGCGCCGCGGATCTTGCCCACGGCCTCGGTCAGGCCCATGTCCGCGGTCGGCTCGCCGTTGATGGCGATGATCAGATCGTTGCGCCGGATGCCCGCCTTCCACGCCGGTTGATTCTCGAAGGGTTCCACGATTCTGACCGCCTCGGCCTCCTCGTCCCAAGCCACCCGGGCGCCGATGCCCTCGAAGGTACCCTGGATGCTGGTGCGGAAGAACTCCGCCTCGCTTGGGGTCAGGAAGGAGGTGTTGGGGTCGTCGATCAGGGAGAGGACGCCCTTGATGGCTTCGTAGTTGGCGTCGGGCATGGGCGGCAGGGGACCGAAGAAATCCTGGTAAAAGAGGCCCATTGCCTCATCAAAGAGGCCAAAGTCCTCGGCGGGCTCGGTGACAGATCCCTCGTCGGATGCGTCCGGTTGGGCAACCGGAATCGGGGATGGGCCACCATCGGCCGTGATGCGGCCAATGCCAAAGCCCAGGCCCGTGCCGCCCAAAAAGGCCGCGGCCAACACCACCAAGGCGATACAGCCGATCAGCACCCGCTGGCTGGTGAAAAAGTTGTTGTTTTGGTTGTCGTTCGGTTGAAAGGTCATGGGATCTCTTGGGTATTGTGTGTCGAGTATCGTGTATCGAGTATTTGGTGGTGCGTAAAAGTGAATTGCGACGGAGGCACGGGTCAACCCACACACTACTCGATACGCATTACTCGATAATCGGTTCCGCCAACTCCTGCACCACATCAATCGCCACGGGCAGGGGGTCCGTGCCAGGATCGATGACCACGTCTGGGGTGAGGCCGGCCCCGTCGATGCCGTGGTGGTCCGGCGTGTACCAGCGGGCGGTGGTGACGTGGAGGCTGCTAGCGTCGGCCAGTTCATGCACCAGTTGCACGCTGCCCTTGCCAAAGGTCTGCTCGCCGACTAGCACGGCCCGGTTGCGGTCTTGCAAGGCCCCGGCCACAATTTCGCTGGCGCTGGCGCTGCCCCCGTCCACGATCACCGCCAAGGGCCGCCCCGCGGAGAGGTCGCCGTCGTCCGCCTCGAAGATGCGCTCGTCGTCGTTGGCATGTTTTTCAACCAGCACCACCCCGCCATCCAGCCACAGACTGGAGACCTCCACCGCGGCGTCCAGCAGACCGCCGGGGTTGCCCCGCAGATCCAGGATGAAGCGATCCGCACCCTGGGCCAACAGCTCTTCCACGGCCAGGCGCATCTCCTGGGCGCTGCGCCCGCTGAAGTTGCTGTGGCGGATATAGCCGATGTTGGCTGTTTCGGGCGTGTCGTCGAGCAGCCGCCACTCTACGCTGGGAATCTGGATCTCGGCCCGGCTCATGCAGAGGCGTAGTTGTTGGGATTGGGTGGCGGCCCCATCTGTGGCCGCCGCCCGCTCCACGCCCAGACAGACCTCGGAGCCGATGGGTCCCCGCACCAGGGCCACCACATCGTCGGCCGAGAGGGCCAGGGTGATGGGAGTGTCGTCCACCTGCAACAGGTGGTCGCCATCGTGGACGCCAGCCAGGGCCGCGGGTTGGCCGCGCATGGGGCGCAACGCATAGCCGGCGTCGGTGCTGTCGATCCAGGCCCCGATGCCGCCAAAGCTGCCCCGCAGGGTGTCGCTTTGCAGTTGATGGGGTTCCGGCTCGACAAAATAGGTGTATCGGTCACCAAAGGCCGCCACCAGCCCCTTGATGGAGCCGTAGGTGCGCTGGGTCAGGTCTGGCTGGGGACCGAAAAAATCCCGGTCCAGCAGCTCCCAGGCCTGCCAATAGACGCCCAAATCCGCCTGCCCCCCCCTGCCGCCTAG
>CAZKEX010000489.1:0-3040 GCA_964551895.1 uncultured Caldilineaceae bacterium | reverse complement strand
GGGCGGAAGTCCACGGGCTTGAGGTTGGGATAGCCGACCTGGGTCGGGGCGATCTGCTCGGAAGCCGCCAGGGAGTCATAGTTGAGAAAGAGGGCTTGCAGAACCGACTCGAACTCCTCGGCCACCTGCCATTCCTGGCTGGTGGGGTCATAGCGCCGCCGGTCCTCGGGCACCTGGGTGCGCAGGCTGCTGATCACCAAATGCAGATTCATGGCCTGGTCGATCTTGAAGGCGTAATCCCCGCCCCGCCGCCGCAGATAGGTCAGCCAGGCCACAGGCGTCTTCTCCTCCTGCTTGGGGTGGCGATCCGTCAACAACACCCCCTGGCGGGGTTCCACCGGCACCTTGATGGAGAAGTCGATAGACGTGTCAATGGCCACCTCGTCCTCAGGCAGATCAAAGAGCGCGGCCCGTCGCCGCAACCGGGCATCATAGGCCATGCGCGCATCCGGGGAGCTGAGTACATCGTGGGCCTCCCGCAGATCCCGCAGCCGGGTGCGCACATCCCCGCCCTCGCTATAGCCGGACTGGTAGAGGCCGCTGAGCCGCTTGTATGAACTTGTGATCACCTCGTGGCTGGCCGAGGGGTCAACCTGGAGGATGGCGTAGTAGGTGCGGTTATCGATCATGCGAATGGCGAATGGGCGAATTGGCGAATTGGGCGATTGGGAGATTCGGTTCCCGATCATACACCAAAGGGCGGCGGTTCGTCATATCTGCCTGTGGGGGGATGCGGATCTGTCCTCGACAGGGCTGGCGGGACATATTGTCCCATAAACCCAGTGACGCTGGTCTCATGACAGAAGCATAGACCATCCACTATAGTATACCCAGAAATTCCTGACCCAGCCCCGTCGCTTCCTTCGCCCCACAATACCTCTCATCATCGCCCGGCGTATCCATCGCACCCAACCAAACCCATCATACCACCCCCGACACGGTCTCAACGACGATCCGTTCTTTTTCAGGAGGGTGCCGTGACCTTGACCCGCTCCAGTCACACAGATCCAATTCACCGCCGCCCCAGCCGCGCCCCCAGAGGGGATGGATTGATCGTGTTGATCTTGACCATCCTGATCCTGGCTGGCTGCACATCCGACCCTGGCCAGAAAGTGACCCTGCGCACGGAGAACTTCAAGTTCAACCAGAGCGAGCTGCGGGTGAAGAGCGGCCAACCCGTGGCCCTCACCCTGGTCAACAAAGACGGCTTCGCCCACGCCTTCGATGTGGATGCGTTCGACATCCACATCCCCATGCCCGCCAGCCAAACCCAGACCCTCACCTTTACCCCGGACCAGCCCGGCGCCTATCAATTCTACTGCGGCGCCCTCGGCCACCCCGAAGCGGGTATGGTCGGGACGTTGATCGTCGAGCCATAAAACGGGAGACACCTCATGGATTTTCTTTTCTCATTGCTACGCTTCCTCCACATCCTTAGCGCCATTTTCTGGGTGGGTACGACCCTGTTCATGGTCTTCTTTTTAGATCCCGCCATCCGGGCTGCTGGACCGGACGGCGGCAAGGTGATGCAAAAGTTGATCGGCGGCAGCCGCTTCAGCCTGGTGATCCCAGCGTCCGGGCTAGTAGTCGTGCTAACCGGGCTGTTTATGTATGGCCCGGCCACGGCCAACTCCGTGGCCATCATGCTGGGCCAGCGCCTGCCCTTGACCCTGGGGTCCATCGCCGGTATCGCCTCTGCGGTGGTGGGGACCATGTTCCAAGGCCAGGGGTCGGCTGGCCTCAAGGCCCTGGGCGCAGAGATGGCGGCCCAAAGCGGACCGCCCACCCCCGCCCAGTTGAGCGAGATGAAAACCCTGCAAACGCGCATCCGCGTGGGCGGCAAGTACAGCGCCGCCCTCATGGTGATCGCGGTTGTGGGCATGACTTGGTAAAAGACATTCTATCAAAAGAGGAGACATCCAATGATTTCAAATCTGCTAATTGTGCTGGTTGTACTTTTGTTGACAGTGTTCTTTGCGTGGTTGACATGGCGAGCCCTGCGAGCCCAGGGGTTGTGGGTCAAGATCCTGGGGGGCATCGGGGCCGGGCTGCTGACATTGGTCCTGGCTGCGGCCACCTTCTTCGGGGCCAAAGGCATCGCCACCGTCTACTTCCCCAGCGTGCCCGACGCCCCCACCCTCACCGTGGCGGGCACGCCGGAACAGATCGCCCGGGGCGACTATCTGGTCAACCTGAGCTGCATCGGCTGTCACAGCGCCGTGGGTGATGACGGCAACCCCACCGAAGAGCATCCCCTCAGCGGCGGCTGGAACATCGCCCAGGCCGAGGGCTTTGGTTTTGTGGGCGATATGGTGGCGGATAACCTGACCCCTGGCGGGGAGTTGGCCAACTATACGGACGGCGAACTCTTTCGGGCCATCCGCTATCGGGTGGACAAGGAGGGGGATCTGCTGGCCTTCATGTCCTTGCTAACCTATGCCCAACTGAGCAATGACGACACCGAAGCCATCATCGCCTATCTGCGCACCCTGCCCCCCGTGGCCCAGCCCATCCCCACCGGGGACAAACTCAGCTTTCTGGGCGGGGTGATGTTCGGGGCGGGTCTCTTCGGCACGCCGGACGCGGCCCAGGAGACGGTCGTGGCCCCGCCCCAAGGGGTGAACGCGACCTATGGCAAATATGTGGCCACCTTTGCCGAATGTCGGGGCTGTCACGGAGCGGATACCACGGGCACGCCCGCCTCGGTTGCCGGCCCCGCCATCCCCAACCCCCGCCCCCTGGTCGGCACACTCAGCCAAGATGAGTTCAGCCAGATGATGCGCACCGGTATCAAACCCGACGATGTCCCCTTCCCCGACACCATGCCCTGGCAAGTCGCCGCCAAATTGACCGACGACGACATGGCCGCCCTGTACGCGTATCTGACGGCAGCGCCGTAGTTCCCGGTGACCCGGCCAATACAGCCCGGCGCAAATAACTCCGGGAAAAGCTGCGCTCTAGCCCGGTCCGTGACCCATAGGCATCAAGCTAATAATTTTGGGATCAAGAACAGGGCATTCCGGGAAAGGGCCGGGACATT
>CAZKEX010000488.1:0-3045 GCA_964551895.1 uncultured Caldilineaceae bacterium | reverse complement strand
AAAGAGAGAAAAGCTTTTCCTCTTTTTCTTTGCGCTCTCCGCGTCTTTGCGGTGGATATCGAGGGAAGGAGACCCCATGATCTGGGTTCAATTTATCGGCGCGGCGTTGTTGACCGTGCTGGCCGCCACCAAGCTGGCCGAATATGGTGACGTCATCGCCCTGCGCACAGGGTTGGGACGCATGTTTATCGGCACCCTGCTCCTGGCCGGGGCCACCTCCCTGCCCGAACTGCTCACCACCATCAACTCCATCGACCAGAACGTGCCCGACTTGGCCGTGGGCAACATCTTTGGCAGTTGCATGTTCAACATGTTCATGCTGGGGGTGCTGGATCTGCTCTATCAAAAGGCCCGCATTCTGCGCAGGGTGATAATCAACCATGCCTTGAGCGCCGGCATGGCCATCCTGTTGATCGGGCTGGCGATCTTTCTGATCATGGGCAATCTGCCGGGCCAGATCGGCTGGTTGGGGCTGGACAGTCTGTTGCTGATGGGGGTCTACATTGGGGGGATACGTCTGGTGCAGAGCAGCAGCCTGACCAATACATCTGGGGCGGAAGGGGTGATCACCGAGACGGATATTGACCTGGCCAACGTGCCCAGCTTGCGCCGGGGGTTGATTGGCTTTAGCCTGGCCTCCCTGGTTCTGGTGGTCGTCACCCCCACCCTGGTGCGCAGTTCGGCCCAGATCGCGGCCGAACTCGGCGTGAGTACGGGGTTTGTGGGCGCGGCCCTTGTGGCCGTGGTCACCTCTCTGCCAGAGGTCGTCACCACCATCTCCGCCGTGCGCATCGGGGCCTATGATATGGCCGTGGGCAACCTCTTTGGCAGCAACATGTTCAATATTTTTGCCCTGGGCATCACCGACCTCTTCTTCACCCAGGGCCGCTTCCTGGCCAACGTCGATCCGGTGATGACCCTGGCCGGCATCATGGCCCTGGTCCTCACCACAATGGGGCTGATCGGCAACGTGGCCCGCATGGAAAAGCGCATCTTCTTCGTTGAATTGGACGCCCTGGTGATCCTGGTCAGCTATGGATTGTTCATGTGGATGCTCTACGCCCGAGGCCTGGTGGCGTAGGGGGATTTTGGATCGGTGATTTTGGATTTTGGATTTTGGATTGGGTGTGGACTCGCCACCACCCAATCCAAAATCCAAAATCGGCAATCCAAAATCAAAGGGGCGATACGTCGCGGACGAAGCGGCCTTGCATGGACCAGGGACCGGTCCAGGTGATCTGGGCTTCGATCAGACGGCCGCGCAGGGGCAGGTCGCTCTGCACGAAGACCAGTTTGTTCTGCCGGGTGCGGCCCCGCCACTTGCCTTTGTGGGCCTCCTCGACCAAAATCTCCACGGTCTCCCCCAACAGCCGGGCGTTGATCTCGCCGCACACCTCTTCTTGCAACGTCTCCAGCGCCTGATGTCGCCGCACCTTCTCGGCGGCCGGCACATCGTCCACCATGCGCCGATCGGAGAGCGTGCCCGGGCGGGGGCTGTAGCGGGCCAGATGGGTCTTGTCCAGACGCAGTTCGGCCAGCAGATCGTAGGTCTCCTCGTACTGCTTGTCGTTCTCCCCGCAGAAACCCACAATGATATCCGTGTTGATGGCCACATCCGGGATGATGGCCCGGATGCGCTGGACCAGCGCCCGATAGTCGCCGCTGGTATAGCCCCGGCGCATGCTCAACAGCACCTCGTCGCTCCCCGCCTGCACCGGCACCTCGATATGCTCGCACACCTTGGGCAGATCCCGCACGGTCTCCAAAATCCGCTCGGTCATATAGTTCGGATGGCTGGTCAAAAACCGAATCCGCCACAGCCCCTCAATTTCGCTCACCGCTCGCAGCAAGTCCGCCAAGTCGGATTGGGGATTGGGAGATTGGGAGATTGGGAGATTGGGAGATTCTTCGCCCCTCGCCCCTCGCCCCTCGCCCCATTGTGCATTGTGCATTGTCAATTGTGCATTGGCCGGCCCCTCATAGGCCGCCACACTGGCGCTATTCCCCAGACCGCCTTCCATCCAGTCGTAGCCGTAGCGGTCCACAATCTGGCCGAGGAGGGTGACTTCCCGCACGCCCTGGGCCACCAGGCCCCGGATCTCGTTGACGATCTCCTGCACGGGCCGGCTGCGCTCCACCCCCCGGCGGAAGGGGATGATGCAGAACGCACAGGCGTGGCTGCACCCGTAGACGATGGGCACATGGGCCGACACCGGGGCCTCCCCGCTGAGGGCCAGATGCTTGATGGACTGCACCGTGCCCACGGGCTGGCTCTCGTCCTGGAGCTGATAGCGGCGCTGAAGCTGTTCCTGCTCCATGCGAGAGGCCTCGGCGGCGATCTCGGCTTCCCGCAGATGGCCGATCAGGGGGCTGGCCTCGCTGGGGGGCATAAAGACATCCACCTGGGGATAGGCCTTGAGCAGCTTCTCGCCGGGCTTCACCCCCACCATGCAGCCCATCAGGGCCAGGGTGCGGGCCGGGTCTGCCGCCTTCCACGGCTTCAGGCTGCCCAGCTTGCCGATGGCCTTGTTCTCCGCGCTCTGGCGCACCACACAGGTGTTGAGCACCATCACCTCGGCCGCGTCCGGGTCGTCGGTGGGCTCGAAGCCGATCTTCTCCAGCTCCGCGGCCACGTGGTTGCTGTCCGCCACATTCATCTGGCAGCCGATGGTCCAAATATGATATTTGCGGGCGGTAGGGTTGGTGGAAAGGCTGAGGGTGTCAGGCGCGGCGAGGGGCAAAGAAGTAAGCGTGATTTTAGTCATGGTTTTCCTTCCTGTGGTCCGGTGTAGGCCGGGCAGGCGATAGAGATTTTGGATTTTTGATTGGCGATTTTGGATTGCCGGGTTGGAGGGAATGGCACGGCAAACGAGTATGAATTGTATGTGGAATGGGGGCACGCTGTCAATAAACCAGGCGGAGGGCAAATGTTATTTCAGGACAATGACCCCGTTGGGCGTCTCAATTTCGGCCACCAGCGCTGGGATCGGCCCAAAATCCACCACCAGCTCCACCTCCACCGCCGCCAGCATGGCCCGGATGTTT
>CAZKEX010000487.1:0-3050 GCA_964551895.1 uncultured Caldilineaceae bacterium | reverse complement strand
CTTTTGGTGCGATCTAGATAAGGCAAAAGGCAAAAGGCAAAAGGCAAAAGTGTCGTGTCCAGCGATAGGATTCGCTGGACACGACACTTTTGCCTTTTGCCTTTTGCCTTTTGCTTTGCTTTTATCCCCAGCTCTCCAAACTTTCCTTCACCGCGGCGCAGAACGCGTCCGCAGTGGCGCCGTCAAGGACACGGTGATCATAGCTGAAGCCAAGGGTCGTCATGGGCCGGAAGGCCATATAATCGCCCCGGTTGGGGTCCAGGGGGTGGCCCTGGCTGATCACCACGGCCCGCTTCTCGATGTTCCCCACGCCCAGGATGCCCACCTGGGGCTGGACGATCACCGGGGTCTGGAAGCGGCTGCCGGAGACGCCGTAGTTGCTCAGGGTGAAGGTACCCCCCTGCAGCTCGTCGAGCTTGAGCTTGTTGTCCCGGGCCCGCTCGGCCAGGTCGTTGACGGCTCGGGCCAGCCCCATCAGGTTGAGGTCCCCGGCATTTTTGATCACAGGCACGATCAACCCGCCCATGCCGTTGGCGTCCATGGGCAGGGCCACAGCCATGCCGATGTTGTAGGTGCGCTTGATGACCACGCCCTCGTCGGTCCAACTGGCGTTGGCGGCTGGCACGGCCCGCAGCCCGGCCAGGATGGCCACGAAGAGATAGGGGGTCACGGTCAGCTTGACCCCGGCGGCGGCAAACTCTTTTCTGCTGGCCGCTCGGTGGGTGAGGAGGCCGGTCATGTCCACATCCCACATGGTGGTGACGTGGGGGGCGGTGAAGGCGCTCTCCGTGGTGTTCTTGGCCACCAACTGGCGCATGCGGTTGAGCTTGACCAGTTCGTCTCCGGGGGCGGGTTGGACAGGGGCGGGTTTGGCCGGGGCAGAAGGCGCGGAGGCCGGTGCAGCGGGGGCGGCGACCACCGCGGCGCTTGGGGCCTTGGCCGTGGCCGCGGCTGCGTCGAAGCCTGGGGCCACCACAACGGGCTTGCCGGCGTCCCGGCTGGCCGCGGCGCTGAGGATGTCGTACTTGGTCAGGCTGCTCAGGGGGCGGCCAGCGGCCACTTCTGTCAAATTGACCCCGGTCTGGGCCAGGGTGCGGGCCACGACCAGGGGGGTCACGTCGGCCAGGTCCCCGGGCAGGCCAACGCCGACCGGGGCCGCGCCCTGGCCATCCTTGAAGGCCAGCACATCGTCCTTGGTGATCTTGCCGCCGGGGCCTGTGCCGCCGACCTGGTCCAGGTCCACGCCTTGGTCTTGGGCCACCCGCTGGGCGACCGGGGTGGCCCTTTTGTCGCCAGATGCGACGGGGGCCGCCTCCGCCACAGGGACCGGGGCTGGGGCCGGAGCCGCCTTGGGCGCGGGGGCGCTTGGGGCCACCTCTTCGCCGGCAGCGCCGATCATGGCCAGCACTTCGCTGACGCCGACCAACGAGCCTTCGCCGTGGAGCTGCTTGAGCAGCACGCCGCTGACCGGCGCGGGCACTTCCGTGTCCACCTTGTCTGTGGCCACTTCCAAAATCACATCCCCCTCGTTGACCGTGTCGCCCTCGGCGACCAGCCAACGGTTGATGGTCACATCGTCTATGCCTTCACCCAGATCTGGGAGTTTTACTTCGGTTGCCATAGGATTTCCCCTGTTCACTATTTCTTGGATCACTCGTGATCTATTTGGGAGGGGCAATGAGTAAAGAGTAATGAGTAAGGTGTGGTGGGTGAGTCTCGCCATTTAATGTCCACCACGCCGTTGACCCGCTACGGTTTCGATACGACCGGAAACTGCCCCGGCCTACTCAACCTGCGCTAACCTGCGGACCACGGATGACCCCAACAAGCCCGGCCCATTACCCATTACTCATTACTCATTACCCATTACGCCTTACTCATTACGCCTTACTCGTTACTCGCACCGTCTCCAACACCGCGGCCTTGATCTTCTGCTTCCAGGGCAGCAGTTCCTCTTCCAAGGGACCGGAGACGGGGATGGAGACCGGGGCCATGCCCAGGCGACGGGCCGGGGCGCGCAGGAGGCCCGGGGCCTCTTCGTAGGTGCGGGCCACGATCTCGGCGCCGATGCCGCTGTTGGCGTAGGATTCGTGGACCGCCAGCAGGTGGCCGGTCTTGGCCACAGAGGTGAGGACGGTCTCCATGTCCAAGGGCTCCACGCTGCGCAGATCCACCACCTCCACGCTGATGCCGTACTCTTCGGCCAGTTCCTCGGCGGCTTCCAGGGCCTGGAGGACACAATAGCTGAAGGTGGCGATGGTGATGTCCGTGCCCGCCCGCTTCACATCCGCCACGCCGATGGGGATGGTGTATTCATCGTCCAACTCGGGCATTTCGCCCCGGGTGAAATAGAGCAACTTGTGCTCCAAGAAGAGGACCGGGTTGTCGTCCCGGATGGCGGATTTGAGCAGTCCCTTGGCATCGTAGGGGGTGGAGGGGGCCACGACCTTGATGCCAGGGAAGTGGGCGAACATGGCGTCCACCGACTGGCTGTGCTGGGAGCCATACTTCTTGCCCCCGCCCTGCTGACCCCGGATCACCAGGGGCACGTTGATCAGACCGCCGCTCATATAGTGCAACTTGGCAGCCTGATTAAAGATCTGGTCGGCGCAGACCAGGAAGAAGTCCATGTACATAAGCTCAACCACCGGACGCATGCCCACCATGGCCGCCCCCGTTGCCATGCCCACGAAAGCCTGTTCGCTGATCGGGGTATCGATCACCCGATCAGGCCCAAATTCCTCAAAAAGATTACGAGTGACCCGAAAAAGTCCGCCGTAGCGACCGATGTCTTCCCCAATCAGAAAGACATTCTCGTCCCGGCGCAACTCCTCCTTCATCGCCTCGTTGATTGCCTGAATATACGTTGTCTTGCGCATGTATGGTGACTCCTTGGATGCGGAGAGATTAGGTTTGATGATGGTCGGGGTGGGAAGGGCAATGAATAATGAGTAATGAGTAATGTGTGGTAGCCGAGAGTTGCCGATGAGACAAGCAATTTCGTCTACCACACACTACTTATTACCCATTACTCATTTGGGAACGTCGGC
>CAZKEX010000486.1:0-3051 GCA_964551895.1 uncultured Caldilineaceae bacterium | reverse complement strand
TGCCCCGCTCTTGGCCGCTGTTTTTTACGTCCACCAGGATGGCCTTAATTGCCCCCATGTTGCTGTTTGCCGTGATCGTGTAGATCGGCTCTTCCCCGTCCACCTGTCCGATCTCCCCGTCATATCCTCCCTGAGCTAACACCGTAGATCGATACCAATCGGGATCGTTGGCGAGGAAAAAAGTGGGGAGCAGGTCGTCGTCATCGTCGTCGTCGTCGTCATCCACCAGCATGGCCCGGTACTTGGCCGGAACGTGGGCGGCGGTCACGGTCGGGGCGGGGTCGTCCTCGTCCAGCGTCCCGGCGCTGTTCTCGCCCTGCACCTGGGCGAGAAAGGTTCGGATCTCTTCGGGCAGCCGCTTGATCTGCCAGGGGGCAAACTGGGACGGGGGCAGGGTGTGGAGGATGTCCTCGATGGCCGCATACCAGCCCACCCAGGGCACCGGGTTGGGCAAGTGGGGCACCCATCCCCCCAGCACGGCCCGCACGATCATGCGGCGGCGCTTCTGTGGCACCCCAAAGTCGGCGGAGTTGACGTGCTGCATGTCGGTCCAGTATCCCAACTCGACCAAAGTCTCCCGGATAATGGCCCAACTTTCGCTGTGCCGGTATCCGTAGACGTTTTCAAGAGTAAAGAGGCGGGGCTGGTGGTGGCGGATAAACTCGGCCACCTTGCGCCCCATTGCGATGTCTCGCTCCGTCTCGCCCCGGTCGCTTTTGGCCACGGAGAAGTTGGGGCAGGGCGGGGATGCGTGTAGTACGTCCACCCGCTCAAAACTGGCCGGGTCGGCCTCCAGGATGTCCCCCACTCGTACATGGTCGCCCAGGTTGGCGTTGGCCACGGCTGCGATCTCCGGGTCATATTCCAGGCCCCAGGCCAGGGTCAGGCCGGCGGCCTTTGCGCCGATGTCCCAGCCGCCAAAGCCGGTAAAGAGTGATCCGTGTTTCATCGTGCCCTCCGTCGTGTGCAGGTTGCGTGTTGCTTGGCCCAGATGGTGCGGGCCAGGTCCGCCATGCCGTCGGGCATGTCGCTCAGGTCGGCGTGGCATCCGCAGCGGGGGCAGGTCAGCCGGGTCACCTGGGCGTTGGCGGGCTGGGCCAGCTTGGCCGCATGGGCCGCACTCATGTGGTTCTTCCACAGGGTGGGGTCGCCCTGGCGTCGGGCTATCTCCAGGGCCAGTTCTCGGATGCTCAGGGCCGGCTTCTCGGCCAGGATGGTGCGGGCGAGAGTCATTCCTGTCCTCCTTTTGTCCGCCACTGGAACCCCCGCCCAAAATCCCAGCCAGCCCGATCCCCGTAAAGCCGAAACGATTTCAATTTTGCTCCATGCTCCTTGGCTAGTCTGTCGGCCCTTTTCTCTATCTCTAGATCATCCCACGGCACTCCGATCATGCGATCCAGAGAATCAACACCGATGATATTTGAGAAAAGCCGAACACTTCCCACGCGTCCATCCATACTCGTGATTTCAAGTGTTTTCCAATAACACATACCCATCACCAGCCTCCTGTCGGGATGCCGATGCGCTTCGGCTGGGCCGAACGGGGCAGCACGGTGATGCGCTGTCCACGCGGCTCAATGTGGACGGCGGTTCGCACAATGTCCAGCACCTGGCCGGGGGTCAGGTCTGCACCGCCAGCGGTGGCGGCGATCTCGATGGCGTTGAGGATGGCTTCCAGGTCTTCCCTCAGCCACACTTCGCTTCTTACGGTCAGTCCGTTGTTCATGTGTCGTTTCCTTTGCTTGGCCCCTGGCGGGGGGCTAAATGTGATCGATCCAGCTTATGCCGTCGGGGACCAGGATGCCCTCTGGCCGTCTCAGTCTCTTGCCCGGCAGGATGTCCTCGATACGATGCAGGCGGGTCTCGTCCCCGGTGCGGTATCTCACCAGATAGAAGGTCACCGCCCGGCCTGCGCTGATCTGGCGGATCTCGTTCAGCCAGATCAGTTGGTGCAGGGACTTGGCCGGCAGGGTGTAGCCGCTGGGGTCGCTGGTGGTCTTGGCCTCAAACCCGATAAAGCGTCCATCAGCCAGCACCCCCACGTAGTCTGCCGGGCCGGGTCCAGTCACCAGCGGCTGCACCTTGCCCCGCACTTTCATATACTCAACCATCGGGCCGGTCTTGTGCATGGCGGCCAGCCCCTGGGCGCTCAGGCGGGCGTGGTAGGCTTCCAGGGCTTCTTCCCATGCCTTCCCTGCCTTCCGTGCCCTGCGCCCTCCCTGGCTGCGCACGGCCTGTGCCTGGGCATTCTGGGCAGTCGGCTCGTCTGCCAGTTGCCCACCCTCGGCCAGATAGTGGCCCATCTCTTCAATCCATCCCCCCTGGGCAATAAAGGCGGCCAGATCCTCTTCGGTCCAGTTGGTCATGTTTTCTGCCCCTTCTCCTTCTCCTTCACGATGATTTCACACTCTACACAATAATCTTTTCTTTTGTACCGCTTCAGGCTCCCTTCGGCCATCGCCCGTCTGCGAGTATATGCGCCACTTACTTCGCTGCCATCGATAATGCTTTTGCAGTTATCGCATATCACCAAATATTCAATCATGCGCCCACCGCCTTGTGGGGTCGGATGTCCATGCCGGCGACGTGGAACGGCCAGCGGATCATGCCGTCCTTGATGGAGGGGGGGGCGCTGACGTCCTGGGGCCAGGGGATGGCCTGGGCACCGTCTCGCATCCGGCTGTATAGCCAGGGGGGTGACCAGTTGTTGATCTCCAGGCTGGGGTCGGTCTGGCTGATCAGCACCGTCAACACCCCTCCGGTTCCCTCGGCCATGCGATATCGGCCATCCAGGAACGGTTGCAGCCCTCGCTCCACCCATTCGCTCTTCCAGTTTGCGCCCTGGATCTCGTCAACGACCAGCACCTGGGCGCGGCGCAGGTGGTCGGGGATGCCTGGCATGGTCTCTTCGCCCTGGCGGGTCTTGGGGCCTTCGTTGAATAGATACCGCTCCAGGTCCTTGCCCATGACGTATCGGGCGGGCATCCCAGCCCGGGCGGCGTCCGCGGCCAGGGCCTTCCCCCACTGGCTCTTTCCGCTGCCGTTCGGCCC
>CAZKEX010000485.1:0-3052 GCA_964551895.1 uncultured Caldilineaceae bacterium | reverse complement strand
ACAGGCAGCCCGCTGTTCACACTGTCCTCAGACTCGGACGAGGTCTCAGATGGGGTTTCAGACGGGGCCTCAGACGAGGTTTCAGGCGGGATCTCAGGCGAGATCTCAGACGGGGACTCCTCCACCGGCTCCTGGGCAGGATTAGACCTGAGCGGATCGCTCAGGTCATTGCTATCGTCGGGGGTGGGCGGAAGGCTGTTGCCAAGGTCTGCCATAGGGTTCCTCGTCGGTCAAAGAGCCGAATTTGCTCAAAACGTGTCTGACTCACACAGTCACTATCGTCAATTATTGTGTCCCGCTGCACTCTCTGCGCTGGGGACACTTTGATATTCCCACCATTATAATGCCAATTCCATACCCCCGCAATGGCAAAACATGCAATTCCAGAACAATTGGCCCGGTACTCACCCATTGTCCTGCAAAAATGCGGCCACATCCCCTACGATCTGCTTACGGATCGCCTCCCGCTGGGCGGACGTGTCCGGATCGAGGCTATACCAGCGCACCCCGGAGAGCCGCCGGAACCAGGTGTATTGGTGGCGTACAAAGCGATGGGTCTCGGTCTTGATCCGCTCTACCGCCGCGGCCAGGGTCATCTCCCCCTGCAAATAGGCCCCGATCTCCCGATAGCCCAGGCTGGTCATGGCGGGCAGGGCCGGTGAATACCCCGCGGCCAGCAAGCCCTCGGTCTCGGCCACCAACCCGGCGGCCATCATGGCATCCACCCGGCGGTCGATGCGGCCATAGAGGGCCTCTCGGTCCATGTCCAGGCCGATCTGGAGCATCCGATAGGGGGGTGGGTCCGCGCCCTCCAACTCGGTCTTAGATTTGCCCGTGGCGATCACGATCTCCAAGGCCCGCACCACCCGACGCACATTTTTTGGATCCGAGCGGGCCGCGGTGACCGGGTCCAAGGCTTCCAGGCGGGCGAACAGCGCTTCCCAGCCCTGGGTGGCGGCCACGGCTTCCAGCTCCGCCCGCAGCGCCGGGTTGGGCGGCACGTCGGGGATACGCAACCCCTCCACCACCCCTCGCACGTAAAGCACGGTCCCCCCCACCAAAAAGGGCACGCGCCCGGCCCGGTGCAGATCATCGATCACCCCATAGGCCATCGTCTGATATTCGGCCAAACTCAACACCTGGTCCGGCGTGCGCACATCCAGCAGATGGTGGGGCGCCGCGGCCAACTCCGCCGGGCTGGGCTTGGCCGTGCCAATGTCCATCCCCGCATAGACCTGGCGGCTGTCCGCGTTGATCACCTCGCCCCCAAAGCGCGCGCACAGGTCCAAACTCAGCGCCGTCTTCCCCACCGCGGTCGGGCCGATGAGAACGATGAGGGGGTGAGGGGGTGACGTCGCCCTGCACCCATTGTGCATTGTCCATTGTGCATTGTCCATTGTGCATTGTCCATTGATTCTATCCCGTCACCGCGTGGCGGATGTGGTCGATCTCCAGCAGTTGGCCCTGGCTGTCCATCTGCACGGCCACTACGTCGATGCGCCAGGGGCCGGTCCAGCCTGTGGCCTGGATATAGTGGGCCGCCACCTCCCGCAGCTTGGCCTGTTTGCGCGGGGTGATGGATTGCTTGGCCGTGCCGAAGCGGGTCCCCCGCCGGGTGCGTACCTCCACGCAGACCCGCCACGTCACCAGCCCCGGCCCGGTCAGCAGATCCGGGGCCATCTCCTCGGCCACAATGTCCAGTTCCCCGGCCGGGCAGCGCCAGTTGCGCTCGATCAGGGTCAGCCCGGCCTCGGTCAAGGCCTGGGCGGCCAGATCTTCCCCGGCGTCTCCCAGGGCGCGGCGGACGCTAGGCATGGGGAGCGATCTCCTGATCAAAAAGCGTGGGCTTTTGAGAAATGGGCGAAAAAGTGTGGCGATGGGCCGGGCAGGGTCCAAGAGCAGCCAGCGCGGCCAGGTGGACGGCGGCCCCATAGCCTTTGTGTCGCTCAAAGCCAAAACCAGGGTAGACCTCCGCCAAAGCCACCATCAGCCGATCCCGATGTACCTTGGCCAAAATGGAGGCGGCGGCAATCGAGATCAGGCGGGCATCCCCCTTGACAAAGCTCTCCTGGGGCAGGTTGACCCGATCCAGCCGCACCCAGTCGATGATCAAATAGTCCGGCGAGGGGACGAGGGTTTCGATGGCCCGCTGCATGGCCAGCCGGGTGGCCGGGGCGATCCCCATCTGGTCGATCTCCTGGGCCGAGGCTGCGCCGATCCCCCAGGCCAGGCTGGCGGCCTGCACTTGGGGAAAGAGGGCCTCCCGCCGGGCCGGGGAGAGCAGTTTGCTGTCCCGCACCTGGTCCCAGGGCGGGGGCGGGGCGTCGGGGTGGGGCAGAGGAGGCAGGATCAGCGCGCCGGCCACCACTGGCCCGGCCAGCGCGCCCCGTCCCGCTTCATCCACACCGGCCACCCGCACAAAGCCACTTTGCCACAGGCGCGCCTCCACGGCCAGGGTGGGGAAGATGGGGTCGGCTTGGGCTTTGGGGTGACGGTTGCTCATGGCTCTACCATAGCACAAAGCGGCGGCGCAACCAAAGGGGTTTCCGCCCAACACACACAACCTCACCGAGGGATTGAGTCCGCCCCGCTTCTGTGCTACACTGTTGCCAATGACAAGTCAACGGACAAGTCAACCGATCAACCTTTCAGCCAATACCCATCAGGAGGGTACTCTGACAAGCACAGAACTGGCTCGACGTCTGCTAGAGATCGTCGAGGATAAACAAGCAACGGACATTGTTTTGCTGGACATTCGGGAATTGACCACCATTGCCGACTATTTTTTGATCGGCACGGTTGGCAGCGAACGTCAGGCCAAGGCCATGGAAGACGAGGTGAAGGTAACGCTCAAAATGGAACAAAATATCCGCCCCTTGGCCATTGAGGGCAAGGCAGGCAACGCCGGCGGCTGGTTGTTGCTGGACTATGGGGACGTCATCGTCCACATGTTCGACGAAGAAGCCCGAGACCACTACAAACTCGAAGAGCTATGGAGCGAGGCCAAAGTAGTTGTGAAGGTGATGTAGATGAGGTAAGGCCCTGATTTTGT
>CAZKEX010000484.1:0-3073 GCA_964551895.1 uncultured Caldilineaceae bacterium | reverse complement strand
TGGAAAAACTGTTCACCTTGTCACCCTGTCACCCCCTCACCTTGTCACCCACGAAAGGAAGCTATGAGCGCAAAGACCATCACCGACTCGGCCCTGACGATGGGCCAATATATGAACCCGGAACATGCCAATAGTTTGGGCAATGTGCATGGGGGGGTGCTGCTGAAGCTGTGCGACGAGTGCGGGGGGATTGTGGCTGCCCGCCACGCCCGCCGCCCCTCGGTGACTGTGGCCATCGACAGCATGACCTTTCACCGGCCTGTGCGGGTGGGCCAGTTTGTCTCGTTTCAGGGCCGCATCACCTATGTGGGGCGCACCAGCATGGAGGTGGAGGTGATCGTCAAGGCCGAAAACCTGCTCACCGGGGAGATCACCCACACCAATTCGGCCTATTTTATCTATGTGGCCCTGGACGAAGCCTATCAACCCACCGAGGTGCCGGACCTGCTCTTGGAGAGCGACGAAGAGCGCCAACGCTTTGAAGATGGTCGCCAGCGCCAGGACGAGCGACTGGCCCGGCGCATCCGCGCCAAAGCCAGGGCCGCGGGGGAGGAAGTTTGATGGGGGAGGCTATAAAAGGCTATTTAACCGCCGAGGGCGCAGAGATGCGCAGAGGGTACGCAGAGGAAAAGCCCTGTTTTTCTGGTATCGTTCCGCGAGTTCAAAAAATAGAACACGGATCGGACGGATCGAACGGATTAAAAACGGATCTTTTTCTAAAAATCAGTAAAAATCCGTCGCATCCGTCTAATCCGTGTTCTATTTTTTCCTTGGCCGAACGGCTATATTCTTCTTTGCGTCCTTGGCGTCTTTGCGGTGAACTTGACCTTCTTGCAGGTGCATCATGACTGTGACCGCGAAAGTGGGCCGCAATTGGCTGAGTTGGCTGCTCCCTCTGGGCGCACTCATAACCCTGGCCGGCTACGTCGGCCCCTGGGTGCCCCACAAGGCCGCCGGGCTGGTGGTCACCGGGCTGGATTTGGCGGAATATGTAAAATTTCTGCCCCAGGTGCGCGGCGGCGAACTGGCCATCTGGCGGCAGGTCTTCTATCTACCCCTGGTCGCTGTCAGCCTCAGCCTCAGCCTGTGGGCCTATCGGACCGAGCTGGCCCTGCCCCGGCTGATGCGCTGGGCCATGCTGGGACTGGCCGTCGTGGCCGCCCTCAACCTACTGCCCCCGGCGTGGACCCCTGGCCGCCTCACCACGCCGGAGTTTCGCCTGCAAACCGGCGTCATGGTCATCTGCCTGGGGCTGGCCGCCCTGGGTCCCATGTTGGCCCTGCTGCCCCGCTGGGTGGGATTGGGTCTGCCCGCGGTCCTACCTTTGGCTGGAGGGTTGGCCGCCGTGGTCTTCTTTGCCCAAGTGTTACCCTTGATCCAACCCCTGTACAATGCGCCCCTAGGTTTGGGCTGGGGTCCGCCCGTCTTGATCCTGGGCGGTCTTTTGATCAGCGTGTCGTCTTTTTTCATCATGAAAAATGTTGATTGGTTGATTGGTTGATTGGTTGATTGGTGTGGGGCATCACCGATCCACTGTCAATCAACCAATCAACCAATCAACCAATCAACCAATCAACAAATCAACGAGAATTGACCCATGAACCGAGCCTACAAAGTACCCATGCGAGCCCTTTGGCTGGCCAATGCGGACCTGATCGAACTGCGCATCCTGACCACCTGCAAGACGGACCCGGAGCGCACGGTGCGCCACTGGATCAACATCCATTTGGGGGACCAGCACGAGCTGCTGGGGATCAGCGTCATCGACAACCGGCTGCTGCATATTGGCCAGTGGCTGCGCCAGACCTGGGACGAGGCGCCCCTGGACGACGACGGTCCGGTCTTCAACCGGGTGGCCTACGATGAGGGCGGCCAGATCGCCTATTTCGGCCTGGTGGGGAAGCTGCCCGACGAGGTGATTCAGGCCGAAGGGGGCCCAGGCAAGGGGACCGGGGGGGGCACCATCGGCAATGTGGTGCAGCGCCGGGCCGACCTGCGCTTCTCTGCCGAGGGGCTGCTGTGCAGCATCCGCATCCCCGTGGAAAGCCGCCGGCGCAAAGACGGCGACCTGTCCGTGACCGTAGGCTATTTGCCCCAACGATAATAAAAACAATGCACAATTGACAATGCACAATGCACAATGCACAATGCACAATGCACAATGATCTTGTTACACACCCATTGTGCATTGTGCATTGTCAATTGTGCATTTGAAAGGAACTTTCCATGCAACTTGGCGCCATGAACAACCCGTACGCCAGTGTTTTCAAAGAGATCAAAGCCATCGCGGGGATGGGATTTGACTATATCGATCTGACCATCGAGGCCCCGGGCGCGGCGGTGGAGTCCACGGACTGGAAGGCCGTACGCCAGGCCGTGGAGGACGCGGGGCTGGGGTTGGTTTGCCACACAGCCCCCTACCTGCCCATCCAAAACCCGTCGCCCCTGGTGCGCCAGGCCGCGATGGACGAGCTGCGGCGCAGCATTGACGCCGCGGCCATTCTGGGGGCCAAGATCTGCACCACCCATTACATGGGCTGGCCGGGCTATCTCTCCGACGCGGACGGCTACGACTATTACAAACAACTGATGACCGTGCTGATCGACCACGCCCGGCCCAAGGGCATCCAGATCGCCATGGAAAACGGCACGGACAACCGCCACCAGCTCAAGATCTTTCGGGAGATCTTCTCCCGGCTGCCGGAGCTGAAGCTGCTCTATGATGTGGGCCACGGCAACATCCAGACCGCCAAGAGCATGACCGGTGAGTATCTCTTCGCCCTGGCCAACCGGCTGGTGCATGTCCACATGAGCGATAACGACGGCTACGGGGACGACCATCTGCCCTTTGGCGCGGCCAAGCGGGGCGCCCTCAACCTCAAAAAGGAGCTGCGGGGCCTGCGCAGCTTCAACTATGACGGCGCCATCACCCTGGAGATCTTCGGCCACCGGCGCTGGCTGGCCTCCTGCGCCGAGTGGGTGCGGGAATTGTGGGCGGAGTTGGATGGTGAGGTGAGGGGGTGAGGGGGTGACAAGGTGAGGGGGTGACAAGGTGAGGGGGTGACAAGGTGAG
>CAZKEX010000483.1:0-3111 GCA_964551895.1 uncultured Caldilineaceae bacterium | reverse complement strand
CGTCTTCGCATACTGTGTCTGTAGGGGCACGAGGTGTGGCGGAAGGACGATCTGGCGTTGAATGGAACGTTGTTGCCGCCACACCTCGTGCCCCTACAGTGTTTTGCGTTTACGGTTGGGGCGCGAGGATCTCCAGCGAGACCACGGCCTCCGGCAACCCTGATACCCGGGCGCGCGCGGTGACTGTGCCCGGCTGATGGCGGCTTTTGACATACAAGGCCGCCTGGCCCCCCAGAAGGGGAAAGGGGTTTTCGCCTATTAACTCGGCAGGACCATCCACCTCGAGAGTTACGACTTTCACCGCGTAGGGCAGGGGGTTGCCAAATTCGTCGGTGATGCGCACGATCAGCCGGGTCATGTCGGCCCCGTCGGCCCAGAGGTGGTCTGTGTCCGTGGAGAGGGTCAAGGCTTTGGGCAGGCGGCTGCTGGCGATGGACTGTTTGGCCACGGCCTCCCCGTTGAGGTAGCCGATCAGGTGCAGGTCGTAGAACTTGGCCTGGCCCCAGGCGCTGTGTTCGTTCAGCCCGCGGATGGTGAAGGGGGGATGGGGCAGGTGGGGATAGGCGGCCCGGTCCGGCTGGAACTTGCCCACGGCGATATCGCCGATGGCGATCTCGACCTCGTCGCAGTTGCTGAAGACGGTGAGCGGGTTGTTGCCCCCGCCGGAACGGTCGCCCATGGTCCAGTGGGTGGCGGCTTGCAGCACAATGCGCTTGGTCGGGGACTGCTGGCTGCCATAGAAGTGTGCGGCCCACTTGGGCAGGCGGAAGATGTCCATCACCCCGTGATAGCAGATGCGGTCGCCGGAGCCAAATTCGATGTGGGTGTTGTAGTCGAAGGCGCACCAGCCGATGGCCCCGGCCACCCGGTCGTTGCCCAGTTGCAGATTCTGCACCTTGGTGTGGAGCAGGGCGTGGTCGATCAGCCGCTCTTCGTGGTCGAAGATCTTGGTGGGGAACATGTGGCCGGCGAACTCGGTGATCAGATGGGGCTGCTCGGTCGGCTCCCTCACCGTGTTGGAGAAGTCGTTGAAGGTGTAGATGTCCTCCAAAAAGGAGCTGCCCAAGAAGTCCCGCACCCCGCCGGTCTGCCGGGTGGGGTCCATGCGGCGGGCCAGGGCGTTGGTGCGGGTATACAGATCGTCGTTGTCCCGGGATTCGTTGACGCGCACGCCCCACATGATGATGGACGGATGGTTGTGGTCCCGGTCGATCATGGCCCCTAACTCAGCCAGGGTGATCTCCTGCCACGCCGCATCCCCAACGTGCTGCCAGCCGGTGATCTCCTCGAAGACCAGCAACCCGATCTCGTCGCAGCGGTCCAAAAAGTAGGGAGATTGGGGATAGTGGGAGGTGCGCACGAGATTGCAGCCCAGCTCGTTTTTGATGATATCGGCATCCTGACGTTGCAGCCGGGCCGGCGCGGCTGCCCCAATATACGGATAGGTCTGGTGGCGGTTGAGACCGATCAGGGGGGTGCGCTGGCCGTTGAGGTAGAAACTTCCATCTTGGCGGAACTCGGCCGTGCGGAAGCCAAAGCGGGCGGAGAGGGTGTCCACCTCTGCGCCGGCCCGGTGCAGGGCCACCCGCACGGTATAGAGGGTGGGCGAGTCCAGATCCCACAGGTCCACCTGGGGCAGGGGGGAGAAGGCCAGGGTGGTGGTGGTCCCGTTCGGCGTGGCCTGGGCCGTGGCGATCTCCTGGCCGGCTGGGTCGAGCAACTGGGCGGTCAGGCTGAGGCCCGGCTCGATCTGGTTGAGGCGCACATCGCAGGCAAGCTGGGGCGTGGTCAGCACATCCGTCGGCCTGACAAAGAGATTTTCCATGTGGGTGGGGTCCACAAGACGCAGAAAGACATCCCGATAGATGCCGCCAAAGGTCAGATAATCGACCAGGTAGCCATAGGGCGGAATATCCTTGCGCTCCCGGGAGTCCACATAGACCGTGAGCACGTTCTCCCCCTCTTGCACCGTCTCGGTCAGATCGACGGCGAAGGAGATGTAGCCCCCCAAATGCTCGGCCAGGCGCACCCCATTCAAATAGACCGTGCAGGCCAGCATCACCCCCTCGAAATCGAGAAAGAGCGTGCGCCCCCCGGCAGCTTGGGCCGAGAAATCAAAGCGCTTGCGGTAGGTGGAGATAAACTGATAGTCCAGGTTGTCAAAGTTGTGGTGGGGGAAGAGCTTGTTGGTATGGGGCAGGGTCACGGCCTCGAAGGCCCCGTCCGCCGCGTCCAGGTCCAGGGTTTCGGCTGCATAGAGCCAATTGTCATTAAAAAGGAAACGATCTCTCATGGGATTGCCCTTTCGGCTTTCAGGTTGTGATGGGTGGGGTGTTGCCTGCGCGGCGACGCGCACGCAACACGAAATACACGCCGTAAGTATAGTTCAAAAGGGGGGTTTAGGACGAAGTAACGAAGGGGGCAAATCCGTCGGGGCTGAAGGACTAAAGGCCCCGGCTGGTTGGGTGTGGGCGCGCTAAGACGTCGGGGCTTTTCCCAAAAGCCCGACGTCTGGGTCAACCAACCCCTGGCATGAGACGCTGAGTGGTGTCCATGCCAGGATCGGGGCGGCGAGAAGTCTGGCTTTTGAAAAAAGCCAGACTTCCACGGGCGCGCCACGCGTGCGGTCGCATAGGCGGATGGTTGTCTTCTCCCCCGCCTGGGTGCTACAATACGGACATCCACTCTTCACCCCAACCCCAGGAGATCCCTATGCCCGATACACGGCACAAAAGCCCATTTCTCACCGACCGTTGGTCCGGCGAGGACAGTCTCAACTTCGAGGACTTTGCCCCAACCCTACAGAATCTGCTGGAAACGTCCCAAACGCCCTTGACTTTGGGCGTCTTTGGCGCGTGGGGCAGCGGCAAGACCAGTCTCTTGCGCCAGTTGCGGGCAAAGATCGACAAGCCGGGCAACCCCAACGTGCGCACGGTCTGGTTCACCGCCTGGAAATATGATCGCACGGACGCCCTGTGGCGGGCCTTCATCCTGCGGGTGTTGGGCGCGCTTTATCCCCGGGAATCCGGCGACGGCCCCTGGGAAGACCGGCCCCGGCTGGCCAACCCCGGCCCCCAGCAAGCCGCCCAGATCGAGCGGCTGGAACGGCTG
>CAZKEX010000482.1:0-3151 GCA_964551895.1 uncultured Caldilineaceae bacterium | reverse complement strand
GGCAAAAAAGACGTATCTCCGGGAACTATTCCCGAAGATACGTTGGGTTGACATAGGTTTTCTAATTTGTGATGTATGTATCTTCTCAATATCCTGGGGCGCGATAGAAACTGAGTTTTTCCAACCGGGAGATTTCCGCAACCCGATCCAAAAAAACTCAGTTTCTCCCCGGTTTATTGAGAAGATACAGTCTGATCACAACGTCTGATCACAACAAGAGAAAGGAGATTTGGTAGGAGTGAATGGGGTTTGTGAAAGGGGTGTGCGGGGAGGGGAGATTCAGTCTGTGGCCTTGAGACGGGTCAACCCGTTGCGCAGGGCAAAGAGGGCGGCTTGTACCCGGTTCTCTACACCAAGCTTTTCATAGAGCATGCCGAGCCGGTTGGAGACGGTCTTGGGGGCAACGGCAAGGTCCTTGGCGATCTCTGTGTTCTCCCAACCTTGGGCCACTCGCCTGAGCAGGGCGACTTCGTCTGGGGAGAGCGCGGCGATGATCTGTAGATCTGCCTGGTATTGGGGCTGGTCGGCCAGAAGGATGGGAAGAAAGTCTGACAAGAGATCTGGGTCCAGGAAAATACCGCCGCTGGCCACGGCAAAGATGGCGCCGACCAGCAATTCGTCGCTGATGTTGTCCTTGCGCAGATAGCCGGTTGCGCCGGCCGCCAGCACTTCCACGGCCTCATCTCGATAGTCGGAGCCAGTGATGATCAGCACGGCTGGTCCGCGCTTGTTGGGCGAGATGCGCTTCAGGGCCGCCAACCCCGAAAGGTAGGGCATGCGCAGATCCATCAGGATCACATCCGGCTCCAGGCTGCGGGCCATGGTTACGGCTTCGTCGCCATCCTCGGCGTAGCCGAGGATCTCAAAGGCCGGTTCCTCTTCCAGGGGCGGTGTGATGGCGTTGCGGAAGAAAGCGTGATCGTCTACGATCAACAGACGGATAGGGTTCAAGATGGGTTGTCTCCTAACAAAAGGTTTTGTAAACAGACAGACTTAAGTATAATCAATCCAGACCCCTGTCCCAAATCCCCCCCCTGTCATTACCCGTTCCAGATCCTTTTCTCAGTCCACATTACGCCTATCTTTGCTGCCGAGGTCAATTGTTATGCTGGTCAGTGCCACCACGATTACACAGGTTTCGCTCCTCTGTCTGCTGGGCCTGCTCTGGGTCTATCTTTGGCTCACCGTGCGCGAACAGGACGACGCGCCCAGCCCCGCCACAGGCTTCTTCATTCAGGCCATTGGCCTTGGGTTTCTAGTTGTACTGGCTACGATGCTGGCCAATATCACGGAGGACGAGATCGGGGGGCTCGTGGCCTATGTGCGCACACCCCTTGCCGTACTCTTCTACTACAACATCTGTCGCTTTCTCTATGCCTTGCCGCCAGACCATGCTGTCACAGAGCGGGAAACTCGCTATTTCGGCCATATTTTTCGTGGGGCGCTTCTGGCGGAGATGATCTTCTTGCTCTACCGATATTGGGCCTTTCATGACTCGGGCAACTATGCGCCGCGCTCTATGTGGAGTGAGTTGCCGTTGTTCTTCTTCGTACTCTGGACCTCTACGCTGTCCATCCGCAAATTGATGGCCGCCGAAATCGTGGCGGCCAACGACATCCACACATCCGCAACGATAGACCGAGGGCCGGCCAGGATGATCCGTCTCGTTGTCCGCGCTGTGCTTCGGCCCAAGAGCCCGGTTGGCCAGATCCATCGGTGGTTTACGGCAACCACATTTACGCTGATCATCCTTGTGGGTGTCTTCACCTTTTTGCCTCACAGTCCCCTCCCGCTCTGGTTGAGTATTCTGCTGGATTCCAGCTTTACGGTCGGCGTGGCCTTGACAGTTTTTGTCTATTTGCGCTATCAGCTAGTCTCCTTCAGCCTGGAGATGCGGGTAATCGGGGCCGGTTTGACCCTCTTTTTGCTGCTGATTCACGGCCTGGCCTGGGGGATCTCTATTGTCTACTTGGCCCAGGAACTGCCGGGCGTGCCCTACGCCCAGGTGATGGGATCCCCTCAACTGCCAGACTTCGTCGTCCCTGCCCCATATCGAGAAACTGCCGTGCGTCTGGGCGAACTGCTCAAAACCCTGATCTGGTTTCAGATCTGTGGCAGCATAACGTTTGTGTTGGCGTCTGCCATCTACTATCGCCGCACCATCATTGACGCCCTGACCGAGCTGCTGGCCGGGTTTGACCAGGTCGCACAGGGCAATCTGGCCCATCGCATCCCCCAGCTCCCCTGGCAGGACGAGTTCAGCCGCATTGCCCTGGCCTTCAACAGCATGGCCGACGGTCTGTTTCAGAGCAATCAGGAGGTTCTGCGCTATCAGACAGAATTGGAAAATCTGGTGGAGGAGCGGACGTGGCGGCTGATCGAAGAGATCGAACAACGCAAGGCCCTTGAAGTGCAGAAGGGTATTCAGATAGAGCGCAACCGCATCGCCCAGGAGACCCACGACGGTCTGCTGCAATCCCTGGCCGGCATTCGTATTCGTTTGCGCCGGGGCAAAAAGTTGAGCCAGCGAGGGCCCGAGGCCATCGAGACCGAGATGGCGGAGTTGGCCGATGAACTCTCCCACTCCGCCAAAGAGCTACGTCTTTTGATCAACGATCTCAAGCTGAATATCTTGGACCAAGGGTTGAAAACAGCCCTTACCCGCATCGTGGAGCGTCAGCAGCGTGCCTATCACGTAATCATCCACACCCAATTGGCCTTTGACGAGACCACCCTGTCCATTCCCGCCCAGTTGACGGCTCTGCGGCTGGTCCAGGAAGCGGTGTCCAATGCCTGCAAGCATAGCGGAACCGACCAAATTTGGGTCACCCTCACCCAGGCGGAGGCCGTGCAAATTTTGAGCGACAGGGCATTGGGCAAAGGCGAGGATGGGGGCCAAGAACGGGGCGGGCTAACCATCACCGTGCGGGACGAGGGCCGTGGCTTCGAGCCATCCCAGGCCAACGGCGGCGGGTGGGGCCTGGGCAACATGCGCCAACGAGTCGAGCAAGTTGGCGGCACAATCCACTTCCACAGCCAGCCCGGTGAGGGGACCTGTGTGCAGATTTTTCTGCCAGAGGTGGCGTAATTGAGAATTAAAAATGACTCTGCTGCAAAAAGCCATTTAACCGCCGAGGACACAGAGATTTCG
>CAZKEX010000481.1:0-3165 GCA_964551895.1 uncultured Caldilineaceae bacterium | reverse complement strand
ACAATGCACAATGCACAATGGACAATGCACAATGCACAATGGACAATGCACAATGGGGGGGGAAGCTGGCGGCTAACGGCTATCGGCTACAATAGAAGCTCGCTGCGCAGGAAGACGTAGACCTGGCCGCTGGCGATGTCGCCGATGAGGACGCCGCCGTTGAAGCTTTGCACCACGGCGTTGAAGGGGGTGGCCGGGGCGGTGGCCCAGCCCAGGGCGCTGCGCAGTTGGTCGTCGCTCTCCCACAGGCGGCCAAAGCCCCGTTCGGGCTGAAAGAGACCGGGACCCGGCGGCGCAAAGCGGGGATCGTCGCTGCGCAGGGGATCCCCCTCTTGCCAGCCGTCGGGCCGCTGGGTCCAGCGCTGGTTGGCATAGCGCACATAGATCTGGCGCGTGTCCTCCCGGCGCAGCATGGCCCCATTTTGGAAGGGCTGGATCTCGGCCAAAGAGGCCACGGGCAGGTTGTCGGCGCAGCCCAGCTCGGCCGACTTGGGGTCCGTGTTCAGAAAGCCCAGAAAAAACGGGTCCGCGGTGATGGAGCAGGTGGAGACCTGGCTGACCGTGGCCGTGGGACTAGGACTGGGGCTGGGGCTGGGCAAGGGCAACGGCGTGGCCGTGGGCGGAACCGGGGTCGCCGTGGGTTCGGGGGTGGCCGTGGCCGTGGACGAAGGGGTGGCGGACGGCTCGTCCACCGGCGTGGGGGATGGCTCGTCCACGACCGGCACAGGTGTGGCGGAGGGCGCGACCTCCGTCGGCTGGGGGGAGGGGGTGGGCGTCGATTCGCCCACAATCACACCTCCGTCCAAGGTGGCCTGGGGAAATGGGTTCACCGCCACGACCGTGGCCGTACCATCTCGCCCCCCCAACCCAAACTGCCCGCCCAACTGCCCCGATGTCAGGGCCACGACGAAGAAGACCACCAGCAAGAGCAGCACGGATGTCACCGCCAACCCGCTCCACCGCACCCGCTCCAGCCGGCCCAACATGCCCTGGCGGCCCGGGGTGGCGACCGAGGGCGGGGCAGATTTCGCCGGGGCGGGGGTTGGGGCCAAAGGGGGGGGCGACGGGGTTTGGGTCACCTCTGCCGTGCGCCGGGCGGGGACCAAGACCGTGGCCGTGCGGGGTTCGTTGGGCTGGATCTGCACCGCGGGCAGGGCGGCCAGGGTCATGGTGGCCGTGTGGTCGTCGGCGCCCGAGGGAGCCGCGTTCTCGTCCACGGGCAGACGACCGGCCGCCCTGGCCAGCCCGGCCGCCATCAGATCCGAGCGGGGGTAGCGCTCCGCCGGATCCTTGGCCAGACTATTCTTCAGAATCTCCACCACCCCGGCCGGCAGGCCAAAGAGGATGGCGTCGGGAATGGTGAGGGGATCGTAGACATGGGCGTGGAGGATCTGGGTGGTGCTGCCCACAAAAGGCGCCCGCCCGACCAGACAGCGATAGAGCACCGCGCCCAAGGCGTAGATGTCCGCCCGGCCATCCACCTCCCGGCTGCCGGCGCACTGCTCCGGGGCCATATAGGCCGGGGTGCCGATGGTGCGGCCCACGTTGGTCAGATCCGGCGTGTCCAAGGCCCTGGCGATGCCAAAGTCCGAGAGCAGGGGGATCACCGGATAGTCCAGAGATTCCAACTGCACACTGTGGGGGCCGCCGGGCTGGGCCGGGCGCAGGAGAATGTTGCTGGGTTTGACATCTCGATGCACGATGCCGGCCCGGTGGGCCAGGGCCAAAGCCCGGGCGATGGGCTCCAGTAGGTTGCAGCTCTCCTCCGGGCTGAGGCGGCCCCGGCGGTCCAGGAGGTTGGCCAGACTTTCGCCCTCCACCAATTCCATGGCAATATAGGCGATGTTGCCGCCGGACATATCCCCCACCTGCACCGTGCGCACAATGTGGGGATGTTGCAGCCCGCCGGCCGTCTGGGCCTCCTGGCGAAAACGGGTGCGGGAGACGGCATCCGCGCCGGGGAGCAGCACCTTCAACGCCACCGTGCGCCCCAGGATCAGGTCGTAGGCCTGATAGACCGTGGCCGCGCCACCGCTGCCCAACCGTCTGCCCACCTGAAAGCGGCCCAAGCGCTGGCCGACCAGATTGGCCGGGTCGAGGGGTGTGGCATCCACAGGTGCGGGCCCCGCGGCGTCAACACCGGGGACGTCGAAAGCGTCCGGTTCAGGGTCAAAATCTGGGGGTGAAGCGGGGGTAGGTCTTTGATCGGTCACGGATTTTCCCGGAAAGGCACGTGGGTTGAGAGATTGGGCGATCTCATAATTAACACTGCTCGGACGCTTGCTCGTCCCTGCGCTTACTGGTATCATCATATCATCTGAAGCAGAGGTGCAATTTTCTATTCTAGCATAGCCATCAATGGGCTGCCAACGGCAAGCCATACAGGTATAGGGTACAAATCCATGAGTCAATTTGGGAAGCTGGTCTGCATTAGCGGGCCGCGCATGGGCACAGAGGTCGAATTGAGCGCAGAGATCTCGACCGTGGGCCGGGGGTCCGCCAACCATGTGGCGCTGGACGATCAGTTTGCCTCGCGCCAACATGCCGAGGTGCGGCGCATCAACACAAACTATCAAGTACACGACCTGAGCAGCAAGAACGGCGTCTATGTGGACGGCAGACGCCTCTCCAGCGGGGGCACGGCCTGGCTGGAGGATGGCTGCGAGGTGCAGTTTGCCTCCACCCGCTTCCGCTTCCAAGACCCGTCCGCCACCATGACCGCCCCGGCCCTGATCGCCGTGCGGGAACCCAGCCTGCGGGTAGATCCCACCACCCGCCAAGTCCATGTGGACGGCCAACTGCTGGAGCCGGCCCTGAGCGTCAAACAGTTTGAGCTGCTCTGGTTCCTCTTCCAAAACCGGGGCCGGGTGGTCAGCAAGGACGAAATCGCCCTGACCGTCTGGCCCGAAGCCCAGGGCGACATCTACGACGCCAACATCGACCGCATGGTCAGCCGAGTGCGCAGCCGCATCGAGCCAGACGCCGGCGAAGACCCCCGCTTCATCCACACCGTGCGGGGGTATGGGTATAAGTTGGAGGTGGGAGAATAGAGACAAGGAGAAGAGGAGACAGGGAGACAAGGAGACAAGGAGACAGGGAGACAAGGAGATGGGGAGACAGGGAGACAAGGAGACAAGGAGACAGGGAGACAAGGAGACAGGGAGA
>CAZKEX010000480.1:0-3166 GCA_964551895.1 uncultured Caldilineaceae bacterium | reverse complement strand
ATGATCATGCACGGTGCATGGACCCTGTGCGGTTGAAAACCGCACCTACGTTTCACCGAAATGGGTAAGCCGTGATGAACCATGTGCGGATTTTTCGGTTCATTGGGATCTTCTGTGGTCGACTCGCTACGGTTTCGATACGACCGGAAACTGCCCCGGTCTACTCAACCTGCGCTGGCCCAGGGATCATGAAAAATCCGCGCAGATCCGCCAAATCCGCGCCATCCGCGTTCTATTTCGCCTTTCCGACCAACCGACGATTTGACAAGCCATGCGTTAATGGCTATACTAGCCACATCTGAATAATCAAAACTGACTATTCAGATGTGAGTACACAAACGAATTACACTTTGTCTGTCCTTTTGTAGTCTGTCCTTTTGTAGTCTGTCCTTTTGCACGGAGTCACCATGACGAAAGTCAAAGAAATACCCACAGAGTCAACCGAGAAATCATCCAGCCCGGCAGCCAGAACCGAGGCGGGTCAGGCGGCCAAGAAGGCGGCCAAGCCCGCCCCCACCCCCGAAGAGGCCAAGAACCGGCGTATTTTGACCGTACTCTTCCTGGGCGTGCTGATGGGCGCGCTGGATATTGCCATTGTCGGCCCGGCGTTGCCTGCCCTGCGCACGGCCTTCAATGTGGACGACCGGGCCATCGCCTGGGTTTTCAGCATCTATGTCCTCTTCAACCTGATCGGCGCGCCCTTCATGTCCAAGTTGAGCGACCGATATGGGCGACGCACGATCTATCTGATCGACGTGCTGCTCTTTGGGCTGGGCTCCTTGGCCGTGGCCCTCTCCCCCAGCTTTGGCTGGCTGTTGGCCGCCCGGGCCTTGCAGGGGTTTAGCGCCGGGGGCATCTGGCCCGTGGCCAGCGCGGTGATCGGGGACACCTTCCCCCAGGAGAAAAAGGGGGCCGCCTTGGGGCTGATCGGCGCGGTCTTTGGCCTGGCCTTTATCCTTGGCCCCATTCTGGGCGGGCTGCTGTTGATGCTCAGTTGGCATTGGCTCTTCCTGGTCAACTTGCCTGTGGCCGCCCTGATCCTCTTTTTGGGCAGCAGGGTTTTGCCCACCACCCGGCCGGCCAAGCCCCAGCCCTTTGACGTGGCCGGCATGGCCACCTTGGCCGTACTCTTGGGCAGCTTGGCCTACGGCGTCAACCAGATCGACACGGAAAACCTGGGGGCCAGCCTGGGCAGCGCCGGGGTCTGGCCCTTCCTGCTCACCGCCCTGATCGCCCTGCTCCTCTTTGTTCGGATTGAAAAGCGGGCCATTGACCCGGTGATTCGGCCCAAACTCTTGGGGTCCCGGCAACTGCGCCTGACCTATCTGCTCTCTGCCGGGGCCGGGCTGGGGGAAGCGGCCATGGTCTTTCTGCCCGCCCTGGCCGTGGCCGCCTTTGGCATGAGCACGAGCAAAGCCAGCTTTATGCTCATGCCCGTGGTGTTGGCCATGATGGTGGGGTCACCCCTGGGGGGCCGCCTGCTCAACCGCCTGGGCTCTCGCACGTTGATCCTTGGGGGGACCGCATTCTTGGGGATCGGCATGGGGCTGCTGGGCTTTTTTGGCGCCAACTTCGTCCTCTTTTTGGTGGCCGGGGCCGCCATCGGCCTGGGCTTGTCCAGCCTGTTGGGGGCGCCCATCCGCTATATCACCCTGAACGAAGCGCCCCCGGCTGACCGCACCGCGGCCCAGGGCATGGTCACCATCTCCACCGGCGTGGGCCAACTGATCAGCGGGGCTATGGTGGGCGCGGCCGCGGCCAGCCGGGGCGGTGGCATCGAGGGCTACTCCTTCGCCTATGTGGTGGTGGCTGGGGTCTCCGTGATCCTGTTGGCCGTCGCCCTGGGGCTGAAGAACCGGGCACAAGAGCAGGCTAGTCTGCCGGAATAGAACGCGGATGACGCTGATTTGGCGGATCAAAACGGATTTTTTTGAAAACTCAGCGTCATCCGCGTTCTATTCCGCGTTCTATTCAAAATCCCGCCGATTCGGTGTAGAATAGAAAGGGGATAGGACCAATGCAAACCGATGATCGGCAACTGCTGCTGCTGGGGCTGTTGCGCACCCAGGAGATGCACGGCTATCAGATCAACCAGTTTTTGGACGAACATCTGGACTTCATGGCCAACCTCAAGCCGTCCACGGCCTATTATACCCTGGACAAGATGGCCGAGGCCGGGCTGGTGCGCACCTTCAGCGAGCAGGAGGGCAACCGGCCCACCCGCCAGGTCTACGCCATCACCGAGGCCGGGGAGGTCTGCTTTCAACGTCTGCTGCGCCGCAACCTGGCCCGCTACGAGACCCGGGATTCCGGGGACGACATCGGGGTCTCCTATCTGTCCGAGCTGCCCAAGGCCGATGCCGTTGAACTGCTGGCCCAGAAGCGGGCCCAGATCGCCGGGCTGCTGGCCAGGGTCAAGACCGTGGAGGCCCACGTCAGCCAGGAGGATGCCATCCATCTGGCGCTGAAACGGGCCGTCATGCAGCTCCAGGCCGATCTGGATTGGCTGGAAGAGGTGCAAGGGTGGCTGGAACAACATCAATAATCTGGAGCAAACAGCTCACCGCAAAGGCGCAAAGAACGCGAAGAAGGTAAGAGAACAACCCTCTTTTTCTTTGCGCCCTTGGCGTCTTTGCGGTGACCTGTTTGTTCAAAACCATAACTCAACCATTGGAAAGGAAAAACTTTATGTACAACATTCTTGTGATGACCCATTCGGGCTGGCGCTGGCTGGTGATCTTGATCGGCGCGATCTTCTTGGTCAAGATGCTTTTGGGGCTGGTGCAGAAGGGGGAGTGGAGCAAGCTGGACCGGCAGTTGGGTCTCTTCACCACCATCGCCGTGGATATCCAGGTCCTTTTGGGGCTGCTTGTCTGGATCTTTGGCCTGGTTGGAAAGGCGTGGTGGACAGCGAGCATGGGCACCCCTCCGTATATGGAGCATCCGGTGTTGATGCTGTTGGCGCTGGCTATCATGCACGTGGGCTGGTCGCGAGCCAAGAAGGAATCCACGGACGCGGGCAAGTATCAGAAGGCGCTGATCTGGTTCGCAGTCACTGCCTTGCTGATCACCCTGGGCATCATGCGGGTCTGAGCCATGGGCTAGGATAGCCCGACAAAACAATTGAAACAGGACGCGAAGAGCGGCGGCGACCCAAGGGTCGCCG
>CAZKEX010000479.1:0-3188 GCA_964551895.1 uncultured Caldilineaceae bacterium | reverse complement strand
AACCAACCAACAAACCAACCAACAAACCAACAAACAAACCAACCAACCACCCACCCATGCAACCAAAATACGACATCCTCATCACCGCCGGATACAACCCGGACAAGATTGACCCCATCAAAGAGATCACCGGCGCGCACCACAAGGTGCTGGCCGAGGTGGGGGGCAAGCCCATGGTTTGGCATGTGGTGCGGGCCTTTGTGGAGAGCGGCCTGGCCGGAGAAATTGTAATTGTGGGGCTGGGCGAGGAGTACGCGTTGGATTTTGGGGTACCGGTCCACTATGTGGCGAACCAGGCCAGCCTGTGGAAAAACCTGAGGGCCGGGCTGGATGCGTTGAACCAGTGGGGGGAGCCAAACCGCTATATCATCGCCATGAGCGCGGACGCGCCCTTGCTGACCGCGGAGCTTGTGCGCTGGTTTGTGGAGGCGTGCCAGCCCGAGGGGAAGGATCTCTATTGGGGCGTGGTGCGCAAAGAGGTGATGGAAGCGACCTTCCCCACCAGCAAACGCACCTATTTGCCCCTGCGGGAAGGCCGCTTTTGCAGCGGGGATCTCTTCATGGGCAGGCTGTCTGCCGGGCTGCGGGCCCACGCCAAGATGCACGATTTCATCGTCTATCGCAAAAGCCCGCTGAAACAGATGCAGCTTTTGGGCTTTGGCACCCTGGTGCGTCTGCTCTTCCGGCGGTTGACTTTGCAGGGGCTGTTGGGGGTGGCCGAGCGCCATTTGGACATCACCGGCGCCCCGGTGATTGCCCCCTTTGCCGAACTGGGGATGGATGTGGACAAGGCCGCCCAATACGAGCAGGTGTTGGACTATTGGGCCAAACATCGGGAGCCAGCAACGAATGGCTAAACCCCAGAACGATCTGTTGGCCCGGTTGGACCAGGCGGATGTGGCGTTGAGCAGCCGCATCGCCCTGACCCCTGACCAGAAGGCAGGCCGCCCGCCCCGTTTTTGGCTGGCCTTTGTGGGCGCCCATTTGGGGGACAGTTGGGTATGGGGGCTGGTCGCGGCCTGGCTGTGGCGAGACGCTTCCCGGCAAGAGAACCCGGTGGCCAAGGGGCGGCTGAAGGCCTGGCTGGCCACCCTGGCCGCGGTCTACGCCATCACCCTGGGCATCAAACAGGTGGTGAAACGAGAGCGCCCCGGCGCCGAATCCCTGATGTACGGGCCGGGCGCGGACGTCCACAGCTTTCCCAGCGGCCACGCCACCCGCATGGGGAGCCTCCTGGCCTGGTTTGGCGCCATCTTCCCCGGCTGGGGGCTGCTGGCCTGGCCCCTGACCCTGTGGGTGAGCTGGAGCCGGGTGGCTATGGGTGTCCACTACGCCGGGGACGTGATCGTCGGTCTGGCCGTGGGCTTCTTCACCGGCGAGATCGCCCGGCGTATGACAAAACAAAAATAGGCCGCGAATGACGCTGATTGGGCAGGTTTTCGCCAACAAGGAGAGGGGCGCTCTTTGCGTTCCACATCTTTGCGGTAAACCTTTACGGCAAACCTATTGTGCAAAACAGAGCCAAACGCGTATGCCACCAAAATTAAAGAGGAGCATGGTCGCATATGAGCGCCACCCCACCGATCCAAAATCCAAAACCCCTAACCCAAAATCGAGTCGTGATCACCGGCGTGGGCATGGTCTCCCCCCTTGGCCATGACCTGGAAAGTTCGTGGGCCGGGCTGGCCGCGGGCAGGTCGGGGACCGGTCCCATCACCCACTGGGACGCAACGGACTTCCCCACCCAGATCTGCGCACGGGTCAACGACTGGGATCCCCAGGCCTACATGGACCGGCGGGAAGCTCGGCGCACGGGCCGGGCCACCCAATTCGCCTGGAAAGCCACACGGGAGGCCCTGGCCATGTCCGGGCTGGATCTGGACCAGGAAGACAAGAGCAGGATGGGTGTGGAGATGGGGCTGGCCTTTGGCGGCTGGGACATTGTGGAGGAGCAGACCCTGCGCATGGCCGAGGGCGGCCCTCGCCGCTTCAACCCGGCCATTGCCCCGGCCGCGCTGATCAGCGCCACGCCCACCTTTATCGCCATCCAACTGGGCGCCACCGGACCGGCCAACAGTCAGGTGACGGCCTGCGCCACGGGCATCACCGCCCTGGGCGAGGCGGCCCGCCGGGTGCAGCGGGGAGACGTGGACGTGATGATCGCCGGGGGCATCGAGGGCTATCTCTCCCCCCTGATCATCACCACCTTCAGCCGCCTGGGGGCCGGCAGCACTCGGAACGATGACCCCGAACATGCCTGTCGCCCCTTCAGCGGGGACCGGGACGGCATGGTGGTGGGCGAAGGTGCGGCGGTCTTCATCTTGGAGACCTTGGCCCACGCCCAGGCTCGGGGGGCCACCATCCTGGCCGAGTTTGGCGGCTATGGGCTGACCGAAGACGCCTATGACATGACCGCGCCGGACCCGGAAGGCATCGGCGCGGCCGCGTGCATGGAGCTGGCCCTGACCGAGAGCGGGCTGGCCCCCACAGAAATGAGTTGGATTGTGGCCCACGGCACGGCCACCCTCCTCAACGACAAAATGGAGACCGCGGCCATCAAGCGGGTCTACGGCGAGGCGGCCTACGCCATCCCCGTCACCAGCATCAAGAGCGCCATCGGCCACTCCATGGGCGCGGCTGGGGCCCAAAGCGCGGCGGTGATCGTCAAGGCCATGCAAGAGGGGATCATCCTGCCCACCATCAACTATCACGAGCCAGACCTGGACTGCGATCTGGACTACGTGCCCAACGTCAGCCGGGCGCACCGGGTGGACGCCGGCATGTGCAACGGCTTCGGCCTGGGCGGGCAGAACGCGTCCTTGGTCTTGAAGCGATTTGTCGAGTAGGTTTTGATCCACGAATCTGCACAAATCTGCACGAATCTTTTTCTTTACGTGGGGCGAAGATCGCTTTGGATGGTAAAGAAAAAAATAGGCCACGGATTACACGGATTTAACGGATAAAAAACGGATCTTTCTTGATTTAGAAAAAATCCGTTTTAATCCGTCCGATCCGTCGCATCCGTGGCCTATTTTTCGTTCTATTCGAGTTCTGCCAGATGATCCGACACCATGTTGAAATAGTGACCGTGCGCTGGGGTATCCACGATTGCGGCGAGGCGGGCCAGGGCCTGGGTCCAGGTGGAGCGGGCCAGATCTGGGCGGGCTGTGTCCCGGTAGAGTTCGCCC
>CAZKEX010000478.1:0-3200 GCA_964551895.1 uncultured Caldilineaceae bacterium | reverse complement strand
GCTGCAAAAATGAAAGATCCGCCGCAGAGATTCACCGTACAGATCCACCGCAAAGGCGCAGAGAGCGCAAAGAAGCACAAAGCTTCCCTTCCCAATTCCCTCAAAATCCTTGCGCCCTTGGCCCCTTTGCGGTCATAAGTGACTCACCACAACGCAACCACCAACCAACCACCAACCAACCAACCAACCACCTAACCAACCAACAAACCAACCACCCAACCAACAAACCAACCAACCCCCCCCCCCCCCCACCAGGAGCCAAACCATGAACACACCCAACCGCAAATTCACCTTTGGTCTGTGGACCGTGGGCAACGTGGGCCGGGATCCCTTTGGGGAGCCGGTGCGCAAGGCCCTCTCCCCTGTGGAGATCGTGCATCTGCTGGCCGAGGCCGGCGCCTACGGTGTCAACTTCCACGATAACGATCTGGTCCCCATCGACGCCACCCCGACCCAGCGGGACCGGATTGTGGCCGATTTCAAGCAGGCCCTGGCCGACACCGGGCTGGTCGTGCCCATGGCCACCACCAATCTGTTCAGCCACCCAGCCTTCAAAGACGGCGCGTTCACCGCCAACGACCCCAAGGTGCGGGCCTATGCCCTGCAAAAGACCATGCAGGCCATCGATCTGGGCGTGGAGATGGGCGCGCAGATCTACGTCTTCTGGGGCGGGCGGGAGGGGGCCGAGACCGACGCGGCCAGGGATCCCTTGGCCGCCATCAAACGCAACCGGGAGGCCATGAATTTCCTGTGCGAGTATGTGCAGGACCAGGGCTACGACCTCAAGTTTGCCCTGGAACCCAAGCCCAACGAGCCCCGGGGCCACATCTACAACGCCACCATCGGCCACATGTTGGCCTTTATCGAGACCCTGGACCATTCGGAAATGGTGGGCGTCAACCCGGAAGTGGCCCACGAACACATGGCCGGTCTCAACTTTCTCCACGGCGTGGCCCAGGCCTGGGACGCCGGCAAGCTCTTCCACATCGACCTCAACGACCAGGTGATCGGTCGCTACGACCAGGACTTCCGCTTTGGGGCCGCGGACATCAAGAGCGCCTTCTTCCTGGTCAAGTTTCTCAAGCAGGTGGGCTACAACGGCTGCCTCCACTTCGACGCCCACGCCTACCGCACGGAAGACTACGCCGGGGTGATGGACTTTGTCAAGGGCTGCATCCGCACCTACGATCTCCTGGCCGCCAAGGCCGACGCCTGGCAGGCCGACGCCGAGATCCAGGCCCTGATCGCCGAGATCAACGGCGACGACGGCAGCACGGATGCCTTCACCGGCAAATATTCCTCCGCCAAAGCCGCCGCCCTCAAAGCCGCCAGCTTTGACCGGGACGCCCTGGGCGCTCGGGGCCTGGGCTACGAACGGCTGGATCAGTTGAGCATGGACCTGTTGATGGGCGTGCGATGAACTGCAATGAGTAATGGGTAATGAGTAATTTAGCGTGGTGGCGGGAAGATCGGTCTGATTCGATCTTCCCGCCACCACGCTAAATTACTCATTACTCCTCACTCATTGCTCATTCTTCCAACATGACATAAATTCAAAAACACAAACGAGGTCAACCATGTCTTACTTTATCGGCATCGACTCATCCACCACGGCCACCAAGGCCCTGTTGATGGACGAGCGGGGCAGGATCATCGCGGTGGGGGCCACGGAATATGGCTTCGAGACCCCCAAGCCCCTGTGGAGCGAACAGCGCCCGGATCTGTGGTGGGAGGGCGCCGCGGCCAGCATCCGCAAGGCGTTGGCCCAGTCGGCCATTGATCCAAAGCAGGTGGCCGGTATTGGATTGACCGGGCAGATGCATGGGCTTGTCCTGCTTGACGAAAGGGGGGCCGTCCTACGTCCCGCCATTTTATGGAACGATCAGCGCACCCAAGCCCAGTGTGACACTATGCGGGCTCGCCTGGGCAAGGCCCGCCTGGTCCAGATCACCGGCAACGACGCCCTCACCGGCTTCACTGCGCCCAAGATCCTGTGGGTGCAGGAAAACGAGCCGGAGGTGTGGGCCAAGACCCGACACATTTTGCTGCCCAAGGACTTCGTGCGCCTGCGCCTCACCGACGGCTATGCAATGGACAAGGCTGGGGCCGCCGGTACCCAACTCTTCGACATCGCCGCACGGGATTGGTCGCCGGAGGTGCTGGCCGCCCTGGAGATTCCCGCTGCCTATCTGCCCAAAACCTACGAAGGGCCGCAGATCACCGGCCATCTTTGCGCCGCGGCCGCCGCGGCCACAGGATTGCCCGTGGGCGTCCCCGTCATGGCCGGGGGCGGGGACCAGGCCGCCGGGGCCGTCGGCGTGGGCGCGGTGACGCCGGGGATCGTCTCCCTGGTCATGGGCACCTCCGGTGTGGTCTTTGCCGGAACCGACGCGCCGGTCATCGAGGCAGAGGGTCGACTCCACGCCTTCTGCCACGCCGTGCCGGGCCGCTGGCACCTCATGGGGGTCATGCTCTCCGCCGCTGGCAGTCTGCGCTGGTATCGGGACACATTGGCCCCTGGCATGAGCTACGACGATCTGCTGGCCCCGGCCGCGGAGGTCCCCGCGGGCAGCGACGGCCTGCTCTTCCTGCCCTATCTCACCGGCGAACGCACCCCCCATCCCGACCCGGACGCCCGGGGCGGTTTTATCGGTCTGACCGTGCGCCACACCCAGGCCCACCTGACCCGCTCCGTGCTGGAGGGGGTGGCCTTCGGTCTGCGGGACAGCTTTGAACTGATGAAGGGGGCGGGCTTGGGGCAGATCACCCAGGTGCGGGTGGCCGGGGGCGGGGCGCGCAGCCCCCTGTGGCGGCAGATTCTGGCCGATGTGCTGAACACGGAATTGGTCACGGTCAACACCACCGAGGGGGCGGCCTTTGGCGCGGCCCTGCTCGCCGCAGTCGGCGCCGGGGCCTTCCCGGATGTGGACGCCGCCGTGGCCGCCACGGTCCAGGTCATGGATCGGGTCCAGCCCAGCCCGGATGTGGCCGCCTACGCCGCCCTATACCCGATCTACACGGACCTCTATCCGCGTTTGAAAGATCTGGGGCCAAAACTGGCTCGTGCGGTCTAGGGCAGCCCGGCCTTTCATTTATTCACATTGTCCGCGCCATGCCGGGCACGAGGTGTGGTGGATGCAAATTTAGCCGTTGTAAGATCGTCCTTTCCGCCACACCTCGTGCCCCTACAAAGTTGGGCC
>CAZKEX010000477.1:0-3208 GCA_964551895.1 uncultured Caldilineaceae bacterium | reverse complement strand
CAAAGGGCGCAAAGAAAAGCAAGATTTTTTCTCGGTGTTCTCTGGGAAACCTCTGAGATCTCGGCGATTAAATGTTTTTCGCAGTGCGGTCATTCTGGAAATGACATGGAGGAAACAGGCTACAACTGATTCAGGGCCTGGGCCAGATCGGCGACGATATCCTCCACGCCTTCGATGCCTACAGAGAGACGCACCAGCCCATGGCTGATCCCAAGGCTGGCCCGCTGTTGGGCGGTCAATGCCCGATGGGAGGCGTGGGCCGGGTAGAGGATCAGGGTGTAGAGATCGCCCAAACTGGTGGCGGGCTGGATCATTTGCAGGGCGTCAAACAGGGCAAAGACCTTCTCCCGGCTGCCTTCGGCCAGTTCAAAGCTGATCATGGCGCCGAAGTGGCGGCCCCCGAACATCTCGGCGGCCAGCTCGTGTTGGGGATGGTGGGCATGGCCGGGGAAGATCACCCGCTCCACCGCTGGGTGCTGGGCCAGCCAGTCCGCCACCTGGCCGGCGTTCTCGCACTGGCGGGCCATGCGCATGGGCAGGGTCTTGAGACCCCGCAACAGCAGCCAGGCCTCAAAGGGTCCCAAGGTGGCCCCCGTCGTTTTGAGATGTTCCCACAGTGGGGCATGGAAGCGCCGATCCGCCACCACCACGCCGCCCATCACATCCCCATGGCCGCCGATATATTTGGTGGCGCTGTGGATCACCATGTCGGCTCCCCAGGCCAGGGGGCGATAGAGGGCCGGCGAGGCAAAGGTGTTGTCCACCAGCAACAGCGTCCCATAGCGGCGGCACAGTTTGGCCAACCCGGCCACGTCGGTCACTTTGAGCAGGGGATTGGAAATGATCTCCACCAGGAGCAACGCCGGACGTTCCGCGGCCAACATGCGCTCCACCCGGCCCAGATCGTAGACATCCACAAGGATGGCGTGGGCGCCCAATCGGCTCCACAGCTTCTCCACCAGGGCGAAGGTGGCCCCATAGCAATCCTGGGCCACGGCGATGGGCACACTGGCCTGGGCCCCCGCGGCCATCAGCGCCAACTGGATGGCCGCCATGCCGCTGGCCGTGGCAAAGGCCGCCACCTCCTCGCCCGACCCATTCTCTGGGGCTTCCGGGGCTTCGGGGGTCTCCAAGGCGGCCACGGCGCGCTCAAAGGCCTGCACCGTGGGGTTGCCATAGCGATGATAGACAAAGCGATCCGGATCACCGCCCAGAGCGGCATCCAGATCGTCGGTCCGACTATAGGTATAGCTGACGCTGGGATGGAGGGGGGCGGCCACAGGGATCGCCATCGGTTGGTCGGATGGCTGGGCAGAGGCCCCAAAGCGGCGTTGTTCGCCGCCGTGGGCTGCCCGGCTGTGCAAAGAGCGAGGACGGAAGGGAGGGTCGGATTCGTCGATCAAGGGTAGCCTATTCCTAGCTGCTCACCGCCGGCAGACTGCGGCGCATGATTTCGTAGTTTTCCAGGGCCTTGCCGGCGCCCAAGGCCACACAGGCCATAGGGTTCTCGGCCACATAGCAGGGCACCCCGGTCTGCTGGGTGAGCAGATCGGCGACATTGCGCAGTTGAGATCCGCCGCCGGTGAGGACCATGCCCCGGTCGATGATGTCCGCGGCCAGCTCCGGCGGGGTCTTTTCCAGGGTGGCCCGCACGGTGCTGATGATGGCCTGGAGGGGTTCGGTCATGGCCTCGGTGACTTCGCTGCTGGTGATCTCGATGGTGCGGGGCAGGCCGTTGACCTGGTCCCGGCCACGCACCTCCATCTGCCGCTCGTCTTCCAGGGGCAGGGCGCTGCCGATGGAGATCTTGATCTCCTCCGCGGTCTGCTCGCCGATCAGGAGGTTGTATTTCTTGCGCACATAGTTGATGATGGACTCGTCCAGCCGGTTGCCGCCCACCCGCACGCTGCTCCACACCACAATGTCGTACATGGAGACCACGGCGGCCTCGGTGGTGCCGCCGCCAAAGTCCACCACCATGTTGCCCGTGGGCGTGCCGATGGGCAAGCCCGCCCCATAGGCCGCGGCCAAGGGTTCGGGGATCAGATAGGCCGCGCCAGCCCCGGCCTGCATGGCCGCGTCGTGAACCGCCCGCTCCTCAACGCTGGTGACGCCCCGGGGGGTGCTGATCATCACTCTGGGCTTGAAGAGAGGATATTTCCCGGCCACGGCCTGAATGAAGTGGCGCAGCATGGCCTCGGTGACCACAAAGTCGGCGATCACGCCATCCCGCATGGGCCGGGCCACCTCGATACTCTCCGGCGTCCGGCCCAGCATGTCATAGGCCTCGTGACCCACGGCCACCATGCGGTTATCCCGAATGGCCACCACAGACGGCTCCTGCATAACAATGCCCCGGCCTCTAACGTGAACCAGGACATTCATGGTGCCCAAATCAATTCCGATATATTTCGTAAACATGTTCCATCCCTTGCCGACAAACAAAACGGGCCGTTGCGCCGCCTGGAAATCATTTCGTGTAAATTGTGTGGGCATCCGCCGGTGGCAGTCGTCTCAATCGCACACAGACACCGGACACACTGTCGTTTATTATACTGTCTGCGCCCAACGGGGACAAAAAGAACCCCGGCCCCGAAGATGTGAAGGAAAAGCATGAATGAAACAAAAAGACTGGGCTCCTTGGAGGGAGCCCAGCCTCTGTTCAACTGGGTTGTGAAGAACCAAGATGGGTCTATTCGTCCGCCACATAGACGCCGGGGTGGCTTGGCGGTCGGCGACGACGCTGGGCCACCTTCACGCGGACGCGGCTGCGGCGCAGGGCCATCTCCAGAACAGGCTTTTGGACGGGGCCGCCTTCGGCCATCATCTGTCGGGCCCGTTCTCGAGCGGCCTCGGCCCGGGCCACGTCGATCTCTTCGGCCCGCTCGGCAGTGTCTGCCAGAATGATGACCTTGTTGGGGCGCACCTCGGCAATGCCGCCGCTGATGGCGATAAATTCGTCTTCTTCGTTGCCTCGGTGCAGGATGATCTCCCCCACATCCAGGGTGGTCAGCAAGGGGGCATGGCTACGCATGACGCCCATCTGCCCATCGGCTCCGGGCAGGGTGACCATATCCACTTCCTCGGAAAAGAGCAGGCGTCGAGGCGTTACGATCTCAACCAGGATTCCCATAGTGTGATCCTTTACGTATGAGCTTTAGGCCTCGGACCGCAAGCGGGCGGCCTTTTCGACCGCTTCTTCGATGCT
>CAZKEX010000476.1:0-3226 GCA_964551895.1 uncultured Caldilineaceae bacterium | reverse complement strand
GCCTGCATGATCACCGGGGACGCTATGGGCAAACCGACCACGGGTCCCTTCGGCTTTGCCTATACCAGCCCGAACGCCCTGGTTCCCGAATTGGGTGTCTATTATACGCCCACGCCGGTCTACGAGCTGATCATGAATGTGAGCATCTTCGTCCTACTGTGGCGGCTGCGCAAGAAGAATCTGCCCGACGGCGCGCTCTTCCTGATCTACTTGCTGCTTTATGCCGGCAGGCGCTTCCTGATCACCTTCTGGAGTTCCTATCGCACCACGGCCTTTGGGCTGAACCAGTCCCAACTCATCAGTTTGGTCGCCCTAGCCGTGGGAGTTCCCCTGCTCGTCCGCCTGTTCCGCCGCCAGGCCGTGGGGGCTGACGTTGTATAATACGCCGTTTGTCCCGCAAAGAGTGGGGTAGATAGCGGGGTAGGCGACAAGCCAGATTGCCTGTGCGGGATAGGCGATAAGCGCGTGTCGCCTCCGGGCTTGGCATGGTTGAATAGATATGCCAGCCAGAAAACAGGGCGCAAGGTGTGCCCACAAACTAGAATCGCTTGAGGATTTCTTATGGCTCAAACTCAGCCCACCCACGAACCTGATTTGTTGGCCCAGTTGAACGAAAGCTCCATTGTGCTCCCCGTGCCTCCCTCCTCCTTCCGCCGCACCCTGTCCTGGGCACCCGTGTTTTTGGCTGTCTTTGCCCTCTTTGCTCTGTTGGGCTGGGGCATGGTGCGCCAGAAACAGGCCGGCCCCAGTAGCTTCAGTACCAACGACGGCCCGGCCACCGTGGCCGTACTCAGCCGACCGGCCACGGATTTCACCCTGCCCCTCTATGATGCCTTTGACGGCAGTTCGGACTTCCGGCTGGCCGACTATCGGGGCAAGGTGGTGGTGATCAACTTCTGGGCCAGTTGGTGCCCGCCCTGCCGAGAAGAAGCCCCCGTGCTGGAGCGCACCTGGCGGGCCTATCGGGATCAGGACGTGGTCTTCCTCGGTTTGGACATATGGGACACGGAACGGGACGCCCGGTCCTACATGCGGGAGTTCGACATCACCTATCCCAACGCCATCGACGAGCGGGGTAGCACCGCGGTCGAATATGGCGTCACCGGCATCCCCGAAACCTACTTCATCACACCGGATGGCCGCATCAGCCGCAAGGTGATCGGGGCCATTTCCCAAAGCCTGCTGGAGCAGAGCATCGCCGAGGCCTGGGTCAGCGCAGAAAGTGACGGCAAACCCTGATGGACGGCTTGCCCCAGATCGGTCTACTGCTGGCCTTTGGTGCCGGCATCATCAGCTTCTTCTCCCCCTGTGTCGCCCCCCTGGTGCCGGGCTATCTCTCCTTCATCTCCGGCATTTCCACCCGGCCGGGAAGCGCGTCGGCCCCCATCAGCCGAACCCAAGCCGGTTTGCGCACGATGGGCGTCAGCCTGATCTTTGTGCTGGGCTTCACCTTGGTTTTTGTGGCCCTGGGGGCTGGGGCCGCCCTCTTTGGCGGTCTGTTGGAAACCTATCGCAAACCCCTCAACCGGGTCACAGGCGTGGTCATGATCGGCATGGGGTTGATGCTGGCCGATGTCCTGCGCATTCCCAACCTGAGCCGGGATTGGCGCATCCACCTGGATGCGCGCAATTTGGGACCGTCTGCGCCTCTGGTGCTGGGCATGACCTTCGCCTTTGGCTGGGTGCCCTGCGTCGGTCCCATCCTGGCGGGCATCCTGCTCTATGCCAGCAGCGCCGCCACTGTGGGCACCGGGGTCTGGCTACTTTTCGCCTACAGCCTGGGACTGGGCGTGCCCTTTGTGATCAGCGGGATAGCCGCCGGCAGTATGCTGGGCACAACGCGACGCATGCGCCGTTTCTGGCCCTGGATCACCCGACTGAGCGGTGCGCTGCTGGTCGGCATGGGGCTACTCTTTGTCACGGATCGGTTCTTCTATTTAAGCATCGCCATGCAGCGACTCTATTACAGCCTCACCTATTAGAGAGGATCACCTATGCCCAACAGTCTGTTCGACTTTGTAACCATTGGTCAATATGCCCTGCCCTTGGCAGCCCTTTTCGCCGTCTATACCATAGTCGTTGGGGTGCTGGGTGACCGCATGAAACGACCGGAATGGATCGCATCGGCCCGCAACGGGCTATATGTGGTTTGTGGTCTGCTGGTTGTGGCCAGCGCTGCCTTGCTCTATGCCCTCATCGCCAAGGATTACAGCGTCTTCTACGTTTTTCAAAACACCCGTGAATCGCAAAGTCTGCTCTATACGTGGACCGCTTTTTGGGGTGGAAATGCTGGCAGCTTGCTCTTTTGGGCGGTCGGACTCAGCCTCTTTTCCGTCGTCGCCGTCACAACAAACTGGCGCAGCCAATATCGCCTGATGCCCTATGTAATGGCTGTGCTCATGGGGATCACGCTCTTCTTTATCTTGCTTATGGTCTTTGTCTCACCCCCATTTCGGCGGCTGGACTTCTTGCCGCCAGACGGACGGGGGCTCAACCCGATCTTGCAGGATCCGGGGATGGCCATTCATCCACCTTTGCTGCTTTTGGGCTACATGAGCATGAGTATCCCCTTTGCCTTTGGCATGGCTGCCCTGATCAGCGGACGCTTGGACGCCAGTTGGATCCGGGCCACCCGGCGCTGGACCCTGGCCGGTTGGGGTGTGCTGAGTTTGGGGTTGATCTTTGGGGCGTGGTGGGCCTATCGGGTGTTGGGCTGGGGAGGCTATTGGGGCTGGGATCCCGTGGAAAATGTGGCGCTAATCCCGTGGCTGGCCGCATCCGCCTATATTCACTCGGTCATCATCACCGAAAAGCGGGGCATGTTCAAGGTGTGGACCATGGTCCTCGTGATCATGGCCTTTTCCCTCTCGATCTTTGGCACCTTCATCGTGCGCAGCGGGGTGATCACCTCGGTGCACAGCTTTGCTCAGTCTGCCATCGGCCCCTGGTTCTTTACCTTCCTGGGGGCCTCGGTCATCCTGAGCCTGACCGCCCTGGCCTATCGGGCACCCCAGCTGACAACCACGCGCAAGTTGGATGGCATGTTGAGCCGAGAGAGCGGCGCGTTGTTCAATAATCTGCTCTTTATGGGGCTGGTCTTCGCCACCACGGTGGGGGTGCTTTTCCCCATGATCAGCGAGTTGACCACAGGCGTGCAGATCACCGTGGGGCCGCCCTTCTATAATCAGGTGGATGGGCCCATGTTGCTGGCGTTGATGGCGCTGAT
>CAZKEX010000475.1:0-3229 GCA_964551895.1 uncultured Caldilineaceae bacterium | reverse complement strand
TCGATCTGGGGGTAGGTAATGTAAAACGGGGGCTCGATGCGGATGCTGCGGGCGTTGGTGAGGGTGCCGGTGACGATCACGCCCCGCTTGAAGAGGCCAGCGGCCACTTTGTAGCCGGTCTCGTCGCTATGGAAGTGTTGGGCCAAGAGCAGCCCCCGCCCGGTGATGCGTTCGTAGAATTGGGGATAGCTCTCGCCCAGCTTCTGCAGCCCGGCTTTGAAGTACGCGCCCTTCTCCGCGGCCATTTGGGGCAGGTTCTCTTCCAAGGTGACTTGGATGGCGGCGATGGCCGCGGCACAGGCCAGAGGATTGCCGCCCGTGGTGGTGGTGTGGATGAAGGGATTGGGGTACATCATGGATTGCCAGATCTCCGGGCGGGCGCCGAAGGCGGAGACGGGCATGACCCCGCCGCCCAGGGCCTTGCCAAAGACCATGATGTCCGGCGCCACATTCCAGTGGTCCACGCCCCACAGGGTGCCCGTGCGCCCCATGCCGGTCTGCACTTCGTCGGCGATCAGCAACACGCCGTATTGGTCGCACAGCTCCCGTAGCCGGGGCCAATAGTCGTCCGGGGGCACAATGGCCCCGGCCTCGCCTTGGATCGGTTCCATGATCACCGCGGCCACGTCGTAGCCCACGGCGGCATCGATCTCAAGCTGGCGGGCCACGGCGTCGGCGTCGCCGAAGGGCACCCACTGCACGTTGGGGTAGAGTTGGCCCACGGGTTTGCGGAAATTGGACTTGCCCATCAAGCTCAACGGCCCCATGCTTTTGCCGTGGAAACCTTTCACCGAAGAGATGAAGCCGCTCTTGCCCGTGTGCATCTTGGCCAGCTTCATGGCCCCTTCCACGGCCTCGGTGCCCCCGGCGGCGAAGAAGAAATATTGGATGTCGCCGGGGGTGATCATGGCCAGGAGATGGGCCAGCACGCCCCGCAGGGGATCGAGCAGTTCTTGGCTGGGCATGGGGGTGCGGCCTAGTTGGGTGCGCACCGCGTCCACCACCCGTGGATGGGACCAGCCCAGGCTGAGCAGACCATAGCCCCCCAGACAGTCGATAAACTCCCGGCCCAGTACGTCTCGCAGCAACGCGCCCTCGCCCTGCCACTCTGTGGCCGCAAAGCCCCCGGCCAGGGTGACAGATTTGCGATAGTCCAAGAAGCCCTTGTTGAAGTGGTTGGCAAAATTGTCAACGGTCTCCCGCACAATCTGCTCGGCCTCAGCCTGGGTCACTTCCGGTTTATGGATGATATCCAGCCAGCGCCCGGCGTAGGCCTGGGCGTCGGCGAAGGTGTTGTTCATGATGCCTCGTTTTCAGGGATTGGGGATCGGGGATCGGGGATCAGGGACTGGGGACTGGGTCATTCCTGATCCCCGGTCCCCGATCCCCGATCCCCAATCCCCGTTCCCGGCTACTGTCCGCTCTTCACCTCAGTCCAGATCCGATCCCACAGGGTGGTGGCTTCGCCCAGATCCAGGACTGGGTGGGCGGCCGCGATCATCTCGGCGGAGGGGTTGGTGGCGGTGGAGTTCATGTAGGTCTCATAGGCGGCGGCGTCCGTGCTCTTGAGCAGATCCAGGGCGGCCTTGTTGGGGGTGGAATAGGGGAACTCGGCGGTGATCAACAGGCTGGCCGCCGGGTCCAGGACATAGTCCAGGAACTTCTCTGCGGCGTCCTTGTGGGGCGCGTTCTTGGGCACGGCCAGGTTGTCATACCAGATGCCACAGCCTTCGGTCGGGCAGGTGTAGGCGATGGCGGCGTCTTCCTGGGCTGCCAGGGCGGCCTCGCCGTTCCAGGTCAGGCCGATCACCACTTCGCCGGAGAGCAGGGCGGTCTTGGGGCTGTCGCTGTCCATCAGCCGCACGTTGGGCATCAGCGCGGAGAGCTTGGCCTTGGCCTCGTCCAACTGGGCCGGGTCGGTGGAGTTTTTGTCATAGCCCAAGGTGAGCAGGACCACGCCCAAGACCTCCCGAGAGTCGTCCAGCAGCACGACCTTGCCGGCATAGGCGTCATCCCACAGGGCGTTCCAACTGGTGGGCATGGGCGTCACATGGTTCGAGTTGTAGACCAGGCCCACGGTCCCCCACTGATAGGGCACGGAATGCTTGTTGCCCGGATCGAAGTAGGGGTCCTTGAGTTGATCGTCCACATTGGCAAAGTTGGGGATGGCGGCCAGATCGATCTCGTCCAACAGCCCCTGCTTGATCATGATGGCCACGGTGTAATCGCTGGGGATGATCACATCATAGCCCGAGGCCCCGGCCTGGAGCTTGGCCATCAGCTCCTCGTTGGAGGAATAGGCGTCATAGTTGACCTTGATGCCCGTCTTGGCGGTGAAGCCGTCCAGCAGGGCCTGGGGCACATACTCGGACCAGCCGTACAGGTTCAGCTCCGTGGACCCGATGGGCGGGGCAGGGGCAGAACCGCTAGACGGCGCGGCCGGCGCGGCACACGCCCCAGCCACCAGGGCCAGGATCACCAACACGGCCAAGAGAAGAGAAATTCGCTTGCTTTTCATGCATAGACTCCTTTTTGGTTGAACGATGTACCTGAAAGAAAGAGGGGGAGCTAGAATTTGTTCGAGATTGGGGGATTGGGGGATTGGGAGATTGGGAGATTCTGCCGCGCCAATCTCCCAATCTCTCAATCTCCCAATCCCAATACTAAACGATTCCTTCAATCGCCACTTCTACGTGCGGGCCTGACGTCTTTGAAAGAACTGACCCACGGCCAGCACGGCAAAGACCGTCAACACCCACAGGGTGGACAGGGCGTTCACCTCCGGGGTGACGGCGAAACGCACCATGGAGAAGACCTTCAGGGGCAGGGTGGTGGACCCCGGCCCCGCGGTGAAGTAGGTGATCACATAGTCATCCAACGACAGGGTGAAGGCCAACATGGCCCCGGAAAGCACTCCTGGCATGATGGTGGGCAGGGTGATGCGCCGGAAGGTGATCAGCTCGTTGGCCCCCAGGTCCATGGCCGCCTCTTCGATGGACTTGTCAAAGCCGTGGAGCCGTGCCCGCACCACCAGGGTGACAAAGGGGACGCTGAAAGCGATGTGGGCCAGGGTGATGGTGGTCAACCCCAGGCGGATGTTCATCTGGGCGAAGAAGGCCAGCAGGGCAATCCCCAACACCACTTCGGGGATGATCACCGGGATGTAGAGCAGGCTTTCGGAGGCGCTGCGGCCCCGGAAGCTGTAGCGTTGCAGGGCCAGGGCCGCCAT
>CAZKEX010000474.1:0-3237 GCA_964551895.1 uncultured Caldilineaceae bacterium | reverse complement strand
GATCTGCTACTCACCTTGTCACCTTGTCACCCTGTCACCCTGTCACCCCGTCACCCTGTCAAGAATTACGCCTTCACCAACGCTTCCTGATACAGCCCCTTGTAGCCCCGGTTGCGCTCTTCGTCCGAGAGGCCGCTGTTGACCTTGGCGTCAAACTTGCCGGCCAGCAGCTCCCGATAGAATTGGTAGTCCACGCCCAGCACCTTCTCGTCGTCCGGGAAGCGGTGATAGTTGTCCTTGGACATCTTGCTCTTGCCCTCGGCGATCAGCTGGAAGCCCAGGGCCGAGCCGGGGTAGGGGGCATAGTAGGAAATGGACGGGAAGACCCGTTTCATGCGTTTGAGCATGCGCATGGTCTTGAAGGCGTCCTCGGGCTGCTCGCCGGGGATGCCCAGCATGATGTTGGACCAGAATTTGGGCGGCTCCTTGCCCTCGGCCACCATCTCGTCGCCGATGCGGTTGACCAGATCGATGGCGAAATAGTTGTCTTCTTCCGTGCATTCCTTGTTCAACAGCTTGAGGATACGGTCGCTACCCGACTCGAAACCGATGGAAATGGTGTTCCAGTTGGTCTCCACGAGCAGGGCCTCGAAGAGATCCGGCCACTGGCGCACGGTGTCCGAGCGACCGGCGGCCCAATAGGGCCACACCTTGTTGGCCCGCACCGGGTACTTTTCGATCCACTCCTTCAGCCACTTGGGGTTCTGGAAGAACATAGAGTCGTGGATCACGATGGAGCCGACGCCGTACTTGTCGTCCAACTCGTTCAACTCGTCGATCACCGCGTCCACCGGGCGGCGGCCCATGTTGGGGATGTACGAGCTCTCGTTGCAGAAGACGCACTGCCACGGGCAGACCCGGCTGGTGATCAGGGTCACCACCCCTGGGGGCCCCCAACCACATTCGGGCTCCAGGGGCCAGTTGAAGTTGCGGCGCAGCTTGCGGCTGGCCGGTTTGGGCCACAGGGTGCGGTCGATGGTCGGCCACTCGGCCATAGACTTGGCCCCCACGCCTTGCAACAGCCGGGGGAAACTGCCCGGATTGCGCACCAAATCCACGATCACATTCTCGCCCGGCCCCTGGCAGACGTGGTCAAACTCCGGCACGGCCAGCATTTCATCCGGCGCCACCGTGGCGTGCATGCCCCCGGCCAGGACCATGCCGTTGGGGTTCACTTCTTTGAAAACCTGGGCGGCCTTCAGCCCGGTCGGGAAGGTATAGCTGCGCACATTCATGATCGCCATCTCGTACCCGGCGATCTGCTTGCGCAGTTGATCCCACGAGGTCACCGCCCGGGTCGAGACCACATCGGTCATGATGCCGTTGCTGTGCAGAATCGTGCGCAGCAACCCCAACCCGTGGTCCTGCCACTGCTCGTGCGGTCCATCCGGGTTGACCAGATCCCCCAAGTCGCCCAGGTCGATCCAGACGATCTTGGATTGTCGTTTTTTGCTAAAAAGCCAAGGAAAATTCATATTATCCATCCTATCTCTAATCGAACACCTTGACAGGTGCCAGATCAAACTGTACAATTAACTGTACACACTTTTGTGCATTCAAGGAGCATACCAAGGGAGCATACCAATGGAAACAGTCACATTCACTGAATTCCGCAAACAGGCATCGGGCATTCTCACCAAAGTTGAGCAAGGCCAAAGTTTTGTCATCATCCGGCATGGGCGGCCTGTGGCGGAAATGATGCCCTATCAAAGCCCTCCCCAAGCCCAACCAGCCTGGAAACGACCGGGCATTCGCCTGCAACGCAGTGGCGCTGCCCTCTCCAAGGCAATTCTTGCCGAGCGGGAGGAGGACGCATGAAAGTTGTCTTTGACTCCTCGACTTTCGCCAAACGATACATCGAAGAAGAGGGCAGCCAGACCGTCGATGAGATCTGCCAGCGTGCGCAAAAATTGGGCCTCTCAGTCATCGTGACGCCAGAGATCTTCTCGGCCCTCAACCGTCGTCGCCGAGAAGGGAGTCTATCCGCGGCAGATTACGATCTGATCAAAAGCGAATTCAGCGCCGATCTACGCGATGCTGTTTCACTCGATTTAACGCCCGCTGTCATCGCCCGTGCCATTGCTTTGCTTGAGACAAACACGCTGCGGGCGATGGATGCGTTGCACGTGGCCTGCGCCATCGAATGGCACGCGGATCTGTTCGTCTCATCCGACCATCGCCAATTTGCCGCGGCCCAACACGCAGGCCTAACCGCCCAATTAGTCTGACCCAATCCCCAATCCCCTAATCCCGGATCATATCCAGCGCCACCTTCGCCACCGTGGACGGATGCAGCAGCATGTTGGCATAGTTGGCGTTGGCCATGGGACAGGCACACTCTTTGCGCTTGATGCTGCCCCGCAAAGTCTCCATGGCCTGACTGCGCCAAATGGGCGCAATGTCGTAGTCGTGATCCCGCAGGTTGCCCACGGCCTCGGCCCGGATGCAGCAGCTCCACAGGTCGCCGTTGGGGGCGATGTGGGCGCTGGCCCAGCCGGCATAGCAGGGGATGACCTGATCCTGTTCGTGGAGTACCTTCTTGGCCAGTTGATAATACTGGGCCCGGAAGGCCTGGGTGAACTTGGCGATGCCCTTGGCCGGGACCTGTTTGGCCCGCTGGCTGAGGAAATCGGCGATCTCGTCGTAGTCGGCCGGCTTGGGGGTAATCCCCCACCCCATTGTGTCCAACTCCACCCGCTCCTCGGCCACCTCGGTGATGTAGCTATCCGGCTCCAGGAATTGCAGACCGTTGTAGATCTCTTTGAAACGATGGACGTTGAAACGGCTGACCACGGTATGGACGGTCAGCACCAGGTTGCTGTACTCTTTTTGCAACTCCTTGAGCTGCTTCCACGTCTCCATGGACAGGGCCCAGTTGCCCTCCACCCCGCGGATGTCGTCGTGCTCGTCCCCCACCCCGTCCAGGCTGAGGTTGATGCCGATGCTGGAGTTGGGGCATTCCCGGCACATGCGCTCGGTCATGGCCAGCACCCGGTCGGTCAACATGCCGTTGGTGGGGATGGTGATCACCTCCGGCGCGCAGTGCTTGTACGCCGAGATCACCATCTCGTCCAGATCCTTGCGCAGGAAGGGTTCGCCCCCGGTGAAGGTCATGTAAAAGGGCGTCTTGCCCAGGTTGGCGAAGACCTTGTCCCACTCCTCCACGGTCAGATCGTCGTTGGGCTTGCGCCACACATCACACGTCCGGCACTTGCTGTTGCAGCGGAAGCTGATGCT
>CAZKEX010000473.1:0-3239 GCA_964551895.1 uncultured Caldilineaceae bacterium | reverse complement strand
TAAGTAGTCAAGGGGACACTCTTTTGTTGAGATTTATTGAATTTTGTTGGAATCGGCAAGAATAGTATATCAATTTTGTTGTTTGCTGTCAATGCTCCATTTTTGCCGGAGGGGGCAAGAATCAGTGGATCAATCCCTTACCTGCCCCAAACCTCCCCATACAGCCGCAGCCAGTTGCCGCCCAGGATCTGGCCCACATCCTCCACGGAATAGCCCTGGGCCAACAGCCCGGCGGTGACGTTGGGGAAGGCGGCCACGGACTCGAAGCCCTGGGTGGGCGGCATGGATGCAAAGTGGGCCAGAATCTCCGGCGGCAACCCCTTCAAGACCTGGGCCACCACCTCGGCTGGCATCTCTTCCATGAAATCCGGGCCAAGCCCCACATGGTCCACGCCGACCATCGCCACCAGATCGTCGATGGCGGCGATGTAGTCGGCCAGGGTGGCCGGGATGCGCCGGGTCAACAGGCCGCTGAAGGCCACCGCGCCGATCACGCCCCCCCGTTCGGCCAAGGCCCGGATGGCCTCATCGCTCTTGTTGCGGGGATGGTCGAAGAAGCGGCGGGCGTTGGCATGGGTGATGGCCACCGGTTTTTGCGAACAGGCGATGGCGTCCAGGGTTGTGGCCGGGCCACAGTGGGAGAGGTCCACCAATATGCCCAGTCGATTCATCTCCCCCACCGCCTCCCGGCCAAAGGGGGTCAGGCCCGTGTCTTCCGGGGCCTGGCAGCCGGCCCCCACCAGGTTGGCGTCGTTGTAGGTCAGTTGGATGATGCGCACGCCCAACTGGTGATAGGTCGCCAACATGCCCAGGTCGTCGCCAATGGGCGCGGTGTCCTGGAAACCCAGGATCAGCCCCACCCGCCCCCTGGCCTTGGCCGTGGCGATGTCGGCCACGGTCTGCACGGGCATGACGATGTCGGCCCGTTCGGCCATGAGCTGGGTCAGGCTGGCAATGAGCTGCAAGGTTTCGGCTGGGCCGTGCCAGGCGGCGATGGTGGCGTTGACCGCGGTGACGCCGCCCCGGTGCAGCCGCTCCAGCACCCGTTGGTCCAGAAAATAGCTGGCGTTGAGTCCATCGATCACCGTGCTGTCGGCGTGCAGTTGGGCGGCGTTGATCTCTGTGCTGATTTCTGGGTTCATTGTTCGCTTCCTTCCTTGTCAGCCAGAACCGCCACCGCGTCCACCATGATCCGGCCCACGGGCAGGGTCATCTGCACCGGGGTGCGGGCCGGATAGGGTTGAGGGAAAAAGTCGGCGTAGATGGCGTTCATGGCCCCAAAATCCTGCCAGTCGGCCAGGAAGACGGTGACTTTCACCACGTCCGCCATGCTGCCGCCGGCCGCGGTGACCACGGCCCGCACGTTCTCAAAGGTCTGGCGGACCTGGGCCTCGAAGGTCTCGCCGACGACCTGGCCGGTGGCAGGATCGAAGGGCCCCTGGGCGGCCACAAAAAGCTGGGGACCGCTGGCCAAAATGGCCTGGGCATAGGGACCTCGGGGCCCCGGCGCGGTGTCAGTGCGGATCTCTCTCTTTGTCTTCATCTGAGTTTGTCCTGTACTTTCCATAGAATGCGGGTGATCTTGGTCAGCAGCCCGCCGATGCCGGGCGGGCCATAGGGGACATAGGCTTGCAGCCGGGTGATCAGGCCGTCCCGAGTCTCGATCACGAAGACCTGGGGGAAGTCCAGCGCCAGCCCGCCCCGGAAGATGTGGTGGGTGTCCACCTCCACCACGGCGGATTCGCCGTCGATCCACAGCTGGCGGATGGCGAAGCCGGGCTGCTCCATGTTGCCCAACCCCCACGCCAGCCCCCGGCGGATGGCGGCCTTGCCCCGCATCTCCGGCACAGGATAGTGGGGGTCAAAGAGGACCGCGTCCTCGGCAAAGCAGGCCAGCGCCGCCGCCAGATCCTTGGCATGGAACGTTTCAAAAACCTGCTCGACCCGTTGCCGGGTAATGTCGGTCATGGGCTGCTCCTTGTCGTTTAGGGCTGGAGATTGGGAGATTGGGAGATTGGGAGATTGGGAGATTGGGAGATTGGGCGATTGGCCACGACATAATCTCTCAATCTCCTAATCTCCTAATCTCCCAATCTCTCAATCTCACCCCAGATCGATGCGTTATTTGCCCATCATGCCTCATTGCAGCCCCTGCCCCTTGCCCGTCGCCACGGCTTTGCGGTAGATGGCGGCCGCCACGGCCACATCCTGGATGGCCAGGCCGACCGATTTGAAGAAGGTGATCTGGCCGTCGTCCGTGCGCCCAGGCCGCAGCCCGGCCACGATCTCGCCCAACTGGGCGTGGATCTGCGCCTCGGTGAAGGCCCCCTCTTGAATTGGGATGATCAGGTCCCCGGCCTCGGCCAGGCAGGCGGATGTCTGATCCGTCACCACCTTGGCCCGCTGTACAGTGACCGTGTCCACCTCCCGGGCCGTGGGCGTGTGGGAGCCGACCCCGTTGATATGCACGCCGGGGCGCAGCCAGCGACCATCGAACAGGGGGTCGTTGGCGCTGGTGGCGGCCACGATCACATCCGCGGCCTGGACCGCGGCCTGCACATCCTGGGTGGCCTCGACCGCCAGACCCAGACGCTGGCTCATCTCACGGGCAAAGGCCGCGGCGCTCTCTGGCCGCCGTCCCACCACCCACGCCTGTTGGATGGGGCGCACGGCGCACACTGCGGCCAATTGGTCCCGACCCTGCACCCCTGGGCCGAAGATCAGGGCGGTCTGCGCGTCTTGCCGGGCCAGATAGCGGGTGGCGACACCGCTGGCCGCGCCTGTGCGCACCGCGGTCAGGGCCGCGGCGTCCATCACCGCCAGCAACTGGCCGGAGTGGGGGTCCAGAAGAAGCAGGGTGGCCAGGATGGCCGGCAGGCCGTGGCGCGCCGGGTTGTTGGGATAGATGGTGACCAATTTCAGGCCCAGGCCGTCAATACCTCCGCCCACATAGGCCGGCATGGCCGCGCCCCAGCCCCCCTTCTCGGCCACGGCGATCCCCACGCGCTGGGGCATGGCCACATCGCCCAGGGCCAGTTGGCGGAACCCCTCCTCCACGGCCGTGATGGCCTCGTCCATGGTCAGCAGGGCCTCAATTTCTTGGGCATTTATCCAGATTGGCATGATGGTCTCCTTTGTCAGGTTCATCTTCCAGGAAGCTGACAGCTTCCTGGAAGATTGGGCAATCACTCACGTGAAGGCGACGATACGATGGGCGCCCGGTCCCAGCGCCGGGGTCT
>CAZKEX010000472.1:0-3316 GCA_964551895.1 uncultured Caldilineaceae bacterium | reverse complement strand
TTTCGGAGGCGCTGCGGCCCCGGAAGCTGTAGCGTTGCAGGGCCAGGGCCGCCATTGTGCCGATGACCGTGGCCACCAATGTCGAAATGGACGCCACAATCAGGGAGTTGCGCAGGGCCTCCAACACATTGGCGTCCCGGAAGAGTTCCCCATACCAGGCCAGGGTAAAACCCTCCCAGCGCACGTTGAGCTTCTGGGTGTTGAAGGAGAAGATGATCAGGATCAGAATGGGCAGATAGATATACGCAAAGGCCAAGAAGGCGTAGATGCGCAGACCCAGGGAAGGTTTCTTTTCGCTCATACCAGCAGATCCTCGTCGAGACCGCCCTTGCGGGTGTAGAAGAGGGTAAAGGCCAGGGTGCCCAAGAGCAGGAGCATGGAGGCCGCCGCCCCAAAGGGCCAATCCCTGGCCGTGAGGAATTGGTTGCGGATCACATTGCCCACCAGCACGGTCTTGGCCCCGCCCATCAGATCCGGCACCACGAACATGCCCATGGCCGGGATAAAGACCAGGATCGACCCGGCGATCACCCCGGGCATACTCAGGGGCAACGTCACCCGCAGGAAGGCCCGCCAGGGCTTGGCCCCCAGGTCCGCCGCCGCCTCAAGCTGGGAGAGGTCGATCTTCTCCAAGGACGTGTAGAGGGGCAGCACCATGAAGGGCAAGAACTCGTAGACCATGCCGATCAGCACCGCCGCCGGGGTGTAGAGAATGTTGAGCGGTTCGTGGATCAGCCCGATGTTGAGCAAGAAGGTGTTGAGCAGCCCCTCTGTGCGCAGGATCATGATCCAGGCATAGATGCGGATGATAAAGTTGGTCCAAAAAGGAACTAGAATCAGGAAAAGCCAGGTTGAGCGCTGCTTGGCCGGAGATCGGGCAATAAAGTAGGCCAAGGGATAGCCGATCAGAATGGTGAAGATCGTTGTGCCCCCGGCCACATAGACCGAATAGCCCACCACCCGCAGATAGAGGGTGTCCATCAGCCGGATGTAGTTTTCCACCGTGAAGGTGTAGACCACGTTGCCGTAGGGGCCCCGGGTCATAAAGCTGAGGATCACCACCAGGAGCAGGGGCAGCACCAAAAAGAGCAGCAGATAGAGCATGGTGGGCGAAATCAGCGCCAGCCCTTGCAGAGACGGGATCTCCCGCAGCCCTTGCAGCCAGGAACCCCGTTGTTTTTTCGGTTGGGGTTGAGATGTGACAGTCATAAGCAGCGCGCCTCCATCACGCGGGCAGAACCAGGGCGTTTTCCGGCATCCAGGTCACGGTGACATCTCGACCGGTGACGTGCAGCACAGATGGATCCACAATCGAGATCTTGTTCTGCTCCCACACGCTCAGGCGCACCCCGTCGCCACAGGTCAAGATCAGCCGGGTGTCCGAGCCGAAATAGGCCGTGTTGACGATCTGCCCAGAGAAATGGTTGGTGTGGAAACGGCCGGCATCGGCCACATGGATCTTCTCCGGGCGCACAGAGACGGTCACCGCCTGGCCCACGCGCAGATCCCCCTGGGCCAGCCCCAGCACCTCGCCCCCCAGCCCCGGCACATCCACCGTGGCGCTTTGGCCCTCCAAAGCCGCCACAGTGCCTTCCAAAAAGTTGGTCTCGCCGATAAAATCCGCCACAAAGCGGGAGGTGGGCCGCTCGTAGATATCCACCGGCGTCCCCACCTGCACCACCACCCCCTTGCTCATCACCGCAATGCGGTCGGACATGGTCAGGGCCTCTTCCTGGTCGTGGGTGACATAGACAAAGGTGATGCCCACCTGCATCTGCAGGGCTTTGAGCTCGATCTGCATCTCCTTGCGCAGCTTCAGATCCAGCGCGCCCAGGGGTTCGTCCAAGAGCAACACCGTGGGCCGTTTGACCAAGGCCCGGGCCAGGGCGATGCGCTGTTGTTGGCCGCCGGAGAGCTGTTTGGGCTTGCGTGCCCCCATCCCCCCCAACTGCACCATCTCCAGGGCCTCCCCCACCCGGCGCTTGATCTCCGCCCCGCTGACCTTCTCCATCTCCAGCCCAAAGGCCACGTTGTCAAAGACGGTCATATGTTGGAAGAGGGCGTAGCTTTGGAAGACGGTATTGACGGGTCGAGCATAGGGGGGCGTGCGACCCATTGCCTGGCCCATAATCACAATCTCGCCCTCCGTGGGCCACTCGAACCCGGCGATCATGCGCAGGGAGGTGGTCTTGCCGCACCCAGACGAGCCGAGCAGGGAGAAAAACTCCCCGTTGCGGATGCGCATATTCACATGGTTGACTGCGGTCACCTCGCCCCCCTCGGGCGAGGGGAAGCGCTTGACCACATCTTGTAGTTCGACGGCAAATTCTGGCACGGCGACCTCGTGGGGCGGTGGGTGGGTGGGTGGTTGGTTGGGTGGTTTGTTGGTTGGTTTGTTGGTTGATTGGTGATTCCGCTGCAAAAACTAAAAATTCACCGCAAAGGCGCAGAGAACACAAAGAAAAACAAGATTTCTCTTCTCAATCTTCCTTGAAATCTTTGCGTCCTTGGCGTCTTTGCGGTGAAAATTGGCTTTTTGTAGCAGAGTCATTGGTTGATTGGATGGTTGATTGGATGGTTGATTGGGGCAGGAGATTGGGAGTTTCCCCAATCCCCAATCCCCAATCCCCCTACCCCCCGTCCGGCTCGAAGTCCTCGGCGGGGGGGAGCCAGCGGTGGGTGTCTTTGACGATGCGGGGGACCAGGACTGTGCGGGTGCGGCCAATGCCGGGGATGTGGCGCAGCCGCTCGGTGATAAAGTGGTGCATGGCTTCGCTGTTTTTGAAGAGGGCCTGAAAGCTGATGTCCTGATCCCCCGTGGCAAAGGCGATATACGAGACCTCGGGCATGGCCTGGATCAAGGTCACGATCTCTGTTTGGCGGGCGGTGTCAATTTCGCAAAAGACATCGATGACCAATTTATACCCAAAAGCGGCTGGATTGACCACAGCCACCGGGCGGATCACATCCTCTTCGATCAGGCGGGTGATGCGATAGCGCACTGTGCGCTCTGGCACATCCAACTGCCGGGCAAGCTCGGCGCTGGACAGCCGGGCATCCTGGTTCAGGCTGATGATGATCTGACGATCCAGTTCGCTCGGTTGATTCATAGAAGAAGGGTTGGGAAAGAGCCGGGAAAAAGAACCCCGGCAAACTGAGGCAGAGGGTAGAAATTCAGTATACTGGATTTTGCCGAAAAGTCAATACGGTTCACAATTATTTGCTGAATCGGCAATCTGCTTTTTGGGCATGTTCACCCCCAATTGATTTCACAGCAACAATTAGGTACAATCCCCCAACCAACCAACCAACCAAC
>CAZKEX010000471.1:0-3320 GCA_964551895.1 uncultured Caldilineaceae bacterium | reverse complement strand
TCCACCCGCTCATGCGGACCCGTGCGCACCACCTTGTCCACAATCTGCCCCCAGCCGCCGCCGTTCTCCGCCACAAATCTGGCGATGGCGGTGACCCGCTCGGCCCCGTCCAGGGCCAGGACCAGGGGCAGGATGCCGCCGATGCTGTAGACGGCCTGCCAGATGCCCAGCTTGGCGTTGGCCTGCCACAGGGTGTCCACAAAGGTGCGCAGGGCCTTGTCCGTCTGGGGCCGGTCCGGGCCTTCGATCAAGAGCAGGGGGGCCAGCATTTGGGCCAGTTCGTTGGCCCGCACCGCGTGTTTGTTGCCGCCCACGCCCACCAAGCCGTCCACCACATCCGGGAGCAGCCGCCACACCATGCCTAACTGCTCCGTGCGCAGCAGGGCATCCAAAAGCCGGGCGTAATAGGTGACCAGGGCCTCGCCTTCCAGCAGCTTGGGCGCCCAGGTGCGCACCCGCTCAAAGAGGTCGTCCGCCACCATCACCGACTCCCCCTCACCCCCCCCTGCGCCCCCGACACCCAACAGTGCGGCTTCCAGCCGTATCCGATCCTCCCGCAAATCTTCCTCGTCCACAAACTTTTGCATATTTTTTCGAAAACGATAGACAAGGCCCGGTTTACTTCTTTGGGGCAGTAGAGCCAATGCCTTCTTCGGCTGACGATGGTGCAGAAAGGCCTCGGCCAGCCCCCAAATGGTGATTCGTTCCAGGTTGCGGTCGTCGGTGGCCCGCAGCCAGGCCAGGGCCTTGTCCACCTCCAAATCCGCCGTGATCTCCTCGTCCGCAGCCAACAGCCCCCGCACCAGGGAGACCACCCCTTCGCTGCGGGTGGCGTCGTCCACGGCGATCTTGTCCACCACCCGCACGGCCTGTTTGAGCGCGCCCACACCGATCAGGGTGGATGCGGTGCTGGCCGCGGTCCAGCCGTCGCTGCGCACGCCGAGCTGCACCAACATCTCCAACAGGCCGTCCAGCTCCGGGTTATCCACGCCTCGCACATCGTCCGCGGGCAGGGCGCTGAGGGCCTCTTGCAGGGTATAGACCTGGAAATCCACATCCGTGTTGGCCCGAGAGCGGCTGACCTGGCGCAGGAGCATGTCGTCCGCGTCCCGGGTGCGGGAACGGATGCCGCTCTCCCGGTGGGCCTCTTGGATGGTGGCGATGGTGACCACCTGGTCGTGGACATCGGCCATGCGCCCAGCCCTGGCAAAGATCGAGGCAGCGCAGCGGCGGGAGATCAGGCTGATCAGGGTGGTGTGGGCCACGGTGTCCACACAGCGTTGCAGCACCCGGCGGGCGGGGAAAGCGCCGGTGGCCTCAACATAGGTGGCGGCCACGGCAGCCGTGGACTGCAAAAAGTGAGCGCCCGCCTCGTCATGCCGGGGGATGGCCGAGCGGATCAGCCCCACGGTGAGGGGGTGCAGGGGGGTGAGGGCCACGATCTCGGCCAGCAAAGCCCGTAGTTCGGGCATAGCAAAGACCCGCCGCCAGATAAAGCGCACCTGGTCCAGCCGCTCCAGACAGGCAAAGGCGAAGGACTCCGCCCCCACCTGGGCGGCCGTGGCCCCGGCCAAGAGCAGCCGCTCGGCAAAGACATGCTCGTCCGCCACCCAAGGGGTGAAGAGGCTATAGCGCAAGCGTTCCAGGCGCGCCTGGACAAAGGCGCGCTGGGCCGGGTTGCTCCCCCTGGGCAGATGCTGGGCCAGGCGATAGAGGGCTTGGGGCACGGCCAGGGGCTGGCTGGCCTCGGCCAAGGTCGCCGCGGTCAGGGCGGCCTCGCCGATCTCCGGGTCTGCCCCGGCGTCGGCCAGCACCTGCCAGGCCCGCTCCATCAGCCACGAATCCGGCTGGCGGATATTGCGCTCCTCCCGCAGCAACAGCTTGCGGTCCAGCTTGGCCGCCTCGGCCTTGCGCAGAATCTCCTGGGCCAGGGTGGCGAGGGAGGAATTTAGAGTGGGTTGGGTGGTGGTGGGTGTATTTGGCATAGGGTTGGGGTTAGGAATTCTGAATTGAAAATTGAAAATTGAAATTGTTGGGTCGATGGGAGTGGTTGGGTTGTTCGGAATCCAGGCGGGTCAGTTCTCGTTCCCACGCTCCGCGTGGGAACACAGGTGGACGCTCTGCGTCCCTCGGCGCAGAGCGCCGGTTGACCGCTCCCACGCAGAGCGTGGGAGCGAGCATGTGCTGCGTTCACCCCCACACCACCCACCCAATCAACACCACCCCGGCCAAAATCAGCCCGGCGGCCATGAGCAGGATGGCCCATTGGTTGAGCTGCATGGATCGGCGCACCTGGCGTCCGTGGGCAACGTGGACGCGGTCGCCCCGGTCCAGGACTTCGGGCTTTTCGTGTTGGGCATCGGCCACATTTGCCAGCCACCAGGCCCGGTTGCAATAGGCCCAGAAGCCGATGTCGGAGGCACGGACGAGGGAGCGGTCTTTTGGCATGATCAATGGTTAATGGTTAACGGTTAATGGTTAATGGTTAATGGTTGACGGGCGCATGCGACCTCAGTTAACCATTAACCGTTAACCATCAACCATTAACCATTTTCCTCTTCTTCGGCTTCTTCAAACCCCACACCGTCCCCGCCCGCGTCCATGCCCAGGCGGGTCTCGAAGTCGCGCAGGGTGCGGCGCATCTGTTCTTGGCGCATGGACATGGTGAGGTCGCCCCTGGTACGCTCGAGGACGCTGCGCAGGACGTCGGTCTGGCGGCGCAGGCCCATGGTGATGGCGTCGGAGAAGTCCACGGTGACCATGAGGCTGTAGATGTCGTCCATGCGGGCCAGGTAGGGTTCGGCGGCCTCCACCTCGCCCCGACGGATCAGGTCCAGGGCAAAGCGGCGCATCTCCGTGGCGGCCTCCCCCAATCCTTTCAAAAAGGTGGCCCCGGTGACGTGGAGATCTGCCGGCTGGGGCAACGCTCCGCCGGTGACAAAGGCGTAGACCAGGTGGGCCTCCACCACCTCCTTGAGGGCGTCCTGGGTATAGCCGGTGTAGTAGAGATCCGGGTGGTCGGCCAGGGGTTCAACCATCGCCGCGGCCGCGGCTCTAGCCTCGGCCAACATCCCCGCGGCCTCGTCCAGCTCGTGGCGGTGGATGGCCCGGATGCTGTGGGCGCACGACCGGATCAACGTGCGGCTGCGACTCAAGGTTTCATCCCGCAGTTGATTCGTGACCTCAAACTCGGCAATAATGCCATCGACAATCAGGGACAGGGCTTCTTGGGACATGGATTCTCCTAAAAATAGAACGCGGATTGAACGGATGCGACGGATTAAAAACGGATCTTTCTTTGGATCAAAAAGATCCGTTTT
>CAZKEX010000470.1:0-3321 GCA_964551895.1 uncultured Caldilineaceae bacterium | reverse complement strand
GCGGAGGAGACGCGGAGAGGCGCAGAGAAAATCAAAAATTCTCTGCGCCTCTCCGCGTCTCCTCCGCGCCCTCTGCGGTTAAATCTCTTCTTTTCCCACGGTCGTTACGATCACCCGTCTGGCCCCGGCGGCGGTGAGGGCGTCGATCACCGGCTGGGGGTTGGCCGGGTCTACCAGGGCGATGATGTTGCCGCCCCGTCCTCCCCCGCTCAGTTTTGCCCCGAAGGATCCCGCGGCCTGGGCTGCTTGAATCAACCTCTCCAAGGGCGCGGAGCTGACCCCGATCTCGGCCAGCAGTTGCTGGTTGCGCCGGAAGAGTCCGCCCAAAGCCCGCCAACGCCCCACCTCTCCGCCGGGCTGGGCCATCAACCCCCGCACCTGGGCCGCAATCGCCCCCATGCGGTCAAAGCGCGCTTCAAAGCCCGCCGGGTCTACCTGCCAAGAGCGGCGCACATCCCCCACGGTCTCCACGGTGGGGGCGGAAATGCCGCTGTCGGCGATGGCCAGGGCAAAGCGCAGCCGGGGCACAAAGGCGACCGGCGACGTTCCCTTCACAAACCAGACCGGTTGCCCGAAGGCGACCACCGTGTTGTCGATGCCGCTGGGCGTGCCGTGATAGAGGGTCTCGCTCTGAAAAACCAGGTCGCTGACCACGCTGGGCTGTGCTGTTTTGCCAACTTTGGCAAAGACCGCCCGCACCAAGGCCGTGGCCAAGGCCGCGCCGCTGCCCAACCCGCTGGCAATCGGGATCTGGCTGGTGACCGTGATGGTCCAATCTGGAGAGGGGGGGAGACTCAGGTGGGCCAAGGTCAGCCGCAAAACCAGGGCCAGGGCATTGTCAAGGGGGGCATCGGCCAGGGGCAAAAGTTGGCCAAGATCCGGCGCGTGGAGGGTGCAGCCGGCGCCGGGGTCCGCCGGGGAGATGGCGGCATGGGCCAGCACATCCCACACGGGCACGGCGATGGCCGGACGGCCATAGACCACGGCGTGTTCGCCCACCAGGATGACTTTGCCGGGCGCAGAGGCGGAGACCGTGTGTGGGTCGGTCATGGTTGAGCCGGGCGCACGCGGCCCCGCACCATGAGGCGGCTGGGGTCGGACGGGACCGTGAAACCCTGGGTGGCATAGAGGCCATGGGCGTCACGGGTGTAGAGCAGCCAATTTTTTAGATCCTGAAAGGGCTCAAAGTTCACCACCTCGGCGAGCATCCACTTGCCCAGCCCCCGCCCCTGATATTCGGGCAGCACATAGACATCGGCCAGATAGGCCGTCGTGGCATAGTCTGTGACCACCCGGGTCAGACCGATCTGGGCGTCGTTGTGATAGAGACCAAAGCAGAGGGAATGGGCCAGGCTGGTTTCCACCTGGGCTTGGCTCACATTTGCGCCCCAATAGGTGGTCTTGAGAAAGGCAAAGATGGCCGCCAGATCCAGCCGGGCCGGGTCGGTGGAGAGCAGGATGTCGTCACGCCATGTTTCGTAGATCATAGGGCCTCGCGCAGGGCGGCTGGAAAGAGATGGATACCCCGGCGCGCCAGATCCACCGGGCTGACCCAGTGGGCCTCCAAGGGCGGCGGGTTGGTGTCGTTGACAATGAAGATCTGCCGTTCGTAGAGAGACGGGTCCACAAAGGAGACCTCCCACAGAAACATGATCTGGTGGGCCACCTGGTCCCGTTCGTTGCGATAGATATTCTCGGCCACAGTCAAGAGCCGGTGGGATTCGACCTCCACACCCAGCTCTTCCCGCACCTCCCGGTGTACGGCGGCCCGGCTGGTCTCTCCATACTCAATGCCACCCCCGGCCGGGCGATAGTAGGGTTGGCCCGTGTCGTGACGATGAAAACAGACGGCCAGAATGGTGTCGTTTCGGGGATGGCGGATCACAGCCAAAGAGACCGAGCGGGGGCGTTTTTCAAGGGGAATCAACATGAAACTTTCTCCGAGAACAGAACTCGATGACTCGTTCCCACGCTCTGCGTGGGAGCGAGCCGTGTATTACGTCACCGCCGGGCCGCCGTCGGGCCGTAGATAGGGCAGGTGCAGCCCATCCTCCACAATGCGGGCCATGCGTTGGACCGCCTCGTGGATGTCGGCGAAGCGGGTGTACAGGGGCGCAATCCCCAGGCGGATGTTGTCCGGGGCGCGGAAGTCGGGGATGATGTTCATGTGGTTGATCATGGCCAAGTCGATGGCCAGCCCGTCGGGATGGCCCAATGAAATATGGGATCCCCGCCAGCGTGCGTCTCTGGGCGAATTGAGGGTGAAACCCAAAGACGCCAACTGCGCCGCCCAGAGGTCGATCAAATAGTTTGTCTGGGCCACGGATTTGGCCCGCACCCGATCCATCCCGGCTTCTAAAAGAAGATCCACCCCCGGCTCGATCAATGCCAAGGAGAGCATGGGCGGTGTGCCGGTCAGAAAGCGGCGAATCCCCGTCTGCGGTCGATAGTCCAGGCCAAAATCGAAGGGGTTGGCCCGGCCCAGCCAGCCGGAGATGGGGTTGCCCAAGACTTCCTGCAACGCCCGGCGCACGTAGAGGAAGGCGGGCGCGCCCGGCCCGCCATTGAGATATTTGTACGTGCAGCCGATGGCCAGATCCGCGCCGGCCCCGTTGAGATCCACGGGCACGGAGCCGACAGAATGGCTGAGATCCCACAAAGTCAACCCGCCCACCTCATGCACGGCCTGGGTGATCGCGGCCATGTCGTACATATATCCGCTCTTGAAAACCGTGTGGGAGAGCGTGACCAGAGCCGTCTCGCCGTTCACCCGGTCCACAATAGCCTGGGCCGGACCATGAATCCCATCCGGCGAAGGCAGGATCTCCAGCCGGTGGCGTCCGCCCAACAGATCGGCGATGCCCTCCAGCACATAGAGATCCGACGGGAAGTTGAGGTCGTCCGTGAGGATGCGGGTGCGGTCCGGGCGGGCGCGCAGGGCGGCCACGGCCAGCTTGAAGAGGTTGACCGACGTGGAATCGGCCAGGATCACCTCGTCGGCCTGGGCGCCGATCAGCCGGGCGATCTTGGCCCCGATGCCCTGGGGGGCCTCCCACCAGCCCTCGTTCCAACTGCGGATCAGCCGCTCCCCCCACTGGCGCTGCACCAGATCCCCGGCCAACTCCGGCGCGGCCACGGGCATACGGCCCAAGGAATTGCCGTCCAAATAGATCAGATCCGGGTCCGCGATGGCAAAGCGCTGGCGAAAATCGGCCAAGGGATCTTGGGCATCAAGCTGGCGGGCGTGGTCAAGAGTTGTTGGCATGGTTAGGGTGGTGGTGATGAAATGAGTAAGGAGTAAGGAGTAATTTGTCGGCGTCG
>CAZKEX010000469.1:0-3341 GCA_964551895.1 uncultured Caldilineaceae bacterium | reverse complement strand
CCTGCTCGAAGTCCAGATCCTTGACCCAGGGTTCGGTGACAAAGGTCTGCATGAGTTGGCGGAAGATGGTCTTGTTGCTGAAGAGCCGTTTGTAGCCGCTGTCGTGGATGTTCATGGTGGCTCAAGAATACAAGAAAATGAGGTGGGTGTCAATCGGAAAAAGAACATGTGTTTTTTGAGTCTGCCCCTGCCGCTGAAGGCGTTGACCCGAATTCACCGAAGGCCCCAATCCGCGCCCAGCCCGGTGACGCTGCCGCCGCGTACGCCGCCGCCAGCGGAGTCGCCCACGGTGCTGTTGGGGATGGGCTGGTGGTCGCTATGCAGGTAGGAAAGGTCACAAACGTGTAGGCTTATCCCAGACATAAACTGTTAATACCCTGTGCAATTGGATATTGATAATAGCCACTATACTGGAAAGTAGCAGCATTTCAAGAGTAGTGCCAAAGTTAAAAAGCCATAGGCACACAAGAAGCATGATGAATCCAGCAACATATGAAAGCCAAAGTCGAAGAAAATACTTGTCTCTAAATCTTTTGTAAAGAAAGCCTTGAAACCAGTAATTTGCTCCAAATGAAACTATCATCGCTGCGAATAGGCCAAAGGTCATATCGAGACTCTCCAATAATGGGTGTGAAGGATCAAGCACATCCTATTCAATATGTAACGTCAGCCCCGTGCCATCCAATCCCTTGCCGGTGAAGGCGCTGACCTGAGTTCACCGAAGGCCCCAATCCGCGCCCAGCCCGGTGACGCTGCCGCCGCGCACGCCGCCGCCAGCGGAGTCGCCCACGGTGCTGTTGGGGATGGGCTGTCCGCTGGCGTCCGTGGCCAGTGAGTTGATGGGTTGGACGCTATCTTCAATCATAGCTCGCCCCCCTGATTCTAAAGCGCGAATCCGCCTGTGCCATGTAGCTAAAAGAGCAAGGCGAACACGTCCGTAATCACAAAAAGTGCACCTAATCCAGCAACCGAGTAGGCGATATACCCCGCCACTTGGAACAATTGCGCTTGCACCGGATACTTCGCCGCCCATACTACGGGATCGGTTCGAGCCCAAAATATGTTCTCTTGAGTGGGCGATCTTGACTCATGGGTATCGTTGACGTCAAATTGTGCCGTCAGAAGGCGGATGAGGATAGTTGGTTTTGTCGTCAGAAGCCACCCAAAGATGAAAGAGATTGTCACGGGAATGACTAATTCGAAAACTAGATCTTTCATTCTCTGCTCCAAATCATAACCACTTTGAAATGTTTGCAAAATCATTATCTTAACCAGCCCTATGCCGCCCCGCCCCTGCCCGGTGACGGCGTTGACCCGATCTTGTCGAAGGCCCCAATCCGCGGACAGCCCGGTGACGCTGCCGCTGCGCCCGCCGCCGTCAGCGGAGTCGTCCCGCCCCCAGAATTATGCCCCCAGCCCCACCCTTTGTCCAGAACCCAATCCGCCAATCCGTGCTATAATGACCATACAATTTCGCCAGCCCAACCCATCTTTTTTCACGCCCCATCCCGGAGAGACCCCATGCAGATCGAAAAGCTCCCCTTCAGCCTCCAAGCCCCGGCCCACCCCCTGGATGTACTCTTCAAGCCCAAGACCGTGGCGGTGATCGGGGCCACGGAGCGGGCGGAGAGTGTGGGCCGCACCATCCTGTGGAACCTGATCAGCAGCCCCTTTGGCGGCACGGTCTATCCGGTCAACCCCAAGCGGGCCAATGTGCTGGGCGTGCGCGCCTACCCCACCATCAAGGCCGTGCCGGACCCCATCGATCTGGCGATTTTGGTCACCCCCGCGGCGTCCGTGCCGGATCTGGTGGAGGCGTGTGTGGCCGCCGGGGTGAAGGGGGCGGTGGTGGTGGCCAAGGGCTTCAAGGAGGCCGGGGTCGAGGGCATCCGCCTGGAGCAGGAGGTGTTGACCCGGGCGCGCCGGGGCAATCTGCGCATCTTGGGGGCCAACAGCCTGGGGTTGATGAACCCGGTCAGCGGCCTCAACGCCACCTTTGCCAAGGGCATGGCCCGGCCCGGCAACGTGGGCTTCCTCAGCCAGAGCGGCGCGCTGATGGGCGCGGTGCTGGACTGGAGCTTCCGGGAGAATGTGGGCTTCAGCGCCTTTGTCTCCGTGGGCACCATGCTGGATCTGGACTGGGGCGACCTGATCTACTATTTGGGCGAAGACCCCCGCACCAAGGCCATCGTGGTCTATATGGAGAACATCGGCAACGCCCGCAGCTTCCTCTCCTCGGCCAGGGAGGTCTCCCTCTCCAAACCCATCATTGTGATCAAATCCGGGCGCACAGAGGCCGCGGCCCGGGCCACGGTCTCCCACACGGGCCAGCTTACGGTCAGCGACGATGTGCTGGACGCTGCCTTCCGGCGCAGCGGCGTGCTGCGGGTGCGGGATCTGTCGGAGATCTTCTACATGGCCGAGGTGCTCTCCAAGCAGCCCCGGCCTAAAGGCCCCAACCTGACCATCGTCACCAACGCCGGCGGATTGGGCATTTTGGCCACGGACGCCCTGCTCATGCACGGCGGCAGCCTCACCCCCATCTCGCCGGAACTCACGGCCAAGCTGGACGGCTTTCTGCCCGTGGAATGGGCCCACCAAAACCCCATCGACATCCAGGGCGAGGCGGACCCCAAGCGCTATGCCGACACCGTGGAGGCCGTGACCGCCGACCCCAACACTGACGGCGTGCTGGTGATCCTGGCCCCCCAGGACAGCACCGACCCCACCCAGACCGCGGACGCCTTGCGGGCCGTGATCAAAACTCCGCCCACCAAACCCCTCCTGGCCAGTTGGATGGGCGGGGCGGATGTGGCCGCCGGCCAGGCCATCCTCAACCGGGCGGGCATCCCCACCTTCACCTATCCCGACACGGCGGCCCGGGTCTTCAACTATATGTGGCAGTACAGCGAAAATCTGCGCAGCCTCTACGAAACCCCCACCTTCCCCGCGGCCAGCGACGAGACCCTGGCCGCCCGCCAGCAGGTGCGGGAGACCCTGGAGCGGGTGCGTCACACTGGCCGCACCCTGCTCACCGAGTTCGAGTCCAAGGCGCTGCTGGCCGCCTACGGCATCCCCACGGTGGAAACCCACCTGGCCGCTGACGCCGACACGGCCGTGGCCGCGGCGGACCGCATGGGCTATCCCGCCGTGGTCAAGCTCAACTCGGAGATCGTGACCCACAAGGCCGCGGTGGGGGGCGTGCGCCTCAATTTGGCCGATGGGGCCAGTGTGCGGGCCGCGGTGGAGCAGATCCAGGCCTCGGTCACCGCCCACGCCGGGGCCGCCGCCTTCCAAGGGGTGACGGTGCAGCCCATGATCGACACCCAGGGCGGCTACGA
>CAZKEX010000468.1:0-3344 GCA_964551895.1 uncultured Caldilineaceae bacterium | reverse complement strand
ACAATGCACAATGGACAATGCACAATGTGCGTTGTTAAGCTCGGATCGTCGCATAAGCCACACCCTTGAGTCCACCCCATTGTGCATTGTGCATTGTCCATTCCAAATTCACCGTTCACATACTTGCCCGAGGATATCATGTTGGAAACCGCTGAAACCAAACCCCAATCCTGGCTAGATCGCCCCCTCACCTCCCTGCTCACCCTGAACTGGGAGCTGGTGGCCTGGATCGTGCTGCTGATCATCACCGCCGTGGCCCGCTTCTATGATCTGGGGGTGCGGGCCATGAGCCATGACGAGAGCCTGCACGCCATCTATTCCTACTATCTCTACGACCGGGGCAACTATCAGCACGATCCCATGATGCACGGGCCGCTGCTCTTCCATATCAACGCCCTCTTCTATTTCCTCTTCGGTGTCACCGATGCCACGGCCCGCCTGGCGCCGGCCCTGGCCGGCATCGCCACGGTCTGGATGGCCTATCCCTTCCGCCGCTGGATCGGGCGCACGGGCGCGCTGATGGCTGGGATCCTGCTTTCCATCAGCCCCAGCCTGCTCTTCCACAGCCGCTATATCCGCAACGACATCTATATCGCCTTCTTCGCCATGATCTGGGCCTATGGCCTCTTCCGCTATCTGGAGGGCCGGGACAAACGCTGGCTCTATATGATGGTCACCGGCATGGTCTTTGGCTTCATCGCCAAAGAGAACCAGTTCATCACCGGGGCCATCTTTGGCAGCTTTGTGGGCGGTCTGGCCCTCTGGCGGTCCGTCACCAAAGGCGAGTCCATCTTCAGCAGCCCCGCCGCGGACGTCGCCGTGATCATGCTCACCCTGGTCATCCCCTTCACCGCCCCCGTCTTCCACGCCATTCTGGGTTGGGATCCCATGGCCAAGGCCACCAGCACAGACTTTCTGCGCTCAATGGGCTTGGTGACAGGCGTGACCATCGTCGCCATCGGTCTGGCCGTGGCCTGGTTCCTGGCCCTGCGCAAGCCCGACCCCAAAGATCCCCCCCTCGCCCTGGGCGACTGGGCCGGGCTGATGGTCCTTTTCTGGGCCATCGCCCTGCTCTTCTTCACCACCTTCCTGACCAACGCCCGTGACGGTCTGGCCACGGGCGTCGTCGGCAGCCTGGGCTATTGGCTCTCCCAGCAAGAGGTGGCCCGGGGCGGCCAGCCCTGGTACTACTATTTCCTCCTCACCACCATCTACGAATTCCTGCCCGCCCTCCTCACCCTGGCCGGGGCCGCCGCGCTCTTGCGCGGCTGGTGGGGGAAAAATTGGGACCCGGTTGCAGAAGGAGATCTGCCCGCCTTTGTAGCCTCTGGGGTCATCGCCCAGGGGGCCAAAGGCAAGCCGGTCCCGGGCAAAGACCCTGTCGCCGTGGCGGAGTCCGGCGTGCCCCACCGGGAGCTGCGGGGCTACTTTGTTGTCTTCCTGTTTTGGTGGGTCTTCGTGGCCTGGCTCGGCTACGGCTATGCCGGGGAGCGCATGCCCTGGTTGTTGGTCCACATGGCCCAGCCCATGGCCCTCTTTGGCGGCTGGTGGCTGGGACGACTGCTGTGCAAGGTGGATTGGGCCAAGGCCAAGGCCAAGCGGGGCGTCTGGCTACTCGGCGTCCCCCCGGCCCTGATCTTCCTGATCTCCCTGCTGGGCGAGGGCAGCCCCTTTGCCGGGCGCGGCTTGACCGACCTGGCCTCCAGCGCCCAATGGGTTTTGGCCTTTGTCCTCTTCCTGGGGCTGGTCTACTACGCCGGCAGCCGGGCCCTCAGCCTGGGCTGGAAAAACAGCGGGCGCATCCTGGCCGTGGGCGTACTCAGCCTGCTCATGCTGCTCACCGTGCGCTATTCGTACCTGCTCACCTACATCAACTACGACTATGTGAACGAATATCTGGTCTACGCCCACGCCTCCCCGGATGTCAAGCGCGCCCTCAACGAGATCGATCTGATCAGCGAGCGCACGGTTGGCGACCGCAACATCGTGGTGGCCTATGACGACGACAGCTCCTGGCCCCTGAGCTGGTATATGCGTCTCTATCCCAACAACAAATTCTACGGCGAAAGCCCCAGCGCCGACTCCATGAACGCCCCCGTGGTGATCGTCGGCCCCAAGAACTACGAAAAAGTACGCCCCTACATGGCCCGTGACTATGTCAAGCGCACCTATCGTCTGGTCTGGTGGCCCGAAGAAAGCTACAAAGGTCCGTGGGACCCGGCAACCGGCGCCTATGCTGGCCTCAGCCTCGCCCAGATCTGGGACAACCTGACCGACCCGGTGAAGCGGGATCGTCTGTGGCAGATCTGGTTCTATCGCAATCACCCGGACCGCAAGCTGACCGAGTGGCCCAACCGTCACGAGTTCGAAATGTATGTGCGCAAGGACATCGCCGCCCAGATCTGGGATCTGGGCGTGGTCCCCACGGTCCTGGGCGGCGAAAGCCCCTTCGCCAACGTGGCCATCCCCGAAACGGATCTCTCGGCCCTCTTCCTCTACACCAATGTCTATGACGGCGATCCCCTGGTCAAGCCCCGGGCCGTGGCCGTGGGCGGCCCCGCCACCGGAGAGCTTGAGGGCGTGCGGGCCATCGCCGACACGGGCAACGACCGGGTGGTCCTCCTGGGCCGGGACGGGGCCTTCCTGCGCAGCTTTGGCAGCGCCTGTCGCCTGGGCGAAGGCGAGGCCAGCGGCTGTGTGGACCCGGACGGCAGCGGCCCTCTGCAACTGGGGGACGGCCAGTTCAACGAACCCTGGGGCATCGCCGTGGGCCAATCTGCCGACGGGGCTGGCCGCATCTTTGTCAGCGACACATGGAACGGGCGCATCCAGGTCTTTGACGCCGAGGGCAACTTCCTGGCCAAGTGGGGCCTCTTCGCCATCCTGGCCGCGGACCAGACCGATCCCATGCTCCTCTTCGGTCCCCGTGGCCTGGCCGTGGACGCCGCCGGCAACGTCCTGGTGGCGGACACGGGCAACAAGCGCATTGTCCGCTACACGGCCGACGGCCAATATGTCGACCAGATCGGCGGCGGCGGTGTGATCCTGGGCCGCTTTGACGAACCCACGTCCGTGGCCGTCTCCCCGGTCGACGGCAGCATCTTCGTGGCCGACACGTGGAACCGGCGCATCCAGCAGCTAGGGCCGGACCTGGTCCCCCTGGCCGAGTGGCCCGTCCCCGGCTGGGAGAGCCAGGGCATCGTCAACAAGCCCGCCCTCACCGTGGACACCAGCGGCAACGTCTACGCCTCGGACCCCGAACTCTACCGGGTCCTCGTCTACGACCGGGAGGGCAAGATCACCACCAGCTTCGGCAACTTCGGCGCCGACGCCGAGAGCTTCGC